>NZ_LUUK01000001.1 GCF_001644025.1 Methylomonas koyamae
AATAATCCACGACTTGCTAGCGGATTCCAAATTTCAAGAAGGCATCGCTTGGCGTAGGTTTGACGAGAAAGCCGGTGAAACGATCATTCGAAAAGGTGACGAGGGTAACTCCCTTTTTTATCTCGAGAGTGGGACAGTTCGAGTGCTAGGCGGGGCGGAGCTTGACGAAAATCGCCGCATTTCGCCTGGTTTGTGCGATTTGCCTGAAGGCGCGGTTTTCGGGGATGTCTGTTTGTATGGGCCGAGGGAGCGCACGGCATCGGTCGTCGCGTTGACCGATATTTCCTTGCTGGAAGTGCGTAGCGATATGCTAAGCGTCTATTTGGATGACCACCCTGTTCAGGGGTACCTTTTTCTCAAGGCGTTGTTTCAAAGTATGTCCAATCGTTTAACCTTAGCAAATGAAAGAATAGAACATCTTTTGGTATGGGGAATTAAGGCGCATGACATCGACAAGTATCTTTAAGCGTGACGGATCGCGCTTTTAAACGAGAGGAAATGATGGAGCCTGGAAACAAGGTATCTGTTGCAGAAAGTTTCAGTCGATTTTTTTCGGTTGCGCTTGCGGATCAGGCAGAGCAAAAGGATTTGGTCTACAGAATTAGATATCGTGTTTATTGTGAAGAGTTCAAATATGAATCGACTGATCATTTCCCGAATCAGATGGAAATGGACGATTACGATAAGTCTTCGTTACATTGTCTAATTACTCACAAGGAGAGCGGCATGCCGGCCGGATGTGTAAGGTTGGTGCCTGCGGATGGCGATAGAATGACGTCTCCGTTGCCGTTCGAACGCTATTGTAGTGAAAGCCTCAATGTTGAAATGATTGACGCTATGAAGTTAGATCGACACTCTGTCTGCGAAATTTCAAGATTGGCTGTAGATGGCGCGTTCAGACGTCGGAGTGGTGAAACCTTGACGCGATTTGGCGAAATAAATGGCTTCCAATTTTCGCCCCAGGAACAACGAACATTTTCCTCAATTGCGGTGGCGTGTTTTTTTGCCGCCACGGTATTGACTGAGATGGTCGAAAAGACCAACGTATTCGCGATGATGGAGCCGTTCTTGCCAAGAATGATGGGGAAGTCCGGTATTCATTTTCAAAGAGTCGGCAAAGACATTGACTATCACGGTATTCGCGCTCCTTATTTTATAACGACTCAGTCAGCGTTGGAAAATATGCATCCCGAATTAAAGGAGCTGTACCAATGGATAAGAGCAAATATTTACAAGTGATTTTTTAATCTTCTAGATAATGTTGAAATTTTTGGAGATAAAAGTGGGTTTTCCGTCGGCAAGAGTGCTAACAATTAGATCGTTATGTTTGGCCACTCTCATTTTAGTTTCAGTAGGGTGTCAATCCCCGGAAGAAGCCGCGAAAGAGCATTTTCAAAAAGGCAAGGAGTTGTTTGATAAAGGAGAGATAGACACCGCTTTCTTAGAGTTTAAAAGCGCTAATCAGAGTCAAGCAGGTAATGCTGATACTTATTATTATATGGCTCTCGTAGATGAAAAGAAAAATAACTTAAAATCGATGAGGCAAAATTTGTCCAAAGCTATTGAGCTGGCTCCGGATATGATTCCAGCGAGATTAAAGCTTGGGAAAATAAGTTTAATATTTGGTGAGGTGGATAAGGCGAGAGAGCAAGCGAATTATGTATTACAAAAAGAGCCGGCAGAGATTGATGGGCAGATTTTGCTTGCCTCTTCGTTCATCCGCGAGGGGAAATATAAGGAAGCAAGCGATATTGTCGACTCTGTATTAAAATCCGCGCCGGAAAATCCGGAGGCAATCTCCCTGAGCGCTGCCCTAGCATTCGAACGAGGGGAAGTTGATTCAGTATTGTCATTAATTGAAAAAGCTCTAGCCATAAAGCCTGAAAATTTGCCGCTCAGGTTGTTACGAATTAAAGCTTACTCCGCTCGCAATGATATTGAGAAAGTGGTTGCCGAATATGAGTCCTTAGTGACGTTGTACCCAGATGTCGATAATTTCAAGGTAACCCTGGCATCAATGTATTCTATGACAGGAAAGCTTGATAAGGCTGAAAATGTTCTTAGGCAGATTGTTGAGGCTTCTAAAGATAAAATAGGACCTAAAGTCGTTTTGCTAGAATTTTTAAATGCAAAAGCAAAAGACAGAGTTGTTTCCGAATACTCTGCATTGTCCAGCGCAGCAAAAAACGACCAAAACACAGTCTTTGAGTTATCCAAATGGATGATCGCTTCCGGATTTAGGGACGCCGGTGTAAATGGATTGAAAGACGTGCTGTCAGTGGAAAAAAATAGCGATCTAGGGTTAGCCGCAAAAACTGTGATAGCTGAGATGGCGCTAGGAGATAAGCGCTATGACGAGGTAGATAAAGCCTTGACCGAAGTATTAACCGTAAAACCAGATTTCTACGAAGCGAAGTTATTACGCGGTAGGTTATTGCTTTCTGAAAATAAAGTTGATGATGCCTTGGAGTTTTTAAATAAATTGGTTTGGGAAAAAAAGGATGCTGACTCCGCGTATCAATTGCTTGGTCAAGCATACGCGATGAAAAATGATCGAAAGCAGGCGGATCGGAATTTAAAATTGGCTCTTGATATTAATCCAGCCAATGCTGCAGCATTTTTTCCGGTGTATGAAGACTATATGAAAGCGGGGCAGAGAGATACTGCTAGGCACTATTTAGAAAAAGCGATTAAAGCCAAACCAAACCAAATCCTATTTCTGATTGCCATGGTAGAAGCAGATGTGTCGGAAGGGCGATTAGACGAAGCGCAAGAGGTCGTTCAGCGTGTTGCACTGCTTTCTAAAAATAAAGCAATTCCGCTCTATTTACAGGCAACGGTAATGCAGGGGAAAAAACAATTTCAATCCGCGGCTGAGTTATATAAGTCTGTGTTGATTGAGTCTCCCGATCATCTCAACTCGATGATAAACTTGGTTAAGGTCTATGCTGCAATAAACGAACCTAGAAAAGCGCAAGATTTTTTAGAGGATCACTATTCGAAACATTTAGGTAATATTGCTATTGCGAGTGTTTTGTCTGACTTTTATGTTGCGAACAACGACTCAGCTAAAGCTAAAAATTTTATAAACGAACAACTGAAGCGATTTCCGAATGCTGTGCCATTGTATCAATCCTTGGCAAGAATCGAAGCCTCGTTACACAAGGACATTGCAATTGCCAAAGATATTCTCTTAAGAGGGTTGGAAGCCAATCCGGATAGCATTCAGTTGTCGATGTCGCTAGGGGCTGTTTATGAGCAGCTCAGGGATTTTGCAAGCGCTAAGCGACTTTATAGTAAGTTATTGGAGAAATTTCCCGATTCTATGATGGTAGTGAATAATCTGGCGGCTCTTCTGATTGAATCACCTAACTCTGAGGAAGTGGATAAGGGGGCTCAACTCGCTGAAAGGTTAAAAGATGTTGAAAATACTTATTTTAAAGATACGTACGCGTGGTCTTTGGTTAAAATCGGAAAAACCGATCTCGGATTGCAACTGCTCGGACAATTGGTTTTGAAGGAACCCAAGATGCCAGAGCTAAGATATCATCTAGGGGTTGCTCACGCAAAAGTTGGAAACAAAGCGACAGCAATATCCGAACTGAAGCAAGCTATTGCTCTGTCCGAGAAATTAGGGCGTGAGTTTGCTGGGCAAAGCGACGCGAGAAAGATTTTGAGTGAACTAGAACATAAATAATGGAAATTATCGGGCGCTGAAATGAATAGGTTTTTCAATACTGTTGGATTTGCTGTTTTGCTATTTCTCAATGCTGGATGTTCTCAGCCAATGTTGGAGGACGTTCAGCAAGCGTCTGATTATACATATCAAGTTGGACCTGGGGATAGCGTTAATATTTTTGTTTGGGGTAACCCTGAGTTGTCGACTTCTGCGGTTGTCAGGCCTGATGGTAAAATCACAGTTCCTTTAGTTGAGGAGTTGTTGGCTAACGGTAAAACTCCGTTCGAACTTGCAAGAGAAATTGAGAAAGTTCTGGCGACCTATGTGAAAAGCCCGCAAGTAGTCGTCATGGTTTCGGGTTTTAAGGGAGTCAATACCCAACAAATTCGAGTGATCGGCAGAATCGGTGGAGGTTCTTCTGGCGGCAGTGGATCTGGTGGAGGGGGCGGCGGAACAGGTGGAGGTATTGGGCGATACCAAGGGAAAACAATTCCCTACGAGCGAGGAATGAGTTTACTGGATGTTGTTATCCAAATCGGACTTAACCAATATGCCGATGGTAATAGATCTACTGTCATTCGTAACTTCAATGGAGAGTTGAAATCTTACGGGGTTAGAATTGACGACCTGATTGATGATGCAGATTTATCCGCTAATGTTTTGATGATGCCTGGTGACATATTAATAATCCCGGATGCTTATTTTTAAGTCCCTAGAAACGTTTGATTTTTCTTACTTAGTCATGGCTGTTTGATATGCAACAAGAACTTTCAGAAGTATATTTTTATTTGAAAGGGACATTGAAGTATAAGCGTCTGGCAATCATACTTGCTTTGTTTGTTTCTTTAGTCGCTTGGGCATACGTTTTTTTTATGCCGGATAAATTCGAGTCAAAGGCGAAGGTCCATATCGATTCGGCTACGGTAATTCGCCCTTTAATGCGAGGGATGGTGGTAGAGCCGGACATCTCGGCGTTAATTCGCATTATTCAGCAACTTATGTTTACTCGGCCAAATTTGGAGAAAATCATTGAGTTGTCTCAATTGTCGCGCTCTGAAAACGAATCTGCAGCTGCTACCGAGCTCATTGAAAATCTCAAAAAAGATATAACGATAACTGGTGGGCGAGGGGATATCTTCGATATCGCATACACTTCTCAGGATCCCGAGGTTGCTAAAAGCGTCGTTCAGGCTGTTTTGACCGTCTTTTCAGAGCAAACTGAAGGTAAGGCGATGGCTGATGCAAGTGATGCTCAGCGGTTTATTGAACAACAAATTCGTGATTACGAAATACGGTTGCAAGACGCTGAAAAGGCTAAGGAGGAATTCAAGAGAGTAAATTTAGATTTGCTAAATGAGTCCGATCAATTCCAAATGCTGCAAAAGTTGAAGGAGCAATTGCAAGAAGCGAATAC
The DNA here is from genome assembly GCF_001644025.1 of Methylomonas koyamae. GTDB lineage: Bacteria > Pseudomonadota > Gammaproteobacteria > Methylococcales > Methylomonadaceae > Methylomonas > Methylomonas koyamae_A. The sequence continues at coordinate 5,094 of NZ_LUUK01000001.1, forward strand.
GGCTTTACAGCAGGCGCTTTCACGAAAAAGCGTACTAGCGGAACAGGTGGTTGATGTTCAAGACTCGGATGAGGATTGGGGTATGCCTACGGCTAGTCAAGAGGTTTCTGCTGATAATGCAAGAATCGAATCCTTAAAAGATAAACGAACAGAACTGCTCCTGAAATACACTGAAAGGCATCCAGAGATACTTGAAATCGATAAGCTAGTTGAACAACTCAAGAAACAGGAGGAAGAGGCTAAGGCAGCAAAAGCTCCAGTTGAGGAGCCGGGGGTGGGAGGAGCTGCTTTAGGGGCTGATAAGATGGCAAATCCCTATGTTCAAGCTTTAAAAATGGGTTTGGATAACGCAGCTGCCGAGGTTGCTTCCAACCAGTCGCTTGTAGACTCGATTCAGTCTAGAATTAATAAGTTGCAAGAGGGTCTAAATGAGCGTCTTACAATTGAAACTGAAATGAAAAATTTGAATCGTGATTATGAGACTATCAGTCATAAGTACTCCGAGTTATTAGAGCGGCGTGAGCAAGCTCATATTACAGAGCGTGTTGATGATCAGACTTCTAGGCTCAAATTTAAAATCGCCGATCCTCCTAGCAAGCCTGACAAGCCTAGCTTCCCTAATAGGAAATTGTTTTACTCTTTGGTTTTAGTAGTGTCTGTGGTGGTGGGCTTCGGAGTGGCCTTTTTGATATATTTTATTCGGCCGGTATTTATGTCAGCCAGACAGGTTCGTTTGGTGACGGGGTTGCCTTCTTTGGGGAGTGTTTCCTTAACTTCTCAAGGTATAAATCAGTCCAATAACGTCGACTGGGTGTTGATTGCTACGTTTTTGATTTTTATTTCAAGCTATCTTGGAATAATGATATTCGAGCTATTAAAATAGTGCGAATAATTTATAGGTAACTTTATGAGCATTATCGAAAATGCGCTCAAGAAAGCCGGAAAGCAGGGCTTGGTTTTAGATGATGATCAAGTTTTGCCAAAAGGGAGTGCTTCCAGCCCTGCTATTGTAATAAACTCCGAAGAATTAGCATTGGCCGAGTCAGTCAATGGTCAATTTTCCGAGCGGCAGGTTAACCTTGATTGGAAGGGATTGGCGGAGAAAGGTTATATTGATAATAATGATGCTAAGTCACAATTGGCCGAGGAGTTTCGTGTTATTAAACGTCCTTTGGTAAATAATGTACAAGGAGGGGATGGTAACGGCATTAGTCGTCCAAATTTGATTCTCATATGTAGTAGTTTGCCGAGTGAGGGAAAGACTTTTATATCAATTAATCTGGCTCTTAGTTTGGCGAATGAACGAGATAAAAAGGTTCTGTTGATTGATGCTGATGTGGAAAAGCCCAGTATTGCCAAGGAATTGGGTGTTCAAAGCCCATTGGGGCTGATTGAATACTTGGAGGACGATAGAATAACATTTTCTGATATTCTGTTAAAAACAGATCTGCCAAATCTTAGCTTGATTACTGCTGGCAAACGCCATAAATACTCTACGGAGCTACTGTCAAGTCAAAGGATGTATCTTTTTGCGGAGGAAATCAGTCGTAGATATAAAGACAGGATTGTGATTTTCGATTCCCCGCCCTTGCTAGTGGCTACGCAAGCTCAGATTTTGGCTGAGCTGGTGGGACAGGTTGTTTTGGTGATTGCTGCCGAAATTACCCCACAAAGTGTCGTTAACGAAGCGGTTTCAAAGCTGAGTAATTGTGATGTTGTAATGACTCTTCTGAATAAGACTAGGCGTGAGATAGATATATACGGCCATAATTACAGTTACGGTAAGTATGGACAGCAGTAAAGCCCATTGTTTTAATAGGTTAAGGCTTCGGTACATTGCGTTTTTGGTTTGTATCAGTATATTTCACTCGCGCTATGTGGTCGCTTTGGAGTGGCGTGCTACACCTAGCATGTCGGTCAGCGAAATATTTTCAGATAATTTGAATTTGTCTGAAAATGCAAAGAAAAGTGGTTTTGTTACCGATATTAGTCCTGGAATATCGCTATTTGGGTCTTCCGCGCTCAGCAGTTTTAATCTGAACTACCGGTTGCAGGGTTTGTATAATGCTCAAGGTTCGGATAGCGTAGACTTTAATCATCAGTTACAGATGAGTTCTCGTTATCAGATTATTAGAAACAGATTGTTTGTTGAAACCAGCAGTTCTATCAGTCAGCAAAATATTAGTAATGCTTTTGTTGCGACTGATAATATCTCAGGTAACGGTAGTCGAACCGAGGCAAAAAACTTCAATATTTCCCCATATTGGACACCACGGTTCGGGCGATTTGCCAACGGTTTATTTAAAGTCGGTTACAGTCGTTCTTCATTCGATAATGGTGACTCGGCATTGGTTTCTCCGCTCGTTCAAAATCTGATATCAGATTCCGATAGTTTTTTTAAAGAAGCGAGATTGACCAGTGGTAGCGAGTTCAGCTCGGTTACTTGGGGAATGAACTATTCTTCGCGCGAGCAAAATAGAAATTCTGGACAAGATGTTCGATTTGAGGAGTATAGTGGTAATGCTCGGTATTATTTTAACCGGAAGTTTAATGTGTTTGGTCAGGCAGGCTTTTCGGATAATAGCTACCGAACTCTAGCGGCGAACAGTATTAACAATGGTTTTTTTTATACCATTGGCGGGCGGTGGAGTCCGAGCTTATGGTATTCATTGGAAGTCGGAGTCGGTAACAATAAGCATGTCACTATGACTTTTAATCCGTCTTCTAATTTTAGTTCGGCAATTACTTACCGTAATAAGGATGTCGGGCTAAATACAGGAAGCTCGTGGGATGCTAATTTAAACTATCGAGTGCAGAGATTTAGCTTGGGGTTTAGTTATTCTCAAGATACGACCACTCTTCAACAACTTCTAGTAGAGCAAGGCTTCTTCTTGCGAGATGCTTCTGGCAATTTGACGGATGTGACGGATCTTCAAGACCTTATTAGTCAGGGTTTTTTAGCGTTAGATGGGTCGGGTAACGTAATAAAAGGTCCTAATTATAATAACTCTCAATTAGTATTAAATCCTTTTGATTTGGTTGATGACGTAATTGTTAGAAAGCGTGCTAGCGTAAATTTGGCGTATCAGACCGGTAAAAGTCGCTTCAATGCCACTGCTTTTAATGAAAGAAGAAGCTATGAGCTGAGAGTGGGAGAAGATTCGGCTTATGGAATCTCCGGGGGGTGGCAATGGAGTTTTGTGCCTCGATTAAGTTTTTATCTTCAGCCCTCCTGGCAACATTCGGTTGGTTCCGCAGCAAGTAATACACGTTACGATGTAGCATTGGGTTTAACTCGCTCCGTTCCCATAAATTTGGGGCGGCCATTATTGATGAACACAAAGTTGGAGTTTAGGCACATAGAACAGAATTCAGATAGCTCTTTCGGATTCGATTATACCGAAAATAGGGCAACCGCCAATTTTGCTGTGCGATTTTAATTTGCCTACTCGATATGTACGACGGATTTTATAACCTTAACCAAAAGCCTTTTCAATTAAGCGCGGATCCGGACTTCTTTTTTCAAAGTACAGTTCATAAGCGGGCTTTGGCATACATGCACTACGGGCTAACTCAGGGAGAGGGTTTTGTTCTAGTGATTGGATCGCCTGGTACTGGCAAGACAATGCTGGTTAAAAGTTTAATTAAGAATCTGAACAAGGACAAATTGCTCATTGGGGTAATGATGACCTCTCAGGTTGGGCCTGAAGATACCTTGCGGATGGCCGCATCCACGTTTGGATTTAAATTTACGTTAAGTGATAAAGCTAGTTTATTGACTGGTTTTGAACGTTTTATCGTCGAAAAGGCGCGTGAAGGTCGACGTCTTTTGTTGATCGTTGATGAGGCGCAGAATTTGCCTAAGCAGTCCCTTGAAGAGCTTAGGATGTTGACAAATTTAGATGTGAATGGTCACCCTGTTTTTCAGGTGTTTTTGATAGGCCAAACTGAGTTGAAGCGCACCATATATTCGGCCGATATGGAGCAACTTAAGCAGCGCATTGTTTCTACGTTTCAACTTGATCCCTTAGATGTCGAGGAAACTAGAGAATATATTTTGTTTAGATTACAAACCGCTGGTTGGCAAGGCAAGCCAGAGTTCGGTGTCGGTGTTTTCGAGGCTATCCACCAATTTACCGGAGGTATTCCGCGTCGGATTAACACTTTGTGTGATCGATTGATGCTTTTCGGTTATTTGGAAGAACTCGGTCTTATTGATGAGCAGTCGGTTAACCGGGTTATCGTTGAGGTTAAGGAAGAAATGTTATTGGAAGGCGGAGATGAATCGCGGCCAGAGGATTTGCCGTTACACTCGACCCATTCTCGTAACAGTGAAGATATGGATTTGGAAACGCGAATAGGGCGGTTGGAAGATTTGGTTACTAATCTTCGCAGCACCATCAATAAGGAAAGAGCGCTACTTAGGAAAGCGATTTTGCTACAACTGGACATGGATCCGGTCTACGACGACACCTCTAGTTCGGAATAGTTCATGAAATCGAATGTGCTTGTTTGCGTCGTCGGCGCGCGCCCAAACTTTATGAAGATGGCGCCAATTATTAAAGCTTTGAAAGCGGTAGGTCAGCCGATAGTTCCCTATCTGGTGCACACCGGGCAGCACTACGATCAAGCGATGAAAGACACGTTTTTCCAACAATTAGGGATCCCCGAGCCTGATCGAGATCTAGGGGTTGGATCTGGCAGTCATGCTGTTCAAACCGCTAACACGATGCTGCGATTCGAGCCGGTGTTGGATGAGGTGTCGCCTTTCGCGGTATTGGTGGTCGGTGACGTCAACTCGACAATCGCATGTGGGCTGGTTTCGGTTAAGAAAAGCATCCCTTTGATACATGTTGAGGCCGGGCTGAGAAGTTTCGATCGGGATATGCCGGAAGAAATCAACCGAGTTTTAACTGATCAAATTTCAGATCTGCTGTTTACGACCGAGCGCGGCGCTCTCCATAACTTGGAGCGAGAAGGTATCGATGAAGGGCGGGTGTGCTTTGTTGGCAACGTGATGATCGATACGCTGTTAGCGAATTGTCAGCAAGCTGTGACGCCCGATCTGACGCTAGCGACCTATGGGAGTTCTCTAGCGATAAAGGAAGAAGGCTACGCGTTGCTTACCTTGCACCGTCCGTCCAATGTCGACGATCCCGATACACTGGTGCGTTTGATCAAAACCGTCGGTGAAATTAGTAAGAGGCTTCCCGTAATTTTCCCTGTGCACCCTAGGACACAGCAAAAAATTGCCCACGCCGGTCTGCTCGACGAATTCTCAACTGAACGTGTTTCTCTATTGCCGCCAGTTAGCTATTTGGAAATGCTGGGACTGATGCGAGCAGCGCGAGTGGTTCTGACAGATTCGGGGGGGCTACAGGAGGAAACTACCGCTCTGGGGGTTCCGTGCGTCACGTTGCGAGAAAATACAGAGAGGCCGATAACGGTTACCGACGGTACAAATACGATTGTCGGTACCGATGCGGAAAAAATTAAGGCCTGCGTCCACGAGATATTAGACAGCGGCGGTAAAAGGGGGCGGATTCCGGAGTATTGGGA
>NZ_LUUK01000002.1 GCF_001644025.1 Methylomonas koyamae
GTTCCCTTCGGCTCCGCTCAGGGAACGCGCGGTGTGCCGTAGAACGCACGCTGTACCGGAGAACCTGTCGTTCGTTCCCTGAGCGGAACCCAAGGGAATTTAAAACTCGAAGGCGAAATCCATCCAGGGAACTCACCGCTGTACCGCAGAACGTGTCGCTCGGTCCCTTAGCGGAACCCAAGGGAATTTAAAACTCGAAGGCGAAATCCATCTAGGGAATTCACCGCTGCGCCGGAGAACCTGTCGTTCGTTCCCTGAGCGGAGCCGAAGGGAATTTAAAATTCACAGGCGAAATCCATTCAGGGAACTCACCGCTGTACCGCAGAACGTGTCGTTCGCTCGCTGAGCGGAGCCCAAGGGAATTTAAAACTCGAAGGCGAAATCCATCGCTTCGCGCTCATTGAATCCCGAGACAATACAGGGGCGTCGCCATTCCGGACGGCTCATTCGACTCAAATCCGCCGCGCCAGAATCTCCCCAATCTCTTCGTCGGTCAATACGATGGGATTGGTCTGCATGCTGCTGCCGCGCGCGTTGGCGACGATCAGCGGGAAGTCGGCTTCGGCGATGCCGTAGGCGCCGAGGCGATCCAATTGCAAGGAGTCGCTCCAGTCGGCCAGCAGCGCGATCAATGCGTCGCGGGCTTGTTGGTCGTCCAGCGCATCGTCGCCGGCCAATAGCCGACCGACTTGGGCATACTTAAGCAAGGCCGGATTGGCCGGTTCGCGGGCTTGCAGCGCGCGGATGTTGACCTCGGTCGCGGCGGCGACCAACGTGCCGCACACAACGCCGTGCGGGATCGGGAAGAAAGCGCCCAGCGGCGACGCCAAGCCGTGTACCGAACCCAGGCCGACTTGCGCCAAGGTAATGCCGGACAACAGCGCCGCATAGGCCATTGCCGCGCGGCCGTCGCCGGCGTCCGGTTCCACGCCGCGCCAGGCCGCGAAGAATCCGGACTTGACCGCTTGCATGCCGCTCCAGGCCAGCGCGTCGGTGAACGGATTGGCCTTGGCCGACACGTAGGATTCCAGCAATTGGGTCAACGCGTCCATGCCGTCGGCGGCGATCAATGCCGGCGAGCAGGTAGCCAGCAAGTCCGGATCGAGGATGGCGTATTCCGGCACCAGACATTCGTCGCGAAACGATTTTTTGAAGCCGTCCGGGCCTTGCACGCTGAGCACTGCGTTTTTGGTGGCTTCGCTGCCGGTGCCGGCGGTGGTCGGTACGGCAATGAACGGCGTGCTGGGACCGCGATAGGTTTGGTTACGGCCGACGCCTTCCAGATAATCCATCACCGAATCGCCGCTGGGCAGCAGGCCGGCGATGGCCTTGGCGGCGTCGAGCACACTACCGCCGCCGATCGCGACCACGACTTCGATGTTCTGCTCGCGAAATCGGCTCACCGTGTCGTCGATCAATTGCGGCGAGGGTTCGCCGGACACCGTGCAATGTTGCCATGCCACACCTTGCCCGGCCAACGCGTCGACAAAGCTTTGCCAGCCCGGCGTGCCGCAAAACGACTGCTTGCCGGTGACCAGCAAGGCTTTGCGGCCGTATCCGGCGATCAAGGCCGGCGCTTCGTTCAGGCGGCCACGACCGAACAAGATGCGCGGCAATCGGGCAATGTAAAACGGCTTGAAAGTCTGCATGCTCACGTCTCCGGAAACAAGGCTTTATACGGCACGCCCCGGCGCGGTTCGGCCATCCAGTCTGCGACCGTGTCGCGCCAGACCAGGTAATGTTCGGTCTGCTTGTGCGCGGCCGCGTCTTCGGCTGAGGCATAGACTTCGTACAAGATAAATTGGCTGGGGTCGTCCGGCGTTTGCAGGACGTCGAAACGGCGGTTGCCGGCCTCTTGCACCGAGGCCAAGTGGTTTAAACGGGTGGCGGCGATGAATTCGTCGACATGTTCGGGTTTGACGTGGACGTGAACGAGGGTAACGTGCATGGTAACGAGCCATTGAGTGGAATCAGCCGCTTAGCATAGGCGAAAACCGGCGGCGATGGCAAAGAGAGCGGTCTGTTCACTGGATAAGCTTTAAGCCGGGCCAATCTCGTTTTGGCGCCCGTAGAAGTACAAACCTAGGTTTGTACTCCGTGGCTTGGCGGTCTGGCGTTATCGCCAACGCGGGGGAGCAATGCTTGAAGACAACGAAACCGGGTAGCATCTAAGCCGCGCCAAAGGCCGATTCACCGATGATTGGAATACAAACCTAGGTTTGTACTCCGCGACGTGGCGGGTTGGCATGCAAACCTCGGTTTGTACTCGGCGATTTCAACCGCTTTTTTCGACGATATAGGTCGGCAGGCCGTCGATGCTGAGCTGGTTTTTGTCGTGCCAATAACGACGGATGCCGGCCTCGCCTTGATCAGCGGCCCAATCGGACAACTGTTCGCGTTCGCCGGCGTAATCGAAAAACGGCACCGCCATGCCGCAGGAAGTCTGCACCAGATCGACGTCGAGGTCGAAGATTTGCCGGGCGCCGGGTAGCGGCCGGAATTTGCCGAACAAGTCCGGCCAGTCGGCATCGCCCGGATGCACGACGCGGGCGTTGCCGTACAAGCGCAAGATCAACGGCGCGCCGACGAAGGCGCAAAACATGATCGTCATCCGCGGGGCGATTCGCACGTGGGCGGCGGTTTCGTTGCCGCTGCCGGTGACGTTGAGCCAGGCCACCCGCGCCGGCCTCAGCACCTTGAACGAGTCCATGCCCTTGGGCGAAAGATTGACCCGGCTGTCGGCCGTGGCGGTACCGACGAAAAACAGCTTTTGTTCGCGGATGAATTGAATGTGTTTATCGGACAATTCGGTGTAACGCTTTCCCATCGCTTGCTCTCTATTGGCTGGTTCCAGAAATGACCGAGGCGCTATGCAACCCCGGCCGCCTTGCCCGCGCCGGCTTCCCGGCGAGTTGACGAACTCCTCTAAGCTCGGCGTTCGCGGCTTGCTTCGGCATTGGATCGATCGCTAATCGTTCAGCGGCGCCGGGCTCGGAAAAAATCGCTGAGTAGTTCGGCGCAGTCGGCCTCCAGCACGCCGCCGCTCCATTCCACCCGATGATTCAAAAACGGCGCGTCGCTGAGTTGCAGGGCATGACAGACCGCGCCGCGCTTGGGGTCGTAAGCGCCGAACACCAGGCGCTTGACCCTGGCGTGGGCGATCGCCCCCATGCACATCACGCAGGGTTCCAGCGTCACGTACAAGGTGGTGTCGATCAAGCGGTAGTTATGCAGCGCCCGGCCGGCCTTGCGCAGCGTGACGATTTCGGCGTGGGCGGTAGGATCGTCGCTTTGTATCGGCTGGTTCCAGCCTTCGGCGATGCAGCGCTCGTTCAGCACCAACAGCGCGCCGACCGGCACTTCGCCTTGCGCTTCGGCGCGTTGCGCCAGGCGGATGGCGTGGCGCATCCATTCGGCGTCGGTCATCTCACACCGTGGCTTTGCTCAAACGGTCGTTGACGGCGGCCCAGGCTTCGCTGTCCGGCGGTTGCTCGATCAAAATCGTGTCCAGTTGCCGGCTATCCAATTCGCGCAAGGCGCTGTACAGCGCGCTTTCGTAATGTTCGGCTTGCTCGGGCAATTTGATCAGGTTCGGGCAGGGAATCCCGGCGATGGCCGGCGTGAAGGCCAGAATGCCGATGCGCTTACCCTGGCCGCACAGCTCGTCGGTCATCGCGATCAAGGTATCGGCCGGACACAGCAAGGCCATCGTATTCGGCGCGTAATGCACCGCCAGCATGCCGGGCGCGCGGATTTTGCTCTGCGGCGACAGGCGGACTTCGGTACCCAGCGCGGCCTTGAGCTGGCTGCGGGTGATCCGGCCCGGCCGCAGGATGGCCGGCTGGCCGTCGCTGAGATCGATGATCGTCGATTCCACTCCGACCGAGCAGGCGCCGCCGTCCAGAATACAAGCGACGCGATCGCCCAATTCCTCGGCGACATGGCCGGCCTGGGTCGGGCTGATCCGGCCGAAGCGGTTGGCCGAGGGGGCAGCGATCCCGCCGCCGAAGGCTTGCAATAACTGCAACGCGACCGGGTTGGACGGCACCCGCACCGCAATCGTGGTTTGGCCGCCGGTCACGGCGTCCGGCACGTCCGGGCGCTTGTTCAAAATCATCGTCAGCGGGCCTGGCCAGAACTGCGCGGCCAGTTTCAGCGCCGCGTCCGGAATCTCGACGGCCCATTCGGTCAGTTGCTCGGCCGAGGCGATGTGCACGATCAGCGGATGGTCGGCCGGCCGGCCTTTGGCCGCGAAAATTTTGGCGACCGCGGCCGGGTTAGCGGCATCGCCGCCCAGGCCGTAGACGGTTTCGGTCGGAAAGGCGACCAATTCGCCGCGCCGCAACAAATCGGCGGCCTGATTAATCGATTGTTCGGTGACGGGAGTCGGGGTCAATGTCTTTGCCGGCTAGATAAACGATGAGACTGGAGCCGGATGCTCCTCCCGGCCGCGCGCGGCTGGTTGTGTTTGGAGGATGCCGGTCTCGATAGCAAACGGCCTATTTTACCTTCCGAGCCGGCGGTTGGGTGTTAAATTATTTCGATCAACACCTCGTCCGGATTCACCGCATCACCCTTGGCAACGAAAATCGCCTTGACGGTGCCGGCCAGCGGGGCGGTGATTTCGGTCTCCATTTTCATCGCTTCGGTCACCAGCAAGGCCTGGCCGGCCATGACTTTTTGGCCTTCGCGGATCAATACGTCGATGATGTTGCAAGGCATGCTGGTGACCACGTCGCCTGGCGCGGCCGGCCGGCGCCGCTTGCTGGCGATCGCGCTTTTCACCGCACCCTGGGCGCCGCCATCCAGCACGATTTCGTCCAGGGTTTCGATGACGATTTCTTCCGGCATGCCGTCCACGGTGAAGTAAAAATGCCGCAGGCTCTGGTTTTTGGGGCCGGCGCCGGTGACTTTGACGTGATAGGACTCGCCGTGTAGCGCGACGTTGAATTCGGTCGGCGCTTTCTTGTTGTCCACAGCCTCCGGCGGGGCCTCCAGTTCCAGAGGTTCCGGGACCAAATTGCCGGTCGAACGCAATTCCAAAAATTGCTTGCCGATTTCCGGAAACATCGCGTAACTGAGTACGTCTTCGTCGTTCAAGGCCAGATGGCCGATCTCGCCGCGCAGATGCAAAAACTCCGGCTTCAACAGATCGGCCGGCCGGCAGTCGATCGGCTCTTCCTTACCAACCGCTTTCTTCAGCAGTTCCGGATCGACCGGCGCCGGCGCCTTGCCGTAACCGCCGTGCAGGTAGCGTTTGACCTCGTTGCTGATGGTCTCGTAGCGCTTGCCGGTCAACACGTTCAAGACCGCCTGGGTGCCGACGATTTGCGAAGTCGGCGTCACCAGCGGCGGATAGCCAAGGTCCTTGCGCACCGCCGGAATCTCCCGGTACACCTCGCCGATTCGGTCCAGCGCGTTGCGTTCCTTCAGTTGATTGGCTAGGTTCGAAATCATCCCGCCCGGCACCTGAAAAATGTGAACGCGGGTGTCGATGCCGGTGAATTCGCTTTCGTAGCGCCGGTATTTCTTGCGTACTTCGGCGAAGTATTGGTTAACCGCCTGTAGTTTGTCCAAATCCAGGCCGGTGTCGTATTCGCTACCCCGCAACGCGGTGACCAGGCTTTCGGTCGGCGGATGGCTGGTGCCGCCGGCCCAGGACGACAATGCGGTATCCACGTGCTCGCAGCCGGCTTCGATGGCCTTGAGTTGGCACATTTCGGCCAATCCGGCCGTGGCGTGACCATGCAGATGCAGCGGCAGATCGACCGCATCTTTCAAGGCCTTGACCAATGCCTCGGCGCGGTAGGGGGTCAACAGGCCGGCCATGTCCTTGATCGCGATCGAGTCGCAGCCGAGATCGGCCAAGCCCTTGCCCAGCGCGATGAAACTGGCGATATCGTGGACCGGGCTGGTGGTGTAGCAAATCGTGCCCTGGGCATGCTTGCCGGCGGTCTTGGCGGCCGCGACGGCGGTTTCCAGATTGCGGATGTCGTTCAGCGCATCGAAAACCCGGAATACGTCTATGCCGTTTTGGGCAGCGGTTTCGACGAATTTACGCACCACGTCGTCGGAATAATGCCGGTAACCGAGCAAGTTCTGGCCGCGCAGCAGCATTTGTAAACGCGTATTGGGCAGCGCGGTTTTCAGTTTGGCGAGACGTTCCCACGGATCTTCCTTCAGAAAACGCAAACAAGCGTCGAAGGTCGCGCCGCCCCAGCATTCCAGCGACCAATAGCCGATGTCGTCCAGCAGCGCGCAGGCCGGCAACATGTCTTCGGTACGCAAGCGGGTGGCGATCAGCGATTGATGAGCGTCGCGCAAAATCACGTCGGTAACATAGACTTTTTTCATCGCTAGCTCCTCGGCTTACAAGCCGGTGTGGGACGCAACCACCGCCGCCAGCACGCTGGCGAGAATTTCCGGGCGGGGTTTGTTGGAGTAGTTGACCAATTCCGGATGCGCCTCGACGAAACCGGTATTGAAGCGGCCGCGCCGAAAATCCGGATGACGCAGGATTTCCAGGTAATAAGGGATCGTGGTCTTGATGCCGAACAAACCCATGTCGCGCAACGCCCGTTCGCCGCGATTGAGCGCGTCTTCCCAGGTCATGGCACTGACGATGACCTTGGCCAGCATCGAATCGAAAAACGGCGGCACTTCGTAACCGGTATAAATCGCGGTGTCGGTACGCACGCCCGGCCCGCCCGGCGCATAGTAGCGGGAAATATGGCCGAAGCTGGGCAGAAAGCTGTTCTGCGGGTCTTCGGCGTTCACCCGAAATTGAATCGCATAGCCGCGCCGAACGATTTCCTCCTGGCGAAAGCGCAACGGCAAACCGGCGGCGACGCGAATCTGCTCTTCGACGATATCGACGCCGGTGATGGTCTCGGTGATGGTGTGTTCGACCTGGACGCGGGTATTCATTTCCATGAAGTAGAAGCGGCCGTCGCGATCCAGCAAAAATTCGACGGTGCCGGCGTTGGTATAGCCGACCGCCTTGGCCGCCATCACCGCCAGACCGCCCAGATACTGGCGCTGGGCTTCGTCGAGTTGCGGCGACGGGGCGATTTCGATCAGCTTCTGGTTGCGGCGCTGAATCGAGCAATCGCGCTCGTAGAGATGGATGGTATTGCCGAATTGGTCGGCCAGGACTTGCACCTCGATATGCAGCGGATCGACGATGCATTTTTCCAAAAACACTTCGGCGCTGCCGAAGGCCTTGCCGGCTTCGGAAATCACCCGCGGATACTGCTGACGCAGTTCGTCGGCATGGTCACAGCGGCGGATGCCGCGCCCGCCGCCGCCGGAAGTGGCTTTCAGCATCACCGGATAACCGATCGCGTCCGCCACTTGCAGCGCCTGTTCCACATCGGCCACGTTGCCGTCGCTGCCGGGCGTGACCGGCAGGCCGGCGGCCCGCATCTCCGCGCGAGCTTCGGTCTTGTCGCCCATCTTGCGGATCACTTCGGCGGACGGGCCGATGAAGACCAGGCCGCGTTCCTGGCAGGCGGTCGCGAACAGCGCGTTTTCCGACAGAAATCCGTAGCCGGGATGGATGGCATCGCAACCGGTGCGTAGCGCCAGATCGACCAAACCGTAGATATTGAGATAGCCGGCGACCGGCTCGCTGCCGATGCAATACGACTCGTCGGCCTTCTTGACGTGCAATGCAAACCGGTCGGCCTCGGTATAGACCGCCGCCGAGCGGATACCCATTTCGGCGCAGGCGCGAATGATCCGCACCGCGATTTCGCCGCGATTGGCGATCAGGATTTTGCGTAGCATGGCGGGAGTCCTTGAGTTGGCGACCTGCCGGCTACTGTAGCAAGTTGCGCCGATCTTTCAACCGTATTTCCCTGAGGGATTTCCCTGAGATTCGGGACGTGGCGGGGCGGACCTTCGCGGCGATCAATGTCGGCGCCGACCGAATTGTTGTATGTGCAACAAGTGCCAGGCAATATTTGTCGGCAATCCAGCATTCGTCACGGCGATTCCTGGAACCAGTTCGCCGGAAGCCACGGTAAGCCTGAAAAAAATGGGCCATCGAGACTGGCATCTGGCGTGTTAGTTGCTAAACTACTGATCGGGATGGCGGTCGCCTGAGTCCGGCTTGTTGAAGCGGCCGATCGCGCGGGTTCGAAGGGGAAACACACGAGCCATCGGTTTTGGAATATTGATAGGGAGTTTATATGGAGAGCATCACGCGGTTTTCGACTGTTATTTTGTTAGTCTGTCCATTATGGGCGGACGCGGGTTTAGCGGCCAATCTCACGCCGGCCAACGGTAACGAGAGCATCGGTTTAGGCGGCGCCGCGCTTGCCGCCGACGCCGCGCCGCTTAGCGTCGGCGCCGCTCGGGATTTAGCGGAAGCGGTTTTCGAACAAGTTCGATTCGAAGCCGAGCAAACCTTGGGCGGCGCGATCACGGCAATCGGTAGCGTCAGTACTAGCAGTATCGACATCGACTTTCCCCTGTTACTGAATAGCGTGTTTCAACCCATCGTCGACGAGACCCGATCTATCGATCTAAAAGGCGCGTTGCCGTCGGCCGCCTGGCTGTTTCTAAGCGGCATGCTGACTTTACTGGGCTTACAAAAACGGGCGGCCGTCGGCAAGCGATTAGCGCGAGCTTGAATGGATAGCCGGACTTAAGGACTGGCGGCGCCGGCGCTGGCAAAGCCGCCGGGCTTCTACTATGATTGCCGGGTAGCGCGCGAGCCTTGGGCCGCCGCGTTTTCCGTCCAGTTTTAGAGAATCTCCATGTCCAAGCCCGATCAGGCAGACAATTTCAGCTATTCATTCATCGGTCCGGCCGATATTCCGGACTGCATTCAGGTGGTATTGAACAGTTTTACCGAGTTTCAGCAAACGCCGGAATGCGTCGGCGATTGGTTGGAGCGCCGAATTCTCAACAACCCGTGGCAGGCCGCTTTTCCAGGCATCGGCGTCGGCGTCCGGGACCAGGGCAAACTGATCGGGTTTCGGGCCATCTTCGCCCAGCCGTGGTGGCTGGACGGCCAATCGACCGTTATCGCCTTCGCCGCCAACACCAGTGTCGATTCGACCTATCGCGGTCGCGGTATAGGGACCGAGCTGATCGATCAATGCCGACATTTCGCGGCTATGACCAGCAGTACCTCGGCCGGCGTCGTTACCCAAAAAGCTTACCGGAAACTCGGGTACGCGGCGATCGGCGGCGACAGCAACGATTTTTTCCGCTTGCGGAGCAGCTTCAAGGCCTCGTGGCAAAAACGGGTCGGCACTTCGGCCGGCCGAATCATCGGCTCGCTGTTCGATTTGAGTCTGTTGCTTCGCGATGCCAAACTGCGCCGCGCCGGCTTCAATCTGACCGAGGAAACCCGTTGCGGCGACGAGTACGACGTATTGTGGAACCAGGCACGCGGCGGCTATGTCTCCTGTCTGGAAAGAAGCAGCCGGTATTTGAATTGGCGTATATTCGATTTTCCGACTTGTCCGTTGAAACTAATGGGTTTGCGCGACGCTAGCGGGCGATTGAGAGCTTACGCCGTCTGGCACCGGCAAGCCTTCGGCGACGGGATCGACATGGCGGTGTTGCGCGATGTGTTTTACCGGCTCGACGACAGCGAAGCCCTGCCGGCCTTGCTGTATCGCCTATATGCCTACTGGCGGGAAATCGGTATGACCTGGATCAACCTGGAGGTCGCGGCGCCCTGGCTGACGTCGGTGTTTCGCGACCTGGGTTACGAGGCCCTGCCGTCGCAGGGCAATCGTTACCATGTTTTTAGCGAGCCGCCGTTACCCGCCGCCGTAACGGAAGCTTGGTATCGTAGCGGACTCGACGGCGACTATTTCGACAATCCTTTGTAGCGGCGGAGTCGCTCCGATCAACCCCAAAAGGTAAGTGTGCAGCCCATGCAAAGACCAACTATAGCCATCATTTCCACGGTGTTAAACGAACGCGAAAGCATTCGGCAATTGCTGGACGCTTTCTTGCGGCAAAGCTTGCGCGCCGATGAAATCGTCATCGTCGACGGCGGCTCCAGCGACGGTACATTGGACGTGCTGAACGCTTACGCGGCCGAACATCGCAACGTTAAGTTCTTTGTCGAGCCGGGCGTCAATATTGCCCAGGGCCGCAATATCGCGATCGCCCGCAGCCATTGCGATATTGTCGCCGTCACCGACGGCGGTTGCCGGCCGGTGGACGGCTGGCTGGCCGCGCTGGTGCAACCCTTGCTGAACGACCCGAACTACGGCGCCGTGACCGGGGTCAGGAATGTCGAAAGCATCAACGACTTCGAGTTCTTCGCCGGCAAACTATCCACGTCGGGCAACGCCGCCAACGAGGAGGAACGGGTGTTTCACGGCCGGAATTCGGCATTCCGCAAAAGCGTCTGGCTGGCGGCCGGCGGTTATCCGGAATGGCTGTACACCGCCGAAGACACCTTATTCGCCCAGCGCGCCAAGGCCTTGGGCTGCAAGGTGGCGGTAGCGCCGGAAGCGGTGATTTCCTGGCGCCCACGACCGAATCTGAAAAAACTCGCCAAGCAATATTATTTGTACGGCAAGGGGACCGGGCGGATTGGCCAAACCGACTTGAAAACGGTGTTCTATCACTTGCGCAACCACGTGATCTGGATGCTGGCGCTGCTGCTGGGCTTCGGTTTCTTCGGTTTTTGGTTGATCGCGATGGCGGTACTGAGCTTCATGTTTTTCACGCTGGTCAATCCGGTCATCACCACCTTAAAGCGCAACAACCCCGACTTGCGGCCGAGCTATTGGTTTTACGTGCCGGTCATCGTCATGGTCCGCAGTTTTTGCAACAACCTCGGCCAATTGTCCGGCTATTGGGAATACCGCGGCGCCGGGGTATTTCGCGACAATCTGGAACGCTACCGTTCCGGCGATTGGAAGTCGCCGTTCATCGCCGGTTGACGGCGGCTATTTCAGCAGAGGAAGCAAGGACGGCCAAATTTTCTCGACCAGCGCCGGTTGGGCGTCGGCGTTGGGATGCAGGCCGTCGGCCTGCATCAGTTCCGGTTTCAGCGCAATGTCTTCCAAAATGAACGGCACCCATGCCAACCGTAGCTCGCCGGCTAATTGCGGGTAAACTTCGTAAAACATCTCGATATAGCGTTTGCCGTAATTGGGGGGAATCTTCATCGCCAGCAACAACACTTCAGCGCCGATGTGTCGCGAGCGGTTGACGATTTCGGTCAGATTACGCTTCATTTCTTGCGGCGACAGGCCGCGCAAGCCATCGTTGGCACCCAACTCCAGCACCACGACATCGGGCTTGTGACGCGCCAAGATCGACTCCAAACGCGCCAAGCCGCCGGCCGACGTGTCGCCGCTGATACTCTCGTTGAATACCGCATGGGGACTGCCGGCGTCGACCAGTTTTTTTTGCAGCAGCGCGACCCAGCCGAGCTGAACTTCGATGCCGTAACCGGCACTAATACTGTCTCCCAACACCACGATCGTCTTAGCCGCGGCCCCGGCGGGTGCCACACTTAATACCATCGCAAGGACCATTCCAGTCATGTCAATTAATCGCACAGCCGCTCTACCTGTCATTGTCGCCGAAGGTCTCGGCAAAACCGTTCCCACCTCGGATGGGGATTTGCATATCTTGGCATCGGTGAATTTAATCATCAAGCCGGGCGAAAGCATCGCGATCGTCGGCGAATCCGGATCGGGCAAGTCCACGCTGTTGAGTCTGCTGGCCGGGCTGGACACCCCGAGTAGCGGCTCGGTGATCGTTGCCGGCCGCGATTTGACCCAAATGAACGAAGACGGCCGGGCCGCGCTGCGCAACGAGTTGGTCGGATTCGTGTTCCAGTCCTTCCAATTGCTGCCGGCCTTGACCGCGCTGGAAAACGTCATGCTGCCGTTGGAGCTGGCCGGGAACGCGAACGCCGAACCGGCCGCCCGAACCTTGCTGGAGCGGGTCGGCCTAGGTAAGCGGCTGCAACATACGCCTCGGCAACTGTCCGGCGGCGAACAGCAACGCGTTGCGTTGGCGCGAGCCTTCGTCGGCCGGCCGGCGATTTTGTTCGCCGACGAGCCGACCGGCAATCTGGACAGCAACACCGGCGCGCACATCGTCGAATTATTATTCGAATTGAACCAGGAATTACACACGACCCTGATTCTGGTAACCCACGACATGAGCTTGGCGGCGCGTTGCCAGCGCACGATACGGCTGGAAGCCGGGAGCATCGTATGAAGCGCTTTCGCTTGGCGATGAAAATGCTGTGGCGCGACGGCCGTTCCGGGGAATTGACCCTGTTGGTGATGGCCTTGCTGATCGCGGTGACCAGTTCGACCGCGATTGCGCTGTTCGCCGACCGACTGCAGCGCACGATGACGCTGCAGGCCGCCGAATTTCTGGCCGGCGACCTAGCCGTCGCCGGCCCGGCCGCGATCGATCCGGCCTGGCTGGGCAAGGCCGGCGAACTGGGCTTGGCTCAATCGCAAACGGTCGAGTTTCCGAGCATGTTGCTGGAGAACGGCGAGATGTTGTTGGCCTCGATCAAGGCGACCGGCGGCGGTTATCCGTTGCGTGGCTACCTGAAAACCGGCGACGGCGCGTTCGATCATTTGAGCGAAGTCCACGCCGGTCCGGAACCCGGCACCGTTTGGGTCGACAAGCGGGTGCTGCAAGCTTTGAAACTGGAACCGGGCGCCCGGCTGACAGTCGGCGAGGCCGTGCTGACCGTGACTCGAGTGTTGGGTTACGAGCCGGATCGGCGCGGCGATCTGTACAGTTTCTCGCCGCGAGTGATGATGGCGCTGGCCGATCTGGCCGCGACCGGTGTGGTTCAACCGGGCAGCCGGGTGCGCTTCGCGTATCAATTCAGTGGCGACGAAACGGCGCTGAACGCTTACCGCGACTGGCTGAAGCCGCAATTGAACCCGTCGCAACGCCTGCTGGACGTGCGTAACGACAGGCCGGAACTGGATTCGGCGTTGAGCCGGGCCGAGCGCTATCTGGGGCTGTCCAGCGTCGTGGTGATTTTAATCGCCGGCGTCGCGATCGCGATGGCCGCCGGCCGCTATACCGAGCGGCATTTCAACGCTACCGCGCTGTTACGTTGCCTGGGCTGCAAGCAGGGTGAAATCGTGGCGCTGTACTTGGGGCAATTTTTAATGTTGGGTATCGTTACCAGCGGCAGCGGCGCGCTGCTGGGCTGGCTGGCCCAGCACGGCTTATTCCTGATGCTGCGCGATTTATTGCCGGCGCGGGTTGCCGACCCCGGCTGGCTGGCGGTCGGTTTCGGCTTCGCCACCGGGCTGGCGATTCTGCTGGGTTTTGCATTGCCGCCGCTGCTGCGGCTGCGCCGGGTCGCGCCGCTGCGGGTATTGCGCCGCGATCTGGAACCGATGCCGGCCAGCGGCTGGCTGATTTACGGTTTGGCGCTGAGCGTGGTGGGCGCGTTGATCTGGCGCTATACCGGCGATTGGAAAATGACCGCGACGATACTCGGCATCGGCGCGCTGACCTTGGCGCTGCTGGGCTTGTTGCTCTACGGCTTGTTGCGCGCCGCCCGCCGCGCGCTGCCGGCCATGAATCTGGGCTGGCGCATGGCCTTGCGCGGCCTGATCAGTCACGGCCCAGCCGGCATCGGTCAAATCCTGGCTTTCGGCGTGACCCTAGCCGCGATGGCCTTGAGCTTTACCGTACGGTCCGATTTGATCGCCGAGTGGCAAAAGCAATTGCCGGACCAGGCGCCCAACCACTTTGCGCTTAACATTCTGCCGGACCAGGTCGGCGGTTTTAGTGGGGACATCGCCGGCCTCGGCATCGCCGCCAGCCCGTTCTACCCGGTGGTGCGGGGACGTCTAATCGAGATCAATCAAGAAGCGGTGCAGCGCCGGGTTAGTAAGGACAGCACCGGCGAAGCGGCGACCCAACGCGAACTGAGCCTGACCTGGGCCGAGCAATTGCCCGAGGATAACCGCGTCGTCGCCGGCGACGCCTGGCGGGGCTTGGCGCCCGGCCTAGTATCGGTCGAACAAAAGCTGGCCGACAATCTGGGTATTCATCCCGGCGACCGATTGAGTTTCACGGTCGGCAGCGAGCGCTTGACCGCGACGGTCGCCAATCTGCGCAGCGTGCGTTGGGATACGATGCAGCCGAATTTTTACATGATTTTCTCGCCCGGCACGTTGACCGGCTTCCCGGCCACCTACATGACCAGCTTTTATCTGGACGAATCGCAAAAATCTCTGTTGACCGGTTTGGTCAAGCGCTTTCCGGCGACGACGATCCTGGAAGTCGATCTGTTGTTGAAGCAGTTCAAAACCATCCTGACCCAACTGACCCGCGCCATCGACGTCTTGCTGTACTTCGCGTTGGCCGCCGGGTTTACCGTATTGTTCGCGGCGGTTTACGCCAGCCTGGACCGGCGCATCCGCGAGAGCGCCTTGTTGCGCACGCTCGGTGCCGGCCGCGGCTTCTTGCGGCGCGGCCATTGGATTGAGTTCGCGGTGTTGGGCGGAGCAGCCGGCGTGCTGGCGGTGATCGCGTCGGAAGCGGTGTTGTTTGCTTTGTATAACCGAGTGATGCAGATCGAATACCGGCCCAACTTTACGCTGTGGCTGGCATTGCCGTTGATCGGCATGCTGGGCGTGGGTTTGGCGGGATTCTGGGGCGTGCGCGGCGTGGTGCGGCAAGCGCCGCTGACGGTTTTGCGACGCATGGATTGACGCGAGAACGAGGCCTAAGCGTACTTGTCGTCTCCCAGCCGGTGACGCCATTCCCGGCCGTCTTTACAAGTTAATGACGGTTTCCAGCCAATCCTAAAGATATTAACAAGAGCGACTGTCCTTGTGGGAAGAATTTTGTTTCTTATTTGGAAATTTTAAATCTGTAAAAATGCGTATTGTAAATAAATCCGCTCAGGCCTAAAGTGAAACCAACTTCACTAACCGACTCGATGCAGTCTAGGAGCAGAAATGAAAAAGGCCGACTCTTTATACAGAGATATCGCGACCGGCGCGTTCTTTTCAGCCGGCATTTTTGGATTGGTGTTGGAGCAATGGCTGTTATCCATGGCCTTGTTCGGCGCCGCCGCTTTAGCCAGCAATCTGCAACCCGCCAAACCCGCGCGAGCGATGTCCCGGTTTTAGCTCGGGTGCCGGTCGAGCCGGCATCTTCGGAGCGCACGGACGCGCGAACGTCGGAAACGGCTAGACCGAGTTTTCCGACGTTGCTGTAAGTTCGTAGTACCTCCCGTTGTTAAGTGCTCTGTACTTCCACAGCCCCCGTCCGGGACCGGATCGGGGGCTTTTTTTGCGTCGGCGTTTTCGGCCGGAATCCGCCGCCAACCCACCGAAAACGCCAGCCGCGCCTACCGGCCAACGCAGGTTCGTAGAGCCGTTTGATGCTCCGTTTACCCCAACGAGCATGACAGGACGTTGTCCCCGGCGCATCAAACAAACCGATGCGGAAACGGATTTAACCGCGATCCGCAACACCTGATCGGTATGCGCCTATTTTTTGTCCACGCCGGGAAAAGTCCGTTCCGGCTCGTTATTGCCCGGCCCTTAAATTCCGCGCGCTTGTCGAAGGGCGCACCAGCCGGGGCTTCAACGAACTCGGCCCGACGGAATTCCCCTGATCAATAGGGCCGCATTTTTAGCAACTACCGGCAGGAATATGCCTACCGACCAATCCCGTATTCGGCGTAAATAAGCGCGTCGCGCAGCGGGAATAGCTGACTAGGCTTTTAAAATCGCGAGCAAGGCTCGGAGCCTTAGGTTTATTACTCGGCGTGTTGCGCGCGAGACTTTTAGAGTTGCGGGCAAGGCTCGGAGCCTTGTGTTTATTACTCGGAATGTTGCGCGCAAGGCTTTTAGAGTTGCGGGCAAGGCTCGGAACCTTGCGTTTATTACTCGGAGTGTTGCGCGCAAGACTTTTAGAGTTGCGAGCAAGGCTCGGAGCCTTGCGTTTGTTACTCGGAGAATTGCGCGCAAAGCTTTTAGAGTTGCGGGCAAGACTCGGAGCCTTGTGTTTATTACTCGGAGTGTTGCGCGTCAGGCTTTTAGAGTTACGGGCAAGGCTCGGAGCCTTGATTACTCGGGCGCAGTGGAGAGTGTAAGAATTTTTGTGTAAACGGTCCTGAGGTAGGAGACTACCGATTCCGATAAGGAGGAAGCCATGACCGTATCATCGAAAACCATCCCGACTGACCTGCTCGACGCCTTGATGTCGAACTATCAAAGCCCCGAAGACCTGATCGGCGCCAATGACCTGCTGAAGCAAGACCTGAACCCGTGCTGTGGTCGAGTGTCGCTAAAATTTAGTGACGGCTTACGGCCATTAGTGGTCAGCTACATTTCGACTGTCAGTGACCGCAGTTGAATGATTACCTACCTGTCAGTTTAGCTGAAGATACTTGATTGCAAGAGCTGCCCCCCACTTGTTCAACAGTCTGTTAACAAAAGGATGGAAAAAAAAAGTTCCAAGACTTGATTTTTGATTTTACGGACCAATACAAGGATTTTGCTGACAATCAAGAATTCAAAAAAGATGTCTTGGGAATGATGTTCGATATTGTCATGAAAAAGCAGGGAATGGCAAGCAGAGTAGGAAGACGCTAATTTTTATCAACTAAGTCAAGGAATTTATGGCAACCACCGTAATAGCGGCATTTAATGAATTTTTGAAGAATACAGTTAATTTGGATGCCGAAGATGTGAAGTCGGCAAGAAGTAGCAGAACTTGGCTGACTGGTAAAATACATGCTTTTCCATTACATGATTCGAGTTTCCCTGCTCTATATTCTGAAATGGATATAAATTTCGGTTCATTTGCAAGAAATACAAAAAAAAGACCTCTTGATGATATTGATATGATGATTTGCCTAAATGCTAGGGGCGGATCATATTACGAGTACCCTGATAGGGTTGAAATAACAGTAGATTCAGATGTAAAAAATTTAAAAGATTTGTGTAACACATTTACTAATACATTAAACTCGGTAAAAGTAGTTAATAAGTTTGTTAGCTCTTTAAAAGGCGTGCCGCAATATAGGAATTCTGATATAAAAAGAAACCAAGAGGCAGCAGTCTTAAATTTAACCAGCTATGATTGGAGTTTTGATATAGTCCCTTGCTTTTTTACAAAAGAAGATTACTATGGGAAAACATTTTATCTAATACCTGATGGTGGCGGGAATTGAAAAAAAACAGACCCAAGAATTGATAAAAATAGAGTTTCAACAATAAATCAAAGAAATAACGGTAATGTTCTTAATGTTATAAGAACAATGAAATATTGGAATAAGAGACCAACGATGCCGACAATGTCTTCATATCTTATAGAAAACATGATTCTTAATAGATACGAAAACACTACTTCAGCTACTCAATTTGTAGATATTGAGCTTCCTAATTGCTTTCTTTACATAAGAGACAATATTTATAATTCTGTTCAAGACCCAAAGGGAATACAAGGAAATATAAATATTCTAACGCTCGATGAAAAGTCAAAAATATGGGATAGAGCAAACCTTGATTACAATAGATCACTTGAAGCAAGAAATTTGGAAGAACAAGGTAAACATAAAGAATCGATAAATAAATGGAGAGATATTTTTGGCTCAGAGTTCCCGACTTATGGATAACTAATAAATATGGATAATGAAATAATTCTTACGCAAAATAGAGTGGAAAACCTTGATTGCTTGGCAGCCATGCGCTATTTGTACAGCAATGCCAAGCTCTATATGAAATGGCAGGTTTTTTTAATGTCATTTTTATAGCTATATTTTCCATAATCGCTTATTTAACTAACAGCGATTTTTTGTGGTTTAAATATGATTTATCTGCTCATCTTGCATTTTTTAGTATTGTTGTAACCCTGGTGAATACACTGGTATTTGTACCAGTAATAAAAAACAAAAAAGAGTTAGCTGCAAAAATACAAGAAAAGTTTGACACAAACGTCTTGTCTTTTGATTGGAATGATGTGAATGTTGGAGATCGACCAGATAACGAAGATATAAAGCTTTATGCTGAAAAATTTAAAGAGAAAAAGAATTACTCCGAGTTAAAAGATTGGTATGCTACTTCAGTGGCTAATGTACCTTTTTACGTTGCAAGGTTTCTTTGTCAAAGATCTAATCTTGTTTGGAATGTTGGCCTAAGAAAAGAGTATATAAAACTCATTTTTAAATTTTCTGTTATTTTTGGCGTGGTAATCTCTGTTTTTGGTTTGCTGTCTGATATAACATTTAATAATTTTGTACTAAATATTGCAACGCCATTACTACCTATTCTAACCTTTTGTATAGAGCAATACAGAGAAAACAAGGATTCCATTGGAAATCTTGAAAAACTTAAACAAGACATGAACTCTTACTGGCAGGAGTTGCTGGAAAATAAAGATTCAATGGAAAACGATGTTTTTGCCAGGAGAATTCAAGACGAAATTTACAAAAACAGAAAAGACAATCAGCTCTTTTTTGACGAAATCTATGATAGACTAAAAAATAAGTATGAGCATGCAATGTATTATAATGTTAATCAAATGATCGATAAATATAATAAAAGCTAGTGCCTTTAGGCAGATGGGTAGATATAGCTGTTCGATTCAGCATCCTGTTGTGTCGTCGGTAGATGTTGCCGCTAAATTCCGAGCAAATATCCAAAGTCAATTTTCATCTAAATTTAGTACAAAGGAGATAGCTATGAAGAAAGTAACGAAACAAATACCTCGCAAAGAAACCAAAAGAAGACTTGACCAAAACCTCAACAAAACAATCAAGAAAAAATTCTTGAAATCGGCAATTGTTGTGGCGGCATCTTTGGCGATACATGGGGCGGTTGGCAACCAATCTGCCTAAGGGTACTATAAAAAGGCTATTCCTTTAGGAACGAAACGGGGTCAGGTCTTGTAATCATGCATTAATATTTGAACGTCCGCTTAATGCCTAATTCCTGTCACAGGTATTGTGTAAGTCTATGTCGCCTTAGGGTCGAATTGCGTCACCCCCATTTGCTCAAGCAATCTCGTCGCCCCAAAAGCCTAACAAATTAATTAGCCGGTTTACAAATGTAATCAGCGGCTACGGTCAATCGTAGCAACTGAACGTATCTGCGGAGAGTATAAACAGCGCGAGCCCCTAATAGGAACGAACAAGGAACGCCCACCACCCCGCAGCGCTTCGCACATTCATTTTCCGCCGAGAACGCGTAACGCGAAGATCCAGGCGTGTCTGCTCAAGGCCGTAAGACGTAATAGTAGGGCGTCAATAAGCGTAGCCGTATTGCGCCGCATGTTGGCCTTTAATCATGCGACGCATTACGCTGCCGCTAATGTACCCTACAAATTACAGGCTTCTTAAAGCCCCAGCTCATCCAATTCGTCCAACAACCGTAAAGCCCGCTTAGGGTCGCCTCGCAGTTGGGCGGCTAGAAAGCGTTGTTTGGCATCCTCTTCCGCCAAGGCTTGGATGGATAATTCGAACATCAGCTTGTTGAGGCTGATGTCGCGGACCTTGGCTATGTTTTTCAGCCTTTCGGCCATATCGTCGGGCAATCGAATGGATAAGGTTGTCATGATTTTAATAACCTCAATATTTGCTCCGGTGTCACGACTTCGTAACCCAACCGTTTAAGCTCGGCATGGGCAAAGTCCGACACATTGTTGGTGATGATGTAAGCGGCACGAGCGGCAATCGCCAGTTCCACCAAATGATTATCCGCTTCGTCCTTTAAATTGGGCCGCCATAGGTAGCGGGCGTCGATTGCGGTACAAACCTGTGCAAAACCATCAAGAAATTCCTGCAAAGCCACCGAAGTTTGGTTGCAAAGAGCCTGAATCTTCGGCCGATTAAGAAGGTCTTGATATTCAAGGTAAAGTGCGTTGCCGACAAAGGGCTGTAAATCGCCTTGGAGGCAACGGCGAAGAACTTCTCGATTCGGTCCTTTACCGCCGATCAAGCCGGCAACCAGGACATTTGTATCTACAACCACTCTAATTGCCATGCAAAATTGCCAGCATATATGCACACACTCCTATCCTAGCATATGCCTAAATTTTGGAAAGATTTTCGATCCCGCATTCAATGCGAACACCCAGCCCCTCGCGTCGCCTGAAAAATATAACCCTAATTGGACATACCAGCGCAGAGAGCAATAAATCGGCGCGATTTTCGGACGTGGGGGGAATGCCCCCCCCGCGGCGCTTCGAACAGTAATTTTCAGCCGAGAACGCGTAACGCGAAGATTCGGGCGAGCCTGTTCAGCCGGGTTATCGCGACATGCCGCCAATTTCGTCCCAGTCTTCGCTAACGGCGTCAACCTAGCGCCCAGACCAGTGAATCGGCCGGCATTGCGCCGATCGCCTCCGGTTCGAATGCCGCAAACACCCAGGCAAATTTCCCATCTTCATCCATCAATCCAAATAATCGGCTGTTTTGGTGGGGATTTTGCGGTCTCAGTCGTCTTATTAGATTGAGTGCCAAACTAACGGCTGGTAAGTCCGAATCGAAAAGGAGAGCTTATGAAAATTCGCCCGTTTTGGGTGCTGGTGCATCGTTATGCCGGCTTGGCGATGACCGCGTTTTTGATCGTGGTCGGTTTGACCGGCAGTCTGTTGGCCTTCTACGAGGAATTGGACGGCCTGGTCAGCCCGCACCTATACGCCGAACCCGCCGGGCGGCAAACTTTGCCGATTCCGCAGTTACTCGATAGCGCCGAACACGCCTTGGGCAGCCGCGCGCGGGTAGCCTCCTTGTGGCTGTCGCCGCGCCACGTCGATATCGGCGTTTCGCCCAACAACGACGCCCAAACCGGCCAACCGTTGGCATTGGATTTCGATCAAGTGATACTGGACCCCTACACCGGCGCGGAACTGGGCCGACGGCACTGGGGCTCGATTACCGAAGGCATAAACAACTTGATGCCCTTTATCTATAAACTGCATTACAACTTGGCCCTGGACGACATCGGCGCCTGGACATTGGGCATCACCGCGCTGGTGTGGACCCTGGATTGTTTCGTCGGTTTTTATCTGACCTTGCCGGCCAAGCCACTAACGGCTCGCGCGGCGGGCCCGTCGTTTTGGCGGCGCTGGCGGCCGGCCTGGGCCGTGAAATGGCGCGGCTCGCCGTTCCGCATCAATTACGACTTGCACCGCGCCGGCGGTTTGTGGGTGTGGATCGCGTTATTGGCTTTCGCCTGGTCCAGTGTGTACATGAACTTGGGCGATACGGTTTACGCCAAGGTGATGCAGACGGTCAGCGATTTCCGGCAGCCCTGGACCGACATTCCCGAATTGCCGCAACCCTTGCAAAACCCGCCGGTCGTGATCGGCGAGGCCTTTGAGTTGGCGGATGCCGCCGCGCGCAAGGCCGGGGCCGAGCAAGGCTTCGCGGTATTGCAACCCGCGGCGATCTGGTATAACGCCGGCCGAGGCTTTTACGTATACAGCGCGCGTAGCGACCTGGATTTCCAAGACAAGGGCGGCCAATTGCGGGTGGTGATCGACGCGGTCAGCGGTGCGCCAAAAATGCTGCTGTTGCCCAGCGGCCAATACAATGGCAATACCATTACCGCTTGGCTGGCGGCCTTGCACATGGCCAACGTGTTCGGCATGCCCTACCGGATCTTCGTGTGCCTGCTGGGTTTGACCATTGTGATGCTGTCGGTCACCGGCGTGGTCATCTGGTTGAAAAAGTGCCGTCCTAAAACCCATTAAATCGCTCATCGCTTGATTCGAATACCGAAATTCAATGTCCGCCGCGCGGCGCTGGTCGGCAGTCTGGCCGGCGTGCTAAGCGCTTGCGAAACCGCGCCGGAACGCGATCCGGCCGCGTTGACCTTGGCCGTGCCCGCGCAATGGCGAGAAGCGGCGAGCGTGCAGGAACCGGTAGCCGGATGGCTGGCCGGTTTCGGCGACGAGCAACTGAACGCGCTGATCCGGGTGGGGCTGGCCGAGAACTTCGACCTGCTGTCCGCCGCCGCGCGGGTCGATGCCGCGCGCGAACAAGCCGTGATCGCCGGCTCCGGTCGCTGGCCGCAACTGTCCTTCGTTCCCGGCTACCAGCGCGGCGACGCCGACGGCCGCCAATCGGTGGAGTCCGGCGCTTTCAGCGCGCTGTTCAGCGCCAGCTGGGAGCTGGACGTCTGGGGCCGCATCAAGGCCGCCCAAACCGGCCAGGAGCGCGAGGCCGACGCGACCGGCGCCGATTACGCCGCCGCCCGCCTGTCGCTGGCCGCCGCGATCGCCCAGACCTACTTCGAATGGCTGGAAGCGCAATGGCAAGCCGAAGTCGCCGCCCAGTCGGTTAAGGATCGCAGAGTGATCGTCGATTTGATTCGCGGCCGCTTCAATCGCGGCCTGACCCGCGGCTTGGACTTGCGTCTGGCCCTGACCGATCTGGCCAACGCCGAAGCGCAATCGGCCAGCGCGCTTAACGGCGTGCAGATTCTGGCCAAGCGCTTGCAGAGTCTGATCGCCCGCTACCCCGACGGCGAATTGGCCGGCCGCCGGGCCTTGCCGGAAACGCCCCAGGCCTTGGCGGTCGGCCTGCCGGCGGAATTGCTGACACGCCGCCCCGATATCGCCGCCGCGTTTCGACGCTTGGCGGCCGCCGACGCCCGGCTGGAAAGCGCGCAAAAAGCCTTGCTGCCGCGCGTGACGCTGACCGGCAGCGGCGGCACCAGTACGCCGGCCCTGGCCGACATCGTCGATCCACGCTCGGCGGCCTGGAATTTGGCGGCCGGTCTGGCCCAACCCTTGTTCACCGGCGACCGCTTGCAGGCCGACATCCGCCTGAACGAAGCCCGCGTCCGCGACGCCTACCAGCAATACCAAAGCGTGGCGCTGAACGCGTTTCGCGAAGTCGAACAGGCATTGGCCGCCGAGGCCAGGCTGCGCGACCAGGAACGCGCGCTGCGCGAGGCGGTCGAGCAAACCGAAGCCAGCCGCAAGTTGGCGGTATATTCCTATCAGCAAGGTTTGATCGAAATTCTGACCTTGTTGGACAGCTACCGCAGCACTTTGAACGCGCAAAGCGCGCATTTGGCGGTGCGGCGGCAGTTATTAACCAATCGCATTAACTTGTATTTGGCCTTGGGCGGCCCGGTGTGAACGAAAAATCCCGATGGTTACCACTGATTTTGCCGGCCGTGGTGCTGACCGCCGCGGTCGGCGCGGCCTGGGCGATGATCGCGTTGCGACCCGGCAGTCTGCCGGCGCCGGCCGAGCCGCCGGTGCCGCGTGTCGAGGTCATCAAAGCCGAGCCGCAAACCTTGAAATTGAACGTGCATTCGCAAGGCGTGGTCGCGCCGCGCGAAGCCATCGACTTGATCGCCCAAGTCGCCGGCAAGGTGGAGAAGATGCACCAGGCCCTGGTGTCCGGCGGCTTCTTCAAGGCCGACGAGCTGCTGGCGAGCATCGATCCGCGCGACTACGATTACGCCATCGTCGCGACCCAAGCCAAGATCGCCGAAGCCAAACGGGTGTTGATCAACGAACGCGCCCAGGCCGAGCAAGCCCGTAGCGAATGGCAGGCGCTGGGTGAGGGCGAAGCCAGCGACCTGGCCTTGCGCAAACCGCAGCTGGCCGAAGCCGAGGCCAAATTGCAGGCCGCCGAAGCCGATCTGGCCAAGGCCAAGCTGGACCGTAGCCGCTGCGAAATCCGCGCGCCGTTTTCCGGCCGGGTGCTGAACAAGCAAGTCGGCCGCGGCCAATTTCTGCCGGCCGGCGCGACGATCGCCCGGATTTACGCCAACGACATCGCCGAAATCCGGCTACCGGTCGGCATCAACGAGCTCGCGTTTCTGGATTTGCCGCTGGGCCTATCCGGCCGGACCGGGCAATGGCCGGCGGTGACCTTGAGCGCCGAGGTGGCTGGCCAGCCGCAAACCTGGCGGGGGCGCATCGTTCGCGGCGAAGCCGAACTGGACAGCAGCAGCGGCCAATTGTTTCTAGTCGCGCAGGTCGAACAACCCGATAACAGCCGCGACGGCGCCGCGCCGCTGCTGAGCGGCTTGTTCGTGCAAGCCGACATCGAAGGCGTAGCTCGGGCCGGACTGTACGCCGTGCCGCGCAACGCCTTGAACAATCTGGGCCAAGTCAAGCTGGTCGATGCCGAACAACGCCTGACCTTCCGCGACGTGGAGCTTCTGCGCGGCGAGCCCGGCCGGGTCATCGTCAAATCCGGCCTGAACGCCGGCGAGCGTATCGTGGTTTCGGACATGCCGATGCCGGTGGCCGGCATGCGGGTCGAAGTCTCGGCAGAACGGCCATGAGCCGCTCGCACGGCGCGGCCCGCCGGGGCGGGGTCTTGGCCTGGTTTGCCGGCAACCCGGTCGCGGCCAATCTGCTGATGCTGCTGATTCTGGCCGGCGGGGTGATCGGCATGCTGGACGTCGACAAGGAAGTGTTTCCCCGCTTCAGTCCGCATCAGATCGAGATCGCCACCACCTTCCCCGGCGCGGGACCGTCCGAAGTCGAGGAATCGGTGTGCATCCCGATCGAGGAAGCGATTCAGGACTTGCCCGGTATCAAGCATTTGCACGGCGAAATCCAGGGCGATACCTGTCTGGTGTCGGTCGAAATCCGCCCCGACCGGGATCGCGAACAAATGATGGCCTTGTTGCGCGCCAGGGTGCAAGCCATTCCGCGTCTGCCCAAGCAACTGGAAAAAATCGACGTACTGCCGGCCGACCGCAAGGACGACGACGGCGTGATCTGGGTGGCGCTGCACGGCGACACCGATGCCTTCAAATTGCAACAGTTCGGCGACCGGATTCAGCAACAGCTGTCGACCATCCCCGGCGTCAGCCGGGTGCGCAATTACGGCGAACGGGCTTACGAAATCGGCATCGAAGTCTCGCCGGAACAAATGCGCAAATATCAATTGACGCTGGACGAAGTCACCCAAGCGGTGCGGGCGGCGTCGGTCGATCTGCCCGGCGGCCTGATCCGCAATCCGGACGGCGAATTGTTGTTGCGGGTGGCTGGTCGGGCCAAGGATGCCGACGCGGTCGGCGCGCTGATCGTCAAGACCCTGCCTGACGGCAACCGGCTGCGGCTGGACCAGATTGCCACGATCCGCGACGGCCTGGAGGAACGCTTGTACGACTGGCGCCACAACGGCGAAACCGCGCAGGGCTGGGAAATCCACACCGAGCGCGACAGCGTGGCGGTGGCGCGCAAGGTCAAGGCTGAAATCGAGGCCATCCGCGCCGGTCTGCCGGAAGGTTTACGGCTGATTAGCTGGTGGGACGATTCCCAGGCCTACGACGAGCGCATCGGCACCTTGCTCGAAGACGGCCTGAGCGGCTTTTTGCTGGTGTGTTTGGTGTTGACGCTGTTCCTAAGGGTGCGGGTAGCCTTGTGGGCGGGCGTCGGTATTTTCACGTCGGTACTGGGCGCGTTCTGGCTGATGCCGGCGCTGGATATTTCGCTGAACATGCTGTCCTTGTTCGGTTTTTTGCTGGCGATGGGCGTGTTGGTCGACGATGCGATCATCATCGGCGAAAGCGTGCACAGCCGCCAGATCGAAGGCGGCGAAACCCCGCTGCAAGCCGCCGTCAACGGCGTGCGCGCGGTGGCGCTGCCGGTGACCCTGTCGGTGTTGATCGTGTTGGTCGCGTTTCTGCCGGGCTTGTATTTGCCGGGTTGGGCCGGGCAAATGATGCGGCCGATCTGTCTGATCATGATCCTGACGCTGGTGTTTTCGCTGATCGAGGCGCTGCTGATTCTGCCCTCGCATCTGGTCGCGCCGGTACAGGCGCCGACCACGGGCAACGCCTTGCACCGGCTGCGCGCGCGGCTGAACGGCGGCCTGGACCGTTTGGTCGAGCGGGTGTACCGGCCGCTACTGGCGGCGGCCTTGCGCTGGCGCTATCTGACCGTCGCGCTGTTCGCGGCCCTGCTGATTATTTGCTGGGGTTTGGTCGCCAGCGACCGGGTCCGCCAATCGATCAATCCGGACGTGTCCAAGGACAGCTTTTGGGTCTCGATCCGGCTGCCGCAAAGCGCGCCCTACAGCGAGGCGCAAGCCCTGGCCACCCGCGTCGAAAACGCCTTGTTTGAATTGCGCGACGAACTGGACGGCGTGCCGCCCACGGCCGGCAAACGCGGTCACGATCCCGAGCATAGCGTGATCGTCGGCGTCGAAACCATCGTCTGGGAACACGGCGGCGGACTGTGGTTGGAATTGTCGGCGGCGGGCCGCCAGCGCATCAAGGTCGAGGACTTCATCCGCGACTGGCGCAAGCGCATCGGCGACATTCAAATCGGCCAGGTGGATTTCATTTTCAAGGAAGGCGACGAACCCTACGACCTGGAACTGACCGTCGGTGCCGACAATCCGGCCCAACTCGGCCCGGCGGTCGAACAACTCAAGCAACAAATCAAGGGCTTTCGCGGCGCGTACGACGTAATCGATTCCGGCGAGCCCGGCAAGCCGGAAATTCACTTAACGCTAAAGCCCGAGGCCGAACGGCTGGGCATGCGCCTGGAACAACTGGCCGAGCAGGTCCGCAACGGCTATTACGGCGAGGAAGTGCATCGCTTCATGCGCGGCCGCAAGGAAGTCAAGGTGATGGTGCGTTTTCCGTTGCGCGAGCGCCGCTCGCTGGAGCAACTACAAGCCCAACCGGTACGGCTGCCCAACGGTGCCAGCGCGCCGCTGGCGAGCTTGGCCGACGTCGAAGTGCTGCAAGGCTACGCCCGCATCATTCGCGAGGACCGGCAACGAGTACTGAAAGTCCAGGCCAGGGTCGATCCGACCGTGGCCGACGCCAACGAAGTCTACGCGGTGCTGGAACGCGACGTCTTCCCGACGCTGGAAAACCGCTTTCCCGGCCTGAACGTTAAAATCGGCCAGCAACGCCAAGAGCAGAAAGAGTTGCTGGCCGCATTCGGCAAAAACACGCTGATCGCGCTGTTGGTGATCTACGCGTTGATCGCGGTGCCGTTTCGCTCCTACGCCAAACCGCTGATCTTTCTGCTGGCGGCGCCGGTGGCCTGGTGCGGCGCGGTGCTGGCCCACTGGGCGGCCGGCCTGCCGCTATCGATGGAATCCTTGGTCGGCATGATCGCCGCGAGCGGCGTGGTCGTTAACGACAGCCTGGTGTTGCTGGACTATCTGCGCCAGCACGACGGCGACCAGCGGCCGGTGGACGTGTTGATCGCAGAAGCCTGCTGCTCCCGCTTCCGACCCATTTTGCTAGCCTTCCTGACCAACTTCGCCGGCTTCCTGCCCACCCTGCTGGAAACCAGCCCCCAAGCCCAATTCCTGATCCCGATGACGCTGTCGCTGTCCGCCGGCCTGCTGATCGGCATGGCCGCCAGCTTGATTTTGACCCCGGCGTGTTATGCGTTGTTGGGGGAGAGGTGAGTTGGGGGGCGCTACGAACCGACACTACGCGCGGTTGCAGCCTATTGTTCAATTTGATTCAATGCCGGCAAGTTGATGTAGACCCAATCCAGTTAAGTTAAGCCGTTCGTGGTCGACAGCATGGATGCGGGAGGTGGAGCAACGCAAGAGCAGTTGCCGAGAGCTTGTCATACCATGAACGGCTTAAGCATTCGCCCTTCTACAGGCTCAGGACGAACGGTCAATCCAACGACATTGGATGTAGACCTAACCTATTTACTTGGTTTCAATGATGTACGGAACGAAAACTCCCATGCTTATCAATAAACTATCGTTTCGTGGATCGGT
Organism: Methylomonas koyamae; assembly: GCF_001644025.1. Lineage (GTDB taxonomy): Bacteria > Pseudomonadota > Gammaproteobacteria > Methylococcales > Methylomonadaceae > Methylomonas > Methylomonas koyamae_A. Next base: position 27,683 of record NZ_LUUK01000002.1, read on the forward strand.
TTTAGTGGATATATGGAAACTATCTAATAACTAGTTAGCTATGGCAGGAGCGAGAGTGTCTGTTGATTATTTTGGCAAGTATTTTAGTGATCAAGGTTTTGATTTTACTCGACTGCTAAATGACGATTTTTTCAGCCTGTGAGAATACTATTCAACGCAAAGCATTACGTTTCGGCCTCGAAGTTGCTGGTAGTCGCAATTGACTCCATGAGCCATATTGAATATGGCGAAATTCCAGAAAATACGTTTATAAAGTGGCTCAAAGAATATTCAGACATTCAATCTCTAGGAGTCACAGCAGAAGAGTTGTGGGAGCACAGAAACTCATTGCTTCATATGAGTAACTTGAAGTCAAGAAGGGTGGCTTCCGGAAAAACGCGCGCCTTGGTTGCCTATGTTGGTGAACTTCACCCAGACGTAAAGCTGGATCAAACGAACACTGGTTATTACAATTTATATTCACTGATTAAAGTTATTGGTAATGCATGTGGCGCGTGGTGTTTAACATACGATAAAGACCGAAAGAAAATCCATACATTTGTAGCTCGTTATGACCTAATTGCATCTGACGCTAGAATGCTAAATATTGAATATGAAGTTCCAAAAAATAGCTAACAAAGTAATCAAACTGATGGTTTTTAAGTTGCATTTTCGCCATTCCGCTACGCTCCATTTTATGGCTAAAGCCCGCGTAGGGCGCATTAGCGATAGCGTAATGCGCCGAATAATTAAAAGCCAACATGCGGCGCAATACGGCTTCGCCTATTGACGCCCTACGATTACGCCTTACGGCCTTAGAACAAGCTCATGAGTACCGGCGAATCAAAACCAAAACGACACCACTGGTGGCCTATGTCGCAGTCAAGACATTGGACTGATACAAAAGGCCTTGTTCACATCACACGTCGCGATGGTACAACTTTCAAAGCTAGTCCAGTGAACATAGCCGTTGAGTCGGAGCTGTATACTCGCTTCGACGAGGATGGGCAAAAAGACACTGCAATTGAAGAGTGGTTTGCAAAAGAAATCGATGGCCCATCCACAAGAATCATCGAGCACTTTTTGGACCCAGACAACACGCGACGACGGCCATTTCGAGGAGATCCCGCCAAAGCAAAAACGACACGCGAGCTTGGATTTCGCGTCAACGACTACTTTGAGGAAATCGTCTTACCGCAAGAGATACGAACGTTAACTGCAAGGTACCTGGCAGCCCTGCTCGTTCGCCACCCGCAGTATCTGGGAAAGCTACAGCGCTTCCATGCCCAAGCCGACTCCGACACCCGCCTCGTTCGTGAGCGAGCGTTAGCCAACATGCTTACGATCTACGAAACCTACACAAACGCCATCAGCCGAGCCGAACTCATGATTACCAAACGAGTTGGGACGAACGAGTACATTTACGCCGATGGCGGCCTTTCCATTCAAGAGCCCTGGCTTACTGAGTCCGGAATTCCATTTGACATTCACGCGCCCTTGACGCCAGACATAGCCATTCAGGTCTTCCCAATACCTCACATTGACACGCTGCATCGCGCATTGGTTGGAGAATCTACCAATCAGGGCGTATCTCGCCAAAATCGGATAATGCTGGGCATTGCAAGACGATTTGTCTTCACGAGACAAGCACCTCCAACGGGATTCATAGCAGCCAATTTCGGCAAACCCGCACCAAAAAACATCGGCCGGCACATGGTGAACGGACGCGTCCAAGTCACCTACGATCCCACTCGAGAGTAGGAAGCGATTTACGGTGACGCCTAACCCCTCGCTCAACCCCCGACCCGCTACCGCAGACACCCTAAGCCCGCGTACGGCGCATTAGCGATAGCGTAATGCGCCGAATGATTAAAAGCCAACATGCGGCGCAATACGGCTTCGCCTATTGACGCCCTACGATTACGCCTTACGACCTTTCCAACTTAGGAGATCAATTATGCGAGCGCTTCAATTTCCCTTAGCGATTGCGCTATTTTTTTGTTTTCTATATGCCGCAAATGCTAACGTATATCTTAATGAAATAAACGAGATTGACAATGACGAGATTGGCGTAGTCATCAATATGAAGTATTACCCGAGGGACAAACTTGTTGTATACTCATTTGAGGTCTCAAACAAAGGCAAAAACCCAATATTCTTGCCTCCCAAATATGACGCAACGACTCCACCGCACAAAGGTTTCGATCCTTTTTGCGATATCGAGCTTAAAATCAACGACCGATGGGTTCACTGGATCGATAATCGTCGAGTTCCGGGTTGGGAAAAACAGAATGGCGGCATGACTTATTCCCCATTTTATGTAGGCACACTTCGTGTGAATGCTCAACCCATACCATTAGAAACAAATAATCGGGAAATAAAATTTCGTTCAGTACCGACTTTTCCACAAGCCATTCGAGTAAGTTTTCCTTATAAAACCAAATTGCAAGATAAGGACGAAAAAATCGCAATTTTTGTTTTAGAACAAAAATCCCTGGAAGAATACCGAAAACTGTTGTCTGAATAAGCCAAGAAAATAGCCTCGATGGAATCGAGGATTCGAAGACATCCCCCCTGCAAGTCGCCGATGTTAGTCTCGTGACAGAACCGCCGACACCCTCGATTCCGCTAACACTGCATCGAGGCTACGCAATACCAACCAGTACGAACCTACCGCGTTGTTTCCGGCTTCGCTACGGTGATAAGCTTATGCCGGTACCCGTGGTACGCGATGCATCACGACCGCTTGTGAAGCTGTGACGGCTTTACCGGCGCCCCTTTCGGAGTCTAGCCGGATGAAAACCCTGCCCCTCAACCAAGCCTTCACGTTGATCGAACCCGGCCCGGTGGTGTGGGTGACGACCAACGACGGCCGGCGCGACAACGTGATGACTGTTTCCTGGACCATGGTGCTGGACTTCTCGCCCAAATTTGCAATCGCGACCGGGCCGTGGAACCATTCCTATCAAGCGCTTCGCGACACCAAGGCCTGTGTGCTGGCGATTCCGACGCTGGACTTGCTCGACCGGGTGGTCGGCATAGGCATTTGCTCGGGCAGCGATACCGACAAATTCGCCAAATTCGGTTTGACCGCCCTACGCGGCCAGCTCGTCGCGGCGCCTTTAATCCAAGAATGCTTAGCGAACATCGAATGCCGGGTGATCGACATCGTCGAACGCCATAACATCGTCGTGCTGGAAGGGCTGGCCGCTTACCTGGACGACGAACGCGCGGAACGCCGCACCCTGCACGCAGTCGGCGACGGCAGTTTCGTTGCCGACGGCATAAAACTGGATCGGCGGGAAATGATGGCGGCGAAATTGCCCGAAGGTATCTGATCGCCCATCCGGGCGGCTATGAGCTTCAGTAAGCCTCTCTGCCGGCCCGCAAAGGTGTCCTCGCCCTGGCCCATGCAGAGCATTCGGTGGGAGCAAGGCCTTCGTCTCGACGAAGGCCTTGCTCCCGGAGTGACGTTCAGAGTTACCGACAGATGAGTTTCGTCCCGGAGAATGAAAAAACTGCGCGTAGCAGAGGCTTTAGCGGCGACCGAGAGCTTTCCAACATTGGCACCTCCGGATAGCGCTCAACGGCTTTCGGAGTAAAAATTGACGGCGATATTTCTCACAAGGGCTAAATGACTTGGCGAAGTATGGTCAACTCGCGGCCTTGGCAGGTTCGGACCTATAGGTTTCGTTGGAAAAAACGAACCGTTTTTTGTCGGGCTATATAAGCTTGTTCAACATTCGGCGTCAAATTAACCACGCCGCCCAGCCCAAGATGGGCAAAGCTATCGGACACAGTGATCGGCACCATAAGTCTATCCCAAGCGTGTTCGGAGCCAGGATAACTGACCACATTGATGATCGCTTGTTCGTCGTTGGTTAAACTGGCTTTCAGTGTTTCGCAGGGTGCCGGACTTTCGTCGTAGCCGTCCATCTCTCCAATTTGAATCATTATTGGGGCTCCGGTTAGAGGATTACCGGCTTGTCCACCAAAACTGAAATACGGAAGGCTTGGGTTGTTATAGCCATAACATACGGGATAGTTTGCTACATGAGCTGCAAATCTAAGGTCAGCACCATATCTTTGAGAAACCACCTCAGTAGCGCTAGCCATGGTCATAACCCCTCCCCAGGAAAAGCCCAACACACCAATGCGATCTGGATCTATATAGGGCAGCTGACTCAAGAACTCTAACGCGGCAAACGCGTCAGGGTAGGTCAGAATGGGCAATGCTGGACGATTAGCCGCCGATGAGACTCCACGGGCTTCCCACATGTCAATTTCCAACGTAGCAATACCGCCTTCATTAAGTTCGGTAGCGTAAAAATCGCCACGCGAATCAATGCCGCTAGACCCGTGAAGGATCACGACAGCGGGAAACCGGTGTTTTTTTGAACGGCAGCGTTGCTCGGCCGGTAGCATCAGCTTACCTTTTACGGTAAGCGGTCCTTGATCGACAACTCCGCCCGGTATGCTGGGATTAAATGCCAATTTGATGGATTCCAATTCAACAAACTCGATTCGTGGCTTGCCGTCCTCGCCACAACGCGCGTCGTTATCAGCCAGAGCAGCGCTGGTAATACTCAACAAAACAATGCCAGCCAATAAAATGTGCAGATATTTCCTCATTGTGGTCCTCACTTGAAATTGGATTTTCAATAAATTATCGGCTAAAACTCAGACCGATGACTAGGCGTCAACCTAATTCGCAATCGAGTATAGCAATAATCGCCCATTCACCAAGTTTAGTGACCAAATAGTAAGACACTCGAGAATGGCACGTGAAATTTGCACACGTTTTTCATGGACTGCGCAATTTGTTAACCCTCAAGATGTTCCGTTCGATAGGCGCTGGTTGAAAGCCTAGAAAAAATCACGGCGCCTTTTTCCAGCCCGCCGCAAGCGCCTGTTCGACGTTATCGAAGCAGCGTTCGCCTTTGCTGAAGTCGATGACCACGCTGGCATAGGTCGGATGGCTGGGTTCGAAGTAGAGTTTGCGATGCTTGGCCGAGATATTGCCCTTGACCGGGCAGGCGTTGGCATCGCCGTTGCCGGACTGGCCTCCCGGTTGCTCGCCGGGCCTGGGACAGGCAAACGGGGCGAAGTCGCGGTCGTAGCAAATCCGCCATTCCTTGGCCTCGCGGTCGAAGTAAACGCTGTCCTCGGGCAGTTGCGGATTGTGTAGCACGAACCAAGCCTTGCCCTGAGCTTCGTTGGTCATTTGCCGACTCGGCAGATGCAATGCGTTATGCAGCGTCAGGGCTTTATCGAAATAGGCCTCCGGCGTGCGCAGATGTTGATCGATCATGCAGGTGCCGTGGTTCTCGAATTCGTGCTGCAACAACCACACGCTGGGCGTCATGCAGAAATATTTCGCCAGCAGCGCCCGGTCGATTTTGGGCTGGTCGCCGCCGCAGGCGCGCGGGTAGTCATTGGGTTTGACCACGCTGCCTTGTGGCCAGAGTCCGTGCAGGATGTAGCCGAAGTGGGCCTTGCCGCCGCATTGCAGATAGTCTTTTTGGCCCGGACGGCGTTGCCCTCCCTTCTGGGCACAATAGCTCGGGGCCCAGGAATAAGACAAAACATAGAACTCCGACGGCCGGTCTTGGGTTGGATCGGCGACCACATTGTAAGACTCGTAAGTATCTTTCGGATCGACGCAGTCGGCATGGGCGAGGACGGCGACCAGCGCCAGGCAAACCGCGGCAAACAATTTGGTTAGGGACATGGACACTCCTCAGGGGGCGTTATCAGGGTTAAGCCGGCGCGCACGGGACGACGCGCGCTAGACTGATTATGCCGCGAATACTGTGACAAAATGAAGACTTTAACCCACCAATCGGCGGATCGGCCCGGCGCGAGCGGTCGGCGTTCTATCCAAATCAAAATCTCGCGGCATACTAGCCGCTGTCAGTTTAGACCCCAGGCCGGGCCATCGCGGGAAAGTTACCGTTCGCTAGCCGGGTTAGACGACGCGAAACGGGCGGTTAGCCTTTAACACCGGCTAGCGTTACACTTCAGCTCGGCCATGAGAATGGCTGCGGAGTGCCTTGGTAGTTTTTTCAGCCGATAGGGGGAGAACATGAGTAACTCTTTAAAATTTAATTTGGACGACCACATACTGGCCGAATTGGTCGAAGTCTGGTTCGCCAAAATGCGCGACGATTTCCGCATTAACCGTTATTTTTACGACCGGCCGATCGCCGACCAGATCGCGTCGTTGAAGAACCTGATGCGCGCATTGCTGGCAAACCAGACCGTCGATCCGGCAACCTTGTCCAGGCTGGCGGACGAGGCGTTTACCGCGGCCTTTGCCCGAGGCAACGCCAAACCGAGTTTAGTCAACAATCGCGATTTCGCGTTTCTAGGCGCGCTGATGAACGGCAATATCGTCGGCGACGACGACGGCACGCCGCGCTTGACCTTGCTTTGCCCGGCGCATTCTCACTTTCTGCGATTGCAGCCGGTGGACGACGTTTACGACGTGGCTTTGGAGCTACTGCAAGCAACGCTGGAGCAATTGAAAATCGCCGATGAGACGGCCGTGCGCCTGATCAATTTCGTCGCGCTGGGCAAAAAGTCGCTGATGGGCAGAGGCGAGCCGATTTTTGACGACGAAGAACATTCCAGCCGTTTCAGTACCCATGGCTAAGCTACGCTTTTAATAGTAACGGCGGCGCTACCCTCGGCAAACTTCAGTCTTGAAGATGTTTTAGCCGCGAACCGTATCTCGATAGCCTGCCGGGTTAAGCCGGTTAGGCGAACGCGGCCCGCGTTTTTATCATCCGCATTGGATTGGTTCACGAAGCGCGTTCCAGCAAGGCGTTACGTGCTTCGGTAATACGAATGAATTGTTCGTGGCTGCCGCCGACATCGGGATGGGTCTTTTGGGCGAGCCGGCGAAACGCGGCTTTAATTTGCGCGGCCTCCAGCACACCTTCGAGCGGCAGGTTCAGGGTCTCCCGATGCCGCTGGTCACCGAGCGTACGGTCCTGCCCCGGATATCGAAAACGGCTCTGATTGTGACGGGCCTGGTACTCGTACAGTCTTTCCTGAGCCGCGCGGCGCAGCTTTAACGATTCCCGGCGCAGCGCCACTTGATCCTCCCGCCATTTTTGCCGGGACATTACCGTACAGGCTTCGAAGTCTATCCAGCCGTTGGCCTCCAACCAGTCAAGATCAAACGGACCGACCATGTCGTACGGTTCCTCCAGCCAAGCGCTCTTACCCAGCGGACCGGCTTCGACTTGGCCGATGGTCACGGTATCCACGATGCCGAGCGAGCCATTCCAAATCACCCAAAGTTCTTCTTCCTCCGGCCACGGATTTTGATGCATGGTCTTTACCTGATTGGCGAATTAACAAGAATGTTTCGGTAAAGCTGCAAGATAAATACCAAGCCGATTGACCTTCGCTGGATGCCCGCCAAACCTGGCTTGACGGCGTTTTAACGCCAATTCGCCGGTTTCGGCATTCCGTACTTAGCCGCCTATCCGGCACCGAAATGCCGACAGACTGTGGGTTTTGAAACAAGCCGGTTGCCGAGGCAAACGGCTGGAGCGAATTCCTGGCGTCGGCACCGCTTAGCCAACGGCACAATGGGCGAAATTGATCGGCCGTCAAAAAACTCGCGGCATAAGACTCGGAACCGAGTTTACGGCGCCACTGAATATTCGGCGGATTACCGTTGGTGTCCTCCGCTTTCCCTTAATAATAAATCGCCAAACGGGAGTCCTTCGAATGGGATTTTAGGATTACGTGCACAGCGGCAAATATACGTCGATTTTTTTTACAGTAGTTTTTTAAAGGGAGTTATCGATAGGAAAAATTCTTTATAAAACAGCCGCCTGCAAGTCAGGCATCAACCGGATTTATTATTGCTTGCCAATTGCCGGTGAAATCCAAAATCGGCTTGATCCGCGAAAAGTTATTCCCACAGTTATTTAAGGAGAAAATCATGCGCCACGCTAATTGGTTAATCTTGGCATTATCCATTCCATGTCTGTCAAACACCGCGCTCGCGGCCTCGGCCTCGGCCTCCGCCGGCGCGTCGCTAGACTGGAGTACGTTTTCGGTTTCCACGATCAGTCTGGGCGCCGGCACGCCGATGCTGACCTGGATAGACAGCAGTTATTCGGCCAGTACCTCGGCCATCACCTCCGGGCCGGATCTTTCACAAACCGATTTTGTGCCTGACTGGGGGACCGGTTCGCTATCGAGCGCCGGTGACTCATCGACTCAGGCATGGGCTGAAATCGCCGCGGACGCCATTTCGGCCAACGCCAGCGACGTGAACCCGACCGGCGGCAGCAGCGCGACCGCCTCGGCGATTCGGCACGGCGAATTCACCGTGTCCGGCAACGGCTTGATTCTGTTTTCGGTGACGTATTCGTTAGCCATCGACTTTTACCCGGATGGCTACTCACCGAGCTCTAACGCGACCGCCAGCGCCACCTTGGGCGCCGCTAAAGCCACCGCATCCAGCAACAGCAACCATCTCGCCTACGAGTTACTGTTCCCGGCGTCCCCGAGTGGCCTTGCGCATTCCGAACGAAAAACCGGTACGCTCTACCTGCCGGTCGTGGTTGCCGACGGCGAGACCTACAGTTTTTACGCCCAAGCGGCTAGCAGCGCGGCAATCGCCGGTTCAACCAACGTCCCCAGCGTACCTTTGCCCGCCGCGGTATGGCCCTTTGTTTCCGGCTTGATCGGCCTGGCCGGTGCTTCGCTAAGCCGACGTCGCATCGCGTAAATCGATTGGATTACCGGAGCGCCTAGCCCGTGTCGTTGGATGCTACGATCCCGGCGAGCCGGGTTATTCCGCCCCTGCCTTGGAAGTCCACCTGTACAACATGGATCGAAGAGGCTGAATGGAATATCCCAACGCCATCGTAAGCTTTACGTGTGGATAGCCATCGAACGGTGCCGGACTGCTCCGGCATACCTTGAAAACCGACGCTGTTGATTGGCGGGCTACCTTGATGCCGACCGCGCTTACCCGCAATGCGTCGGCAAATAGCTGATAATGCCGAACACCGCGCCTTGCGGGTCTTGCAACATACTGAAGCGGCCCAGCTTGGGAATATCCTGCGGCGGCACGCACACGCTGGCACCCAGTGCGGTAGCCCGCGCCACGGTGGCGTCGACATCGTTCACGGTGATGTAACTCCCCCAATGCGGCGGCATGCCGGCCGCGCCGGGCGGAATGGCCATCATCCCGGCCACCGGTTCGCCGTCGAGCTTGGCAACCGAATAATCGACGCCGGGCGGTGCGTTCGGCGCCGGCTCCAGCGTCCAGTCGAACAAGTTGGCATAAAAGTCTTTCGCGGCTGCCGGATCGGTGGTTAACAATTCGCACCAGCTAAATGTACCGTGACGTAACGTGGGATTGCTCATATTGGATTCCTGGATGATGTTTGAAAAAGGAGGCTGAATCTGCCTGAGCCGGAAACATTCGGCACTGATAAATTCTAGCGGCAAAACTAACCCGCATCAGCCACTTTTCATGTACGCCACCAATTGTTCGAAGGCCTTGCCCCAACCGTCCTCGAAACCCATCGCGGCGTGCTGATCGCGGCCGGCGACATCGGCGTGCAACACCGTGGCTTTGTAGAGCGTGCCTTGCGGGTGATCGCTGAGCTCGATAATGCCGGTCATCGCAAAGTCGCCGCAGGCCGCAGGCTCATCCCCGGCGCTGAACCGTTTCGGCCGAAAGCCGGGCAACAACGCATTGGTCCAAACCAAGCGGCGGTTTTCGACGATGTCCAAATAAGTACCGAGATGCGGAAATTCCTCGCCCTCCGGCGAGCGCATCGTGGTCCGAAACGCGCCGCCGGGCTTTAAATCGATTTCGCAGGCCACGGTTTTCCACGGCAGCGGGCAAAACCAGGGCAGCACATGCGCGGGCACGGTCCACGCTTGCCAGATTTTGTCCTTAGGAAGGTCGGTGATGCGTTCGAATGTCAGGTCGAGTCGCGGATCTAAATCGGTCATCGGGTTTCTCCCATTAAAAATATTAAAAAGCGAGGCACGCCGGCCGAACTGGGCTGGCGGTCTCTCAGTCACGGATCTCCGACGCTTCAAGCATCCGCGGCGGCGCGCTCCAGCGTGGCGATGTCGATTTTGCTCATCCGCAGCATGGCCTGCATGACTCTGGCGGCTTTGCCCGAATCGGGGTCGCTAAGCAAGCGGCCGAGCGCGGTTGGCGCGATTTGCCAAGGTACGCCGAACCGGTCGGTCAACCAACCGCATTGGCCGGGCTGACCTTCCGCTGACAGTTTTTCCCAGTAGTCATCGACTTCCTGTTGGGATTCGCAGTTAATGACGAAGGAGATCGCCTGATTGAACGAGAACATCGGCCCGCCGTTCAACGCGACGAAAGCCAGACCGTTCAGCTCGAAGCTGGCGGTCATCAGCGTACCTTCCGGCAACGGCGCCCCGGCAGGGTAGCGGTTGACATTCAGCACCCTGGCCTCTGCAAACACGGACAAGTAGAAATTCATCGCCTGTTCGGCTTGATCGTCGAACCATAAAAACGGTGTGATCGTAGCCATCGTCGTTTCACTCACAATCGCCGTGGCCGGCGAACATCGCGTCCATGCGCGACTGGAATTCGCTAGCCTCGACGTCTTCGACGTGGGTCGCCAACATCCACTGATGGCCAAACGGATCGATCAGCACGCCCATCCGGTCGCCCCAGAACTGATCGGCCGGCGGCATGGCCGGGACGGCGCCGGCCGCGACGGCCTGGGCGAAGCTGGCATCGACATCGTCAACGTACAAATGCAGCTTGACCGCCGTACCGCCCAATTTCGTTGGAGACGTCGAACCGGCGTTCGGATATTCGTCGGAAATCATGAAATGCGAGATGCCGATCGTGAACTCGGCATGGCCGATTTTGCCGCCCGGCATCGTCAGCCGCATGAATTCCAGCGCGCCGAAGGCTTGTTGGTAAAACGTCAACGCCGCCGCGGCGTCTTCGACGGTCAGATAGGGCGTGACGCTTTGGTAACCGTCGGGAATGGGGTTGACTGGCTTGCTCATCGTATGACTCCTGGTTGGGATAAAAGGGTTTGCGTTGACTAGTCGAACCCGCTTGACGGAAATCGACAACACCCGGAAAAAATTTGCGAACGGCTCGTGTCCGACCTGTAAGCCAGGCTGGCGCTCCAAGGCTTGACAAGTCGGTGGGTTGCGGCCACTTTTCAATATCGAGATGCACTTTACGCCATACTCTAACGCGACTGCTATCTCGCCCGGTAATTTAACGATGGAAACCCTAATGACGGTGACGCGCTTGTTGGAAAGTTATTACGCCTACGGACTCAGCGACCCCGGTCTGGCGCGGGCGGCGAACGAGGATGCGATCTCGATAAATGCCGCCGCCGGCTTGTGCTTGCTGGCCGACGGCATGGGCGGGCACGGTCAGGGCGATGTCGCCAGCCGGCAAGTGGTCGCCAGCGTCAACGATTTGATCGGCCGCTATTTGCCGGCCGCCGCCGAGCCATTCGCGCCGAGCTGGTTTGAGCGTTGGTTCAAGCGCCGCGACGGAGCGGATCGGGATAGCCTGGAACGGCAACTGGATTTGCTGGCGGACATAATTAGGGAAGCCAATCGGACCTTATATCGCGACAATCAGGCCCGAGGCGCGGCGGAGGGCTGCGGGATAGGCACCACGCTGGTCGGTTGCCGGTTGACGCGCGGGTCGGCGAAAATGCAGGTTTTTCACGTCGGCGATAGCCGCTTGTATCGGCTGCGCGGCAACGCTTTGCAAGCATTGACCAAGGACCACTCGCTGTACCGGCAGTGGCAGGACACCGGCCGGACCGGCGAAGCGCCGCCCGCCAACCGGCTTTATCAGGCCATCGGCCCCAAGCCGGCGATAGTCCCGGATGTGCAACTGGTGGAGTTTGCCGCCGGCGACAGCTTCCTGCTGTGTTCCGACGGTCTGACCGGCATGCTGGAGGATGGCGAAATCGCGGACCTATTGGGCGGATTAACCCCCGACAATCTGCCGGCCAAGGCCGGTGCGTTGATCGATGCCGCCAACGCCAACGGCGGAACCGACAACATCTCAGTAATTTTGCTGTGCCAATGAGCGTGCGTCATTGCTCGACGAACTTCAACAACACCTGTTTGATCGCGATATTGTCGTCGTTGCTCAAGCGGACCTGATGCCCGACCGCCCGGCCATTCAACCGGATGTGCTTTTTGACGACCGGGGTCAAATAATAATGGTCGCCGAGGCGGATGATTTCGGCGATCAACTTGGGCGTAAACCAGCCGCCCACCCGAACGTTGCATTGCGTCCCCTTGCCGATCGAATAGTAATCCCGGTTTAACAGCAGCTTATTGATGTTGCGGGCCTCGCCGCGCATCAGCAACGCGTAATCGCCGGTTCTTGGCGCATTGCCGGCCGCGCCGGACGCGGGATTCACCAGCAAGGTTCGGTCGAAATCGTCGGCTTGCGTCTGGCCAATACCGCTGTTGGCGGCGTTGGGTTGAGCCACGAATTTTAATTCGTGCTTGCCCAAGGTGATGACGTCGCCGAATTGAAGTCGTTGCCGGCCTTCGATCTTTTTTCCGTTCAAATAAGTGCCGTTGGTGCTGTTCATATCCTCCAACCACCAGGCGTCGCCTTGTTTGGAGATCGCGGCATGCACCAGCGAAACGCCCTTATTGCCAATCGAAACGTGGTTATAGCTGGCCCGGCCGATGCTGCAAGCCTGATCGCCGATTTCGACCACGTTTTGCAGCGAGCTGTTAAAGTAAATCTCGACAAAACTCATGCCTTCGACTCCTCGGATTGAATGACGCAAACGTCACAAGTATTGGCCGGAGTCGCGGAAAAGTCAGTTTTTATTTGTATTGCCTAATGCTTTGTTTCTGGCGAGCAGACACTATTGGTGCATGGCCCCCTAATTCAGCTTCTCCAGCAAGGCGGGCTTGATTTGATCCAGCCAATCCAGAATACGGCTCTTGGTCATTTCTGGTTGGGTATGGTGGTCCAACACCAACCCGACAAATTTACCGTTGACCACGGAGTTGGAATGGGTGAATTGATAGCCCTCCGTGCTCCAGGCACCGACCACTTCGGCACCGTAGCCCGCGACGTAGTGATACAAATGAATCAGGGAACCGGCAAAGCGGGCATAGTACTTTTGCTGATTGCCCAGGCCGAATAGCGCGACACGCTTGCCGGACAGATCGACCTCATCCAAACGGTATAAAAACTCTTCCCAGTTGCCTTCCTCGCTGCCGGTGGTCCGGCCGGGGATTTCGCCGACGCCATAACTCGGCATGCCTAAGATCAAGGCCTTATAGCCGAGCAATTGCCCGACCGTTGCCCGATTAACGTTGACCGGCTCGCTGGCAATCTCATCGCCCAGCACACGGTACATCACTTGCGCCATCATCTCCGTCATGCCTTTTTCGGTCCCGTAGAAAATTCCAATCTTGTTCATCTTCAAACCCCAATTAGCTGTCTACGTTCAGCAAAGCAAAATTTAAACCAGCCTCGGTCTTGGAAGGCTAGTCGCGCCCGCCGGAGACGTTTAAGCCCGGAGATCTTTTAGAATCAAGCGATTGGCGGAGCCGGCGGCCGCTATATCTAAAGCGTCGATTTGCGCTAAGCAAGTGCTGCATGAGGCGATTGCTGGTCATTTTGACAACAATCGATCCGACAGCGGGCTCCGTTTGCGACAAACTTTCGAGAAATAACCGCATTCAAAGACTCGGAAGCAGAGGAACCATAGGAAAATCTAGTGTTCATCGTGTTCCGTCCGGCGGTAAACTATCCGCCCCCGACACCGAGCTCCGGCGTTCAGAGTATCCCCGGAGCAAGCCGCGCATGCCGCCATGACCAATAACGCAATCCTGTACTCCAGTGCCGAACTTCCCGAAAACACTCGCTTCGACGTGTGGCGGGAAACCTTTGCCAAGGAAATGGCCGGATTCGACATGCGGCATTGCGACGTCCGTCCGTTCTATACCAAGGCAAGTTTTCGCGCACTGGGCGCGGTGAGCTTGGCTACTAACCTCAGTACCGCGATGCTTTTCGATAGAAACCAACAAAATATCGCGCACGACGGATTGGATGGCTTCGCGTTGCCGCTCTGCGTGAACGGAAAACTGGAAATAAGCCAAGGTAAGACCCGAATGTTATTGCATCAGGACAGGGCTGCTTTAGTGGATTTCGGTCAGCCTCTGAATGGCGAATTGGCTCCCGCCGCGCCCGGAGACCATCAATTCCAAATGAGTTTGTGCCTACCCCGGAGCGAGTTTTTGTGCCGAGTCCCGAAAGCGGAAAGTCTGCTCATGCGGCCGTTCGAAAACAGGGAAGTACTCACGTTGTTGGTTAATTATCTCCGGATGCTTGATTTGCAAGAGTTGGGACGCGACATCGACCTCAATCGATTGGTTGGTGAACACGTGTTGGACATCGTGGCGTTTTTGTGCGGTAGCTGCAGCCAGGATGATCACGGTTCGATCGGCGTTCGAGCGGCCCGTAAGGCTGCGGTGACGGACTACATCGAAAAACATTTTCGGCAACCCGGCTTGTCGGTGGCCGATATTGCTACCGCCTTGAAAATATCCAAACGCTATTTATATGCCTTACTCAACGAAAACAATGAAAGCGTCACTCAAATTCTCAATCGTCTCCGATTGGAATGTGCCGCGAGAATGTTAACTTCGCCTATTTATCGCCAGCTGAGTATAACCGATATTGCGCTGCACTCAGGATTTAACGATGTTTCCTATTTTTACCGTCAATTTCGTCGCCGATTCGGCGAGACGCCAAACGATTTTCGATCTCGGACTCAGGCGACGCCAAGCAAATCAATCGATAAACCCCGATAAATTTAATAGGCTTTGCTGATAAAATCTTCGTTGAATTGAAATATTGGATCAATATCTACGCGATATTGAACATCCACCATTCAGCGTGACCTGATTCCGAGGAAAGGCTGACTGGATGGTTTAAATCGCATCCAATTTCAATTGAAAAATTGCAATATTATCGAGTTATTTTCCGACGCCATAACTCTCAAAACGTTCGAACGCCATAGCTACATGAACTTCGATGTAGCGTTGGAAAGCGACATCGATTATTTTGCGTATGTGAATAGTGAAATACTCGCTATCGCCATAACAATAGCACTCGAATTTTAAATTCGCCAAAAGTATTGGTCGCGGTTAAACTTCCGGCACAGCGCTGTGATAGCTTACGAACTCAAGGCAATACTCGCTAGTCTCCCTTTCGTCTGGCGGCTCCCATAATCGGTTGGCCAGATCGAAAACCTCGTCGCTGACGACCATGAAAAAGGTGGCGCCTCTCTCGACATTTCGCTGTTGCACTCGCCGGCGTCGGATGTTTTCCGGCGTACTCAGTACAAACACCCGTAAATCAAAGCCGTTTTCGACAATGCGCCGATAAAACGCTTGCCGGTCGGCGCGCTGGATCAAACCTAACTCCAACACAACGTCGATGCCGGAAGCCAATAAGGCGCCAGCGTGCTTCCAAATCAGATTCAATACTCGGTCTTTCCGTTCGAGATACCAGGTTACAACTTCCGCGTCCGGTCTATCCGGACCGAACAGCAACGTGAACCATTCGTCCAGCGCAATATAAATACCATTCGTTTCGGCCGCCAGCGATTTGGAATATGTCGATTTCCCAGCGCCCACCGGACCTTCTATTAAAGATACCTTTGCCATTTTGGCTTAAACGAGTGTTTGAGTCATCGGAATTTTATCGCCTTGGCCCGCCGTTTCACGCAATTGGTAGTTGTCCTCCAGTGTCGGATAACTATCCGACTGCGAAGTCAATTGACTGTGTTCCGATGTAAATTGTCCTGGTAGTAAAGAATTATTTCGATAAATCGGCGTAATATTCGAAAACCCTTGCGAGAAAATGATCGTATTGTCGGCTTGATTGGATTCCTCGAGCAAGCCAATATTGCTATTGGAAAAAATGCCGATTTGCTGATTTTGAAAATGATTATGGTGAATGGAAACGCCTCTAGCCGATTCGACATAAATACATTGATTAATGACATTTCCCGGCGAGCTCGCCGACTCGTCGTTGCTGTTTGCGGTATTTTTATGCAGTTTGGTCAGGAATGCATTATTGGCGATTTCGACCCCGGTCACTTCCGGACTGGCGGCGCTATACCGGGAAACTAAAATTCCGCGCGTGGCGGAGGCCAGCGAATCGCCATTGAGCATCCCCAAATGGTCGCGGGTATACAAGAAGGTATTGTTCAGGATTTTACTCATGGCGCTGCCGAACACGACCACCGCGGCGTCTTGATGCCAGCCTGCTCGGTTGGTGGCGCAATTGTGACAAGCGTTGTTGGTAAATAACAAGCCGTAATGATCGGCGTCGCCCGCCTGATCGCCGCCGTATACCAACGCCGCGCCGCAATCCAAAAAATGATTGGCATCGACGATCGAATTGAAGACGTTATCGTGGCTGCCGCTGATCTTAATCGCCGCCTGACGAATGTTTTTAAAGGTACAACCCTGCCATTTACAATGGCTGCGACCGGCCCATGCGTAACAAGCGGCACTGGAACCCAGCGGTCCGATACGGTCATAGGCGGTATCGGTCGGCAATTCCCACACACAGCCCGAAAATGTGGTGCCAGGCCCCGGAGTGGTTGCGTTCCTGGCACCGAACGAATAGCAATTTTCCAAAACCGCGCCGAAATCGCCGGGCGCGGCATCCTGCATAAACAACGCACCGCCGTAAAAATTTTGGCAATGGGAGATTCTCGCATTGCCGCACCCGTGTAAATAAATGCCGGCGCCAATATTTTCCTCGACGACGAAATTCGTCGAATCGCCCGTAGTGCTTAATCCTACGACTTTGAGCCGCGCGCAGTTTTTAAAGTACAACGCACTACGGGCCGCTTGATTGCCGATGACGGTCTCGTTGCCGACCCGGCTAGTGTCGGCGGAATAGGCGGAATAATCCAACAGACTACCGGGCTCGGCGATGACGTTTAATCGTCTATTCCTTCGATGACCAGCGGTGCGGTCAAGGGGTATCGGCCCGCCGGAATATACACCACCGGTCCGGCCGCTTTACTCGCTTCGGCAAACAAATGCACCAATACCGACGGGCTGGCCTGCTTGTAAATGGTATTGGCCTGGTTAGCGGTTTTAGATAAAGAAAAATAAGGGGTTATTAACATTAGCGGGACCTCGTATAACAGGGTTTCTAGTCGATGGTTCGAATGCTTAGCGCCGGTCTTCAGTTACGCGGGCCATGCGGGGTAACGGGCCGTGTAGCTGACGACAAACAAGATATCGGCGATGGACTCGTCGGCTATCAACTGACTGACTAAACGCCCGTCCGCCAGCCGATCGCTAAGATCCAAATGCCAACGTCCGACCGGCGACTTACCCTGCAACGCCAACCAACTCGCGGCATTGCCGCGCCGGCTGCTGGCGATACCGGCAACCGCCGTCGCCGCACCGCCGACCGATTCGGCATTGCCGTTATCAAGGCCAAGAAATTTGATCGGCAGTTCCGGCAAGACCAAGCCATCCTTACCCACGAAGTACAGCACCAGCTGCGATATCGACACGTCCAGCGCGTTCGCCGGAAAATCACTTTTTGCGATATCCCACTGCACGATATTGGGTGTCGCTGCCTGATCGGCACGATTCAAGTCGTACCAAAGGTCCGGGAATTGATCGCGCAAGCCGAACGAACGGTCGGCACCGAAATCGGTAGGCAGGCTTTGAATGACCTGCTTGCGGTATTGCCAGCTATCCAACGCGGTGTAATCCAACGTGACCAACACGTCGCCGATGGTGGTGAAATCGAAGGGGTTAGCCGCCTTGGGCATGCGCAGTTCCCAAAAGGTATCGACGCCAACCGATTCGAACGGCATCAAAAATTCCGGCTGTTGATTGAGTTCGAATACCCCGGTCGCATTAACCGCGCCGGTCAGCGCTACCGACTGCATCCCGTGATGCACTTCTATCGGCCGAAATCCGCCGTCATCGACAACAATGCGGGAAACACCCAGATTGGTTAACGTAGCGTGAATACCCGTCATCGGCGGGATCAGCGCCACCACGCTGGTGCGAACTTGACGGATCAGACGCAAATAGTGGCCGGGGAAATCCCGATCGAACAACGCCATCGCGGTATTGAAGCGCATAACGCCGCTATCCTTGAAACGTTGAAACTCGATCGGGGAAAGGGCAGCCAGCGAAAACGTTTTGCTCATTTGCAATTTACGGCTGTTGCTCAGGAAGGCATATTGGTCGAGTTCGGTAATATCCTGTAACAACCGAACCGAACCGGTCATACCGCGCTGGTCGCCGGACTGACTGTTACCGCCGTCGCCTGACAATTGCCAGTAATCGGTTTGAATAAATACCGGCAACGCTTGCTGCCGCTCGAAGCGCAACTGAGTTTCGGCTAACCGCGCGGTCGCGGTAGCTTGTTGCAGAAAATATGCGTACACCCGTTGTAAAACTTGAGCCATCCACCGGTAGAGTTCTACGCCGGTAAATTTTTGATTAAGGAAATTCACCATCTGACGCGCATGCTCTTGTTGACTTTCGGCAATCTCCTTATTCATTTTCACGATCTCGAATCGATCCTTTGCCAAATTAACCTGGTTCAGGCTAATGGCCTGATCTTGCTGTGCCGTTGCCAGTTGGTGAGCCCATTCCTGAGCTCTACGGTCGTAGCCGGCCTTAATACCTGCCAACTCGGACGATGCCTTGTCGTATGCGGCTGCCGTGGAGAACACACTGTCCAGAATCGAAAAACTATTTACGCTCGGATTCTTTGTGAAGGAAGCGACCTGCGATGCTACATTAAAAATTCCGGCGATCAACCCCTCGTCTGAAGACGCCTCCAAAAAATTCAGTTGTTCCCGTTCGTTACTATTTAACTCAACTTTAGACATTCAG
>NZ_LUUK01000003.1 GCF_001644025.1 Methylomonas koyamae
TCAAATTTTTCTTTTGCCATGACTCGATACCTGATATTTATAAAAAATTTAAGATACTTTTCTAATAATCGCTTCCGCTATGTGCGCAGGTGCTTCGTTATATCTTTCAAACTGCATACTGTAGGTTGCTCTACCTTGCGTGGCCGATCGCAAATCGGTTGCGTAGCCAAACATTTCCGAGAGCGGCACTTCACAACTAATTACCTTACCAGCCGGTACGTCTTCCATGCCGTGAATAACCCCTCTGCGCCGGTTAACGTCACCAACGACTTCCCCCATATAATCCTCTGGAGTGACTACTTCCACTTTCATAATGGGTTCCAGCAATACAGGATTTGCAGCCTTAGCTCCGTCCCTGAAACACATAGACCCTGCTATCTTGAAAGCCATTTCATTCGAATCGACATCATGATACGAACCATCGAACAAAGTAACCTTGACGTCCACCATTGGGAAACCAGCGAGTACGCCGTTTTCCATTTGCTCTTGAATACCTTTATCTACCGCAGGGATGTACTCTCTAGGAACAGCCCCACCTACAACGCCGTTTACGAACTCATAGCCGCTACCAGCCGCCTTGGGCTCCAACTTGAGCCACACGTGACCGTACTGCCCCTTGCCGCCGGTCTGTCGAATAAATTTACCCTCGCACTCCAAGGACTTACGTATCGTTTCCCTGTACGCCACTTGCGGTGCGCCGACATTAGCTTCGACATTAAATTCGCGCCGCATCCGATCGACAATGATCTCGAGATGAAGCTCCCCCATGCCCGCTATTAGCGTTTGCCCGGATTCCGGATCGGAACTCACACGAAACGACGGGTCTTCCTGCGCCAGTTTTGCCAACGCATTGCCCATCTTATCTTGATCGGCTTTGGTTTTCGGTTCTACCGCAACAGAGATTACCGGCTCAGGAAACTCCATACGCTCCAGCAAAATGGGGTTCGCCATATCGCAGAACGTATCACCCGTAGTAACTTCTTTTAATCCAATTACGGCGGCGATGTCGCCGGCTCGAACTTCGCCAATCTCTTCCCGACTATTGGCATGCATTTGAACGATGCGTCCTATTCGTTCACGCTTGCCTTTTGCAACATTCAAAACCGCATCACCGGACTTTAAAACACCAGAATAAATCCGCAGGAACGTCAGCATTCCAACATATGGATCAGTGGCTATTTTAAAAGCCAGGGCGGAAAAAGGCTCGTCGTCACTCGGGTGACGCGTAGCATCTAATTCTTCGTTTACATGGCCGACCACAGCATCAATGTCTGCGGGCGATGGCAAATAGTCAATGATACCATCTAATACACACTGAACGCCTTTGTTTTTAAAGGCGGAGCCACAATACGCCGGAACAATTTTATTTTTTAGCGTTTGCGCTCTGATACCTAACTTAATATCCTGATTGCTTAAAAAGCCTTTCTCGAGATATTTATCCATAAACTCCTCGGACGCCTCGGCGGCCGCTTCAAGCAATTTTTCCCGCCACTCAACTGCTTGAACAACCATGTCCGCAGGAATTTCCCCTTGTTGAAATTTCAACCCCATACTGGCGTCGTCCCAGTACACAGCTTTCATCTCAATAAGATCAACAATCCCTTTAAAGCCGTCCTCTACGCCTATTGGGAGCTGCATCGCGACGGCATTACTCCCTAATCGTCCCTTTATCTGCTCTAATACTCGATAAAAGTCAGCCCCGGTGCGATCCATTTTATTCACGAATGCCAAACGGGGAACGTGATATTTGTTAGCTTGCCGCCAAACTGTCTCGGACTGAGGCTCCACACCTCCTACCGCACAGAACACCGCACAAGCGCCGTCCAACACCCTAAGAGACCGCTCAACTTCAATCGTAAAGTCAACGTGCCCTGGCGTGTCGATAATATTGATTCTGTGCTCGGAATGCTGCTTCCACATTCCAGACCAAAAACAGGTTGTCGCCGCTGACGTAATCGTGATGCCCCGCTCTTGCTCTTGAGCCATCCAATCCATTGTCGCGGCGCCGTCATGCACTTCGCCGATCTTATGCGAAACCCCTGTGTAAAACAGAACACGCTCGGTAGTGGTCGTCTTCCCGGCATCAATGTGGGCCATTATGCCTATATTTCGATAACGCTCTATCGGCGTTTTGCGAACCACGTTATCACCCTAAAGGCATCACGAACCTTACCAGCGATAATGAGCGAAAGCCTTGTTCGCTTCGGCCATTCTATGAGTATCTTCTCGCTTCTTAGCCGCCGCGCCACGACCTTCGGATGCGTCCAACAGCTCCCCAGCCAGTTTCGCAGCCATGGTCCGCTCATTACGCTTACGAGCAGCATCAATCAACCAACGCATCGACAAAGCCAATCTACGCGCGGGGCGCACTTCTACCGGAACCTGATAGGTTGCCCCGCCTACGCGACGAGACTTTACCTCAACTCTAGGCTGCACATTTTCCAGCGCCTTTGCC
Source organism: Methylomonas koyamae (assembly GCF_001644025.1). GTDB lineage: Bacteria > Pseudomonadota > Gammaproteobacteria > Methylococcales > Methylomonadaceae > Methylomonas > Methylomonas koyamae_A. The sequence goes on from NZ_LUUK01000003.1 coordinate 2,456, forward strand.
ACAAGCTCTAGCGACTCTTTATGCCCCTTATGCTCGATCACATCCAACGCACCATATACAATTTTTTCAGCGACAGACTTTTTGCCGTCCACCATGATCATATTCATGAACTTGGACAACATATCGCTACCAAACCTTGGATCAGGATTGACCGGTCTTTTCGCCGCAACTCTTCTTCTAGACATTGTTTACCAACCTTTATTTCTTAGGCCGCTTAGCGCCATATTTGGAGCGCCCGCACTTTCTATCTTTTACGCCTGAAGTATCCAAGCTTCCTCGCACAACGTGATAACGAACACCGGGCAAGTCTTTGACCCTACCGCCACGAATCAGAACCACGGAGTGCTCTTGTAAATTGTGCCCCTCTCCGCCAATATAACTACTAACCTCGGCACCATTGGTCAATCTAACCCTAGCCACCTTACGCAAGGCCGAATTAGGCTTCTTAGGCGTAGTCGTATAAACACGAGTACACACACCTCGCCTTTGGGGGCAGGCTTCCAATGCCGGAACATTGGTCTTTTCGATTTTTTTAGCACGAGGCTTACGGACCAACTGATTGATCGTGGCCATTCTTAACTACTCCAAATATGCAATGTTAATAAGCAATACAATTAGTCGCCCAACCGAATGGCATTGCTCCACCCAAATCTCTTGGCTGATGTGAGCAGAGCATGATACCTGCAGATCATTGTTAGGTCAAGCTTTTTTACTAGAGCTATTCTATATTCAACGCCTGTTTCAGCGCTTCCTCGACATCGACCACTTCGACTGAAGATATGCCGGAATCCATCCCGCTCGCCAAGTCGGCATGTCGTTTTTTCCGCCTTTGTTCGTGATAGGCCAGACCTGTACCGGCCGGGATTAAACGACCAACAATGACATTCTCTTTTAGGCCGTTCAGACTATCGCTGATGCCTCGCACTGCAGCGTCGGTCAACACTCTTGTGGTCTCTTGGAAAGAGGCGGCAGATATAAACGACTCAGTCGCCAACGATGCCTTAGTGATCCCTAACAACAACGAGTCATAACTAGCAGGAATTTTCCCTTCTTTTTCCGCCTGTTCGTTAACAATATTGACCAATACGCGCTCTACCTGCTCACCTTTCACAAAATCGGTTTCGCCGGAAGCTGTTATCTCAACTTTCCGGAGCATTTGCCGGATGATGGCCTCGATATGTTTGTCGTTTATTTTTACACCCTGTAGACGGTAAACATCCTGAATTTCCTTAACCAGATAATCAGACAGCTCCTCGATACCTCTCAGACGCAGAATATCGTGCGGCGTCAATTCCCCTTCGGCAATCGTTTCGCCTTTTTCTACAAACTCACCTTCGAACACCGTGATATGACGCCATTTTGGAATGAGCGTTTCATATTGCTCCCCTTCGGCGTCGGTAATGATGACACGTTGCTTACCCTTCGTCTCCTTACCGAAAGACACCATACCGGTAGCTTCGGCAAGAATGGCCGGATCCTTGGTTTTTCTAGCTTCGAACAAGTCCGCAACCCGCGGTAAACCACCGGTGATATCGCGGGTTTTACTAGATTCTTGCGGAATCCGGGCCAATACGTCACCAACCTTTACTTCACCACCATCCTTAACCCCGACAATTGCGCCGGCGGGCAAGAAATATTGAGCCGGAATATCGGTTCCAGGTAAGTTAATTTGTCCACCTTGTTCGTCTATCAACCGTACCATGGGGCGCAGCTCTTTACCGGCCGCACTTCGTTGCTTAGGATCGGTTACCACACGCGATGTAAGCCCGGTGACTTCGTCCGACTGCTCTTGAACGGTGATACCGTCGATAAAATCGATCAACTGAATGAAGCCATCCACTTCGGTGATAACTGGATGAGTGTGCGGGTCCCAGTTGACGATAATGTCACCGGCACTGACACGTCCGCCGTCGTCAACCGAAAGTACCGCGCCATACGGAATCTTATAGCGTTCTCTTTCACGGCCATAATCGTCCATCACGCCAACTTCGCCGGAACGGGATACCGCGACCAAGTTGTTTTCTCGGTTTCTAACGGTCTTCAGGTTATTCAGTTTTGCGGTACCGCTGGATTTAACTTGAACATTGCTGACAGCCGCCGACCTGGAGGCCGCGCCACCAATATGGAAGGTCCTCATCGTCAACTGAGTACCCGGCTCACCGATCGATTGAGCCGCGACGACACCAATGGCCTCGCCGCTATTGACCAGATGCCCACGTCCCAAATCGCGGCCGTAACATTTGGCGCAAACGCCCACCCGAGATTCGCAAGTAATAACCGACCGAACCAGCATTTTATCAACGCCGTTTTCCTCTAAAACGGTCACCAGGTTCTCATCGATCATCGTACCCGCCGGGATCAACACTTTTGAACCGGAAGCGTCGGTCACATCGACTGCTGCCACGCGGCCCAATACCCGATCGACCAGCGGCTCGACCACATCGCCGCCTTCGATGATCGGCGTCATGGTCAGACCGTTTTGGGTCCCACAATCCAGCTCGGCAATCACCAGATCCTGCGCCACGTCAACCAGACGTCGAGTTAGATAACCGGAGTTAGCGGTTTTTAACGCCGTATCCGCCAAACCTTTACGAGCACCGTGCGTCGAGATGAAATACTGCAATACGTCCAGACCTTCCCGGAAGTTCGCGGTAATTGGCGTTTCGATGATCGAACCGTCCGGCTTAGCCATCAATCCGCGCATCCCCGCCAATTGGCGAATCTGCGCCGCTGAACCCCGCGCGCCAGATTCGGCCATCATGAAGATCGAGTTAAACGATTTTTGTTTGACGTTATTACCTTTGGCGTCGACCACTTCGTCTTCACCCAAGCCTTCCATCATCACTTTCGCAACTTGATCGTTTGCCCGCGACCAAATATCGACGACCTTGTTGTATCGCTCGCCGTCGGTCACTAACCCTGACGCATATTGATTCTGGATTTCGTTAACCTCGGCCTCGGCGGAACGAATGATATCGGCTTTTTTAGCCGGAATTTCCATGTCTTCGATACCGAACGAAACACCCGCTCTCGTTGCGTATTTGAAACCCAAATACATGATTTGGTCGGCGAGAATTACGGTTTCTTTTATACCTAAGTAGCGGTAGCTATAGTTGATCAACCTCGAAATGTTTTTCTTGGTCATATCAACGTTGATCAGCTCATACGGCATGCCATCAGGAGCAATCTCCCAGATCAGGGCACGCCCCACCGTTGTTTGTTTACGACTGGTGATGCTTTCCCACTCACCGTCAGCGTTTTTAAGTTTTTCAGTAATCCTGACCTGAACCTTGGTTTGCAACTCCACTGTCTTGGCATCCAAGGCTTTCATAACCTCGGCCAAATCGGTGAATATGCTGCCTTCTCCGACCGCATTGACTTTTTCACGGCTGATGTAATAGAGGCCCAAAACCACGTCTTGCGACGGGTTGATCACCGGCTCTCCGTTTGCGGGCGACAAGATGTTGTTGGTCGCCATCATTAAGGTACGAGCTTCTAACTGCGCCTCGATCGACAACGGAATATGCACAGCCATTTGGTCGCCGTCGAAGTCGGCGTTGAACGCACTACACACCAACGGGTGCAGTTGGATGGCCTTGCCTTCGATTAGGGTCGGCTCGAATGCTTGGATGCCCAAACGATGCAGCGTTGGCGCACGGTTCAGTAGCACCGGATGCTCACGGATGACCTCTTCGAGGATATCCCACACCTCAGCTCCTTCGCGCTCGACCATTTTTTTAGCGGCTTTAATCGTGGTCGCCAATCCGCGCAGTTGCAGCTTGCTGAATATAAACGGCTTGAACAACTCCAAGGCCATTTTTTTCGGCAGACCGCATTGGTGCAATCTCAGCGTTGGACCGACCACGATTACCGAACGCCCCGAATAGTCGACCCGTTTGCCCAACAGATTTTGGCGGAAACGACCTTGCTTGCCCTTGATCATATCGGCCAGCGATTTCAGCGGGCGCCGGTTGCTACCGGTAATGGCCCGGCCGCGACGGCCGTTATCCAGCAAGGCATCGACGGCTTCTTGCAGCATTCGTTTTTCGTTGCGAACAATGATGTCCGGGGCGTTCAGGTCCAATAACCGAGTCAAACGGTTATTGCGGTTGATGACACGGCGGTACAGATCGTTCAAGTCGGAGGTCGCGAAACGGCCACCGTCCAACGGCACCAGCGGACGCAATTCGGGCGGAAGCACCGGCAGCACGGTCATAATCATCCATTCCGGACGATTGTTGGACGCCAGCAGAGAATCGATGACCTTCAGCCGTTTAGAATACTTTTTAATCTTGGTGTCGGAGTTGGTCGAATTGATCTCTTCCTTCAACTTGTTGATTTCATCTTTCAAGTCGATGGATTTCAACAGATCATAAATCGCCTCGGCGCCCATTTTGGCGACAAAATCATCGCCGTGTTCTTCCATCGCATTCAAATACTCTTCGTCGGTCAACAACTGACCTTTTTCCAACGGCGACATACCGGGATCGGTGACGACGAATGTCTCGAAATACAACACGCGCTCGATCGACCGCAGAGTCATGTCTAGCAGCAACGCGATACGCGACGGGAGAGACTTCAAGAACCAAATGTGAGCGACCGGGCTGGCCAGATCGATATGTCCCATCCGTTCGCGACGAACCTTGGATAGCGTTACTTCGACCCCGCACTTTTCGCAAATTACACCGCGGTGCTTTAAGCGCTTGTATTTACCGCACAAACATTCGTAGTCGCTGATAGGACCAAAGATTTTGGCGCAAAACAAACCATCACGCTCAGGCTTAAACGTGCGGTAATTAATCGTCTCGGGCTTTTTCACTTCGCCATACGACCACGAGCGAATCATGTCGGGAGAAGCCAAACCAATGCGGATAGCGTCGAAATCTTCGGTGCGACCTTGACGTTTTAAAAAATTCATTAAATCTTTCAAGAGCTTATCCTCTCTAATTGTTATCCGATGTTGTCCAGAACCAAATCCAGAGCCCGATTACTCTTGTTCCATTTCAATATTGACGCCAAGCGAACGTATTTCCTTGACCAAAACGTTGAAGGATTCCGGCATTCCCGCTTCCATTGAATGGTTTCCGTCGACAATGTTTTTATACATTCGGGTACGGCCTGTAACGTCGTCGGATTTCACGGTCAACATTTCCTGTAGGGTATAAGCGGCGCCGTAAGCCTCCAAGGCCCACACCTCCATCTCCCCAAAACGCTGGCCGCCGAATTGCGCCTTTCCGCCCAGCGGTTGCTGAGTGACCAAGCTATATGGCCCCGTGGAACGCGCGTGCATTTTGTCATCCACCAAGTGGTTCAATTTGAGCATGTACATGTAGCCGACGGTGACTTCACGCTCGAACGGTTCACCGGTTAACCCGTCGTAAAGCCGAGTTTGTCCGTGTTCAGGCAGATCGGCCAGACGCAACATTTCCCGGATATCATCCTCGGATGCGCCGTCGAAAACCGGGGTTGCCATCGGGACGCCACCAACTAAATTGGCCGCCAACTCCAGCACCTCTTTATCGGAGAACGAATCCAAATCTTCCTTCCGTCCGCTACAGTTGTAGATTTTTTCGAGATAACCGCGAATTTCAACAACTTTGGCCTGAGCTTCCAGCATTTTGCCGATTTTGATGCCCAAGCCTTTCGAGGCCCAACCCAAATGGGTTTCCAACACCTGCCCGACGTTCATGCGTGAAGGTACGCCCAACGGATTCAGCAGGATGTCGATCGGATTGCCGTCCGCCGTGTAAGGCATGTCTTCGATCGGCACGATTTGGGAGATAACCCCTTTATTTCCATGTCGACCCGCCATCTTGTCGCCGGGCTGAATACGCTTCTTGACCGCCAAATAAACCTTGACCATCTTCAGCACGCCAGGCGCCAAATCGTCGCCCATCGTGATTTTTTTCTTTTTCTGTTCGAAACGTTCGTCGAATTCCTTGCGTTGTTGCTCGATATGCTCGGCGATCGTTTCCAATTGAACGTTGATATCCTCGTCTTGGGTTTTGATTTTCATCAACTCCGAAGGGACCAAGCCATCCAGATACTCGCGAACGATATCCTCGCCTTTTTTCAGACCATTCGGACCTTTTTCAGCTTTCTTACCAACCAACATCGCTTTGACCCGCGCGAAAATATCGTGCTCGACAATTTTCAGCTGATCGTCCAAATCCTTCCGATAACGCTTGATTTCGGCTTCTTCGATTTCCAGGGCGCGCTTATCTTTCTTGACACCGTCGCGAGTGAACACCTGCACGTCGATGACGGTACCCCTTACGTTGCCGGGCACCCGTAACGAGGTATCTTTAACGTCTGCGGCTTTTTCGCCGAAAATAGCCCGTAGCAGTTTTTCTTCCGGCGTCAGCTGAGTCTCGCCCTTGGGCGTAACTTTTCCGACCAGGATGTCGCCACCCTTGACTTCGGCACCGACGTAAACGATACCGGACTCGTCCAACTTGGATAACGCTTCCTCGCTGACATTCGGGATATCGGCGGTAATCTCCTCCGGAGCGTGCTTCGTCTCCCTGGCGACGCAAGTTTTCTCTTCGATATGGATTGTCGTGAAACGATCTTCCTTAACCACGCGCTCGGAGACTAGAATCGAGTCTTCAAAGTTGTAGCCGTTCCAAGGCATGAAGGCGATCAGCATGTTTTGCCCCAAAGCCAACTCGCCCAAGTCGGTAGAAGGACCGTCGGCGAGGATGTCGCCCTTATTAACGATATCGCCCAATTTAACCAGCGGCTTCTGGTTAATGCAGGTGTTTTGGTTAGACCGGGTGTATTTAATCAGGTTGTAAATATCGACACCCGGTACGCCGGCGACCGTTTCATTATCGTTGGCTCGCACCACGATCCTGGCCGCGTCAACCGCTTCGATACGACCGCCACGGGTCGCCACAACGGTTACGCCGGAATCTTTGGCGACGACACGCTCCATACCGGTACCAACCAGCGGTTTCTCCGCTCGTAAGGTCGGAACCGCTTGCCGTTGCATGTTGGAGCCCATCAACGCCCGGTTAGCGTCGTCGTGTTCCAAGAATGGAATAATCGATGCCGCGACCGAAACGATTTGTTTGGAGGACACGTCCATATATTGCACGGTCTCTGACGAAGCTAACGTAAATTCGTCTTTGTAGCGGCAGGATACCAAGCCTTCGACCAATTTACCGTGTTCGTCTACCGCGACACTGGACTGCGCAATCACATACTCGCCTTCCTCGATAGCCGAAATATAATCGACTTGATCGGTCACCATACCGTTGACTACCTTCCGGTACGGCGTTTCAAGAAAGCCGTATTCGTTAGTCCTGGCGTAGACCGACAACGAGTTGATCAAACCGATATTTGGTCCCTCCGGCGTTTCGATCGGACAAACCCGACCGTAGTGCGTGGTATGAACGTCGCGAACCTCGAAACCGGCACGCTCCCTGGCCAAACCGCCTGGACCCAACGCGGAGACCCTGCGCTTGTGGGTCACTTGCGACAATGGATTGTTTTGATCCATAAACTGCGACAATTGGCTGGAGCCGAAAAACTCTTTCACTGCGGCAGACACAGGCTTAGCGTTAATAATTTCTTGCGGCATCAGCCCTTCGGAATCAGCCAGAGTTAAGCGTTCTCGAACTGCTCGCTCGACTCGCACCAATCCGATCCGAAATTGGTTTTCAATCATTTCGCCCACGGACCGTACCCGGCGATTACCTAAATGATCGATGTCATCGACAATGCCGTTTCCGTTGCGGATTTTGATCAACTCCTTCAATACGTCGATGATGTCTTCCTTGCTCAACGTGCCCGTACCGATGATTTCCTCTCGGCCCAAGCGCCGATTAAACTTCATCCGGCCGACTGCCGACAAATCGTAACGCTCGTCGGTGAAAAACAGGTTCTCGAACAGGTTTTCGGCGGATTCGACCGTGGGCGGTTCACCTGGGCGCATCATCCGGTAAATTTCTACCAAGGCCTCCAAGCGATTGGTTGTCGTATCCAGGCGCATCGAGTTGGAAATATATGGGCCCCGATCCAAATCGTTTACGTACAAGGTGTTGATCTCACTGACACCGGCATCGATCAGTTTTTGCAACAGGTTTTCGGTCAATTCGTCGTTAACGCTGGCTAACAATTCGCCAGTGGCTGTATCCACAACGTTGTGCCCAAGAATCTTCCCGAACAAATAATCGCGTGGCACCTCGATCTCGGTCACGCCGGATTTTTCGAGTTGGCGAACGTGTTTCGCGGTGATGCGCCGTCCTTCCTCGATCAACACCTTACCGTCATGCTTTATGTCAAACACCGCCATTTCGCCACGCAGCCGTTCCGGAATCACGTGGAACATGAATTTGTCGGCAGTCAACGAAAACTTATTGGTGTCGAAGAAGATTTGAATCATTTCTTCGTTGTCATAACCCAAGGCGCGCAGCAAGATCGTTGCCGGAATCTTTCTGCGGCGGTCGATACGCACATAAACCGCGTCTTTGTGGTCGAACTCGAAATCCAACCAAGAGCCGCGATACGGAATCACCCGAGCGTTAAACAGCAATTTACCTGAAGAATGCGTCTTACCCTTATCGTGATCGAAAAACACCCCAGGCGAACGATGTAATTGGGACACGATGACACGTTCGGTTCCATTGATAACGAATGTACCGTTTTCAGTCATCAACGGTAACTCGCCCATGTAGACTTCTTGCTCGCGAATATCTTTTACGACTTTGGTATTGGCAGGGGCGTCCTTGTCGTAAATCACCAAGCGCACCATTACGCGCAATGGCGCGGAGAAAGTGGCTCCCCGTTGCTGACATTCTCTGACGTCAAAAGCGGGCTCGCCCAAACGATACTTGACATATTCCAGAACCGCGTATCCTGAGTGGCTAACCACCGGAAATACACTCGAAAATGCAGCATGTAATCCTTGATTGCGTCTTTTTTCTGGGTCCGCGCCCAACTGCAAAAAATTTGCGTAAGAATCAATCTGTGTTGCTAAGAGATAGGGAACTTCGAGTACTTCCGAACCTTTCCCAAAATTATTACGGATGCGCTTTTTTTCGGTAAAAGAATAGGCCATATTGCTTCTATACCTTCGTCGTCAGGGATGATTTACTACCGTTTGTTTGACAAACAGTAAAAGGCCGGCGGTAAAATACCGCCAGCCCGGTTTGCTGGGCATTCGCTGCCCAAGGTGCTGTCGAAATAATTATTTAATTTCGACAGTTGCGCCTGCGTCTTCCAGTTCTTTCTTGGCGGCTTCTGCTTCTGCTTTGTTCACAGCTTCTTTGACAGTCGTAGGTGCACCTTCGACAGCGTCTTTTGCTTCTTTCAAGCCCAAACCGGTCAATCCGCGTACAGCTTTAATGACCGCGACTTTGTTTTCACCGAAGCCGGTCAAAATTACATCAAATTCGGTTTGTTCTTCGACAACCGCCGCCGCAGCAGCCGGAGCAGCTACCGCGACTGCAGCAGCCGCGGATACGCCAAATTTTTCTTCCATTGCAGAAATCAAATCAACGATTTCCATGACAGTCATGTTCGCGACTGCTTCCAAAATATCTTCTTTTGAGATTGCCATTCTTAATTCCTCTAAATTTAATACTAATTAACTGGTTAAGGCGATAGTTATGCCGCTTCTCTCTCGTCTCTGATAGCCGCCAAGGTTCTGGCGAGTTTCTCGACGGGGGCTTTCATGACCGACATCAGCATACTGATGCCCTGATCACGAGTCGGCAGTCTGGCCAAGCGCTCCAGTTCGGAACCATCAAATGCTTGACCACCGATCGCAACAACCTTCGCAACCAGTTTATTGTTTTCTTTCGCAAAATCGCTTACCAATCGCGCGGCGGCGCCTGGATCTTCCATTGAAAATGCGAGGATCAGCGGTCCGACCAGACCCTCCTGCATACATTCAAATTCAGTTCCCGCAACAGCACGTTTAGCCAATGTGTTCTTGACTACTCGCAAGTAAACGCCCGTTTCTCTCGCGGTTTTACGCAATTTCGTCAATTGGGTAACGGTCAATCCACGATATTCCGCAGCAACTGCGGAGTGGGCTTTGGCGGCGAATTCAGCAACTTCCTCTACGACAACTTTTTTGCCATCTAAATTGAGTGCCACATTTTTCTCCAATTATTTTCCGATGTGATATCAGAAACAATAAAACGCATCTTTGCGATGCTCCTTACGGTCCCTTTCACCATCGATGGTTCCAGCTTCCGTCTGCGTAGGATGATTAAGCTTTCGCCCCTACGGTCTTTGACGGTTGCCGTTTACCGGCAACCCAAAGTCGTGAATGTGATTAGATATCGACGCTGCTTTGGTCGATAGACAAGCCTGGCCCCATTGTCGAAGACAAGGAAATCTTTTTCAGATAAACCCCTTTCGCGGCGGTCGGCTTTGCTTTTTTAAGGTCGGCAATCAAAAACTCCAGATTTTGTTTAATTGCCACTTCATCGAATGAAACCTTACCGATAGAACAATGAATAATGCCAGCCTTATCCGTCCGGTACCTAACTTGACCCGATTTTGCGTTTTTCACGGCAGTAGCAACATCAGGCGTCACCGTGCCGACCTTCGGATTTGGCATTAAGCCTCTTGGACCCAGGATTTGACCAAGCTGACCGACGACCCGCATCGCATCGGGAGACGCAATAACCACATCGAAATTCATTTCGCCGCGCTTAACTTGTTCGGCCAAATCGTCCATACCAACGATATCGGCACCGGCTTCTTTAGCGGCATCGGCATTTGGGCCTTGGGTAAAAACCGCCACTCTCACGGTTTTACCTGTCCCGTGCGGCAACACGGAAGCACCACGAACGTTCTGATCGGATTTTCTAGGGTCGACACCGAGATTAACGCTAATATCGACTGACTCGTCGAATTTGCTATTGGCGAATTCTTTTAACAAACCAATTGCTTCTGAAATACTGTACTGTTTATTTCTAGAAACTTTTTCCTTGATTGCTTTTGCACGTTTAGTGATTTTAGCCATTACACGCCCTCCACATTCAAACCCATGCTACGAGCGCTACCTGCGATTGTTTTAATCGCCCCTTCCATATCGGCCGCATTCAAATCTTCCATTTTAGTTTTCGCGATTTCTTCGAGTTGTTCGCGCGTAACGGTACCAACTTTATTGGAATTCGGCTTACTGCTGCCGCTTTTAATTCCAACCGCTTTTTTAAGCAAAATTGATGCAGGCGGCGTTTTAGTGATAAAGGTGAAGCTCTTGTCGCTGTAAACCGTAATTACAACGGGAAGAGGCAAGCCTTTTTCAACCTCTTGAGTGCGGGCATTAAAAGCCTTACAAAACTCCATGATGTTAACACCGCGCTGACCAAGCGCGGGGCCCACCGGTGGACTTGGATTTGCCTCGCCTGCTTTCACCTGCAGCTTGATGTACGAATCAATTTTTTTTGCCATTTTTCGCTCCTAAACGGGTATTAACGCTTTCCAGCTCCCCAACAAACAAAAATCCCTGCCACCTCGATGACAGGGATTTTCACAAAATCTCAATACAAGAATTAGACTTTTTCAACCTGTCCAAACTCTAACTCAACTGGAGTAGACCTTCCGAAAATCAAGACAGAAACGCGCAAACGGCTTTTTTCATAATTGACTTCTTCGATACTTCCATTGAAGTCCTTGAACGGCCCATCAACGATGCGAACCACCTCACCAACTTCAAACAACACTTTCGGGCGAGGCTTGTTCACACCTTCTTCAACCCTACTCAGTATCGCCATCGCCTCTTTGTCAGAAATCGGCGAAGGTTTATCGGAGGCACCTCCAATAAAACCTAATACACGAGGAACGTTTCTAACCAAATGCCATGTTTCGTCGTTCAACTCCATCTGTACTAGAACATATCCGGGGAAAAACTTGCGCTCGCTTTTGCGCTGCTGCCCCATTCGCATTTCAACGACCTCTTCGGTTGGGACCAGAATCTTGCCGAAGTATTCGCTCAAGCCTTCGCGCTTGATTCTTTCTTCCAGGGCCTGTTTGACTTTATTTTCGAAATTCGAATAGGCGTGAACCACATACCAACGTAGCGCCATTTACTTAATCCCCAGATTCATCAAAAGCTGAACACCCCAAAACAGGAACATATCAAGCAACCACAATATCAGACCGACAATAAATACCATCAGGAACACCATCAACGTGGTCCTGACCGCTTCGTCGCGAGTTGGCCACACGATACGCTTAAATTCCTGCTTGGCCTCAAGCATAAAACCCCAAAACTCTCTACCCTTCGCGGTCGTAAATGAAACCGCAACCGCCCCCGAAGTCAATGCAACTAATCCGAGAACGCGGTAGAGAAGCTGGAAATCCGAAAAATAATAAAACGCAACGATGCCCGCTACCATAACAACCAGCGAAAAAGCCAGCTTTACTATATCGCCTACCGAGGTAGCTTCTTCTGCCTGTGCGTTCATTGCTTGACTAAAGATGTAAGTAAGAAAGAAACCCTGGGTGGCAGGCCAGGAGGGACTCGAACCCCCAACTTGCGGTTTTGGAGACCGCTGCTCTACCAATTGAACTACTGACCTATTCCAGAGAACTCATTGTGCAGTCGCCTAAAGGCAACTTATTCGATAATTGAAGCCACGACGCCGGCACC
>NZ_LUUK01000004.1 GCF_001644025.1 Methylomonas koyamae
TGTGTTCGGCGGCGGTTGCGGTAGACCGGCGCTTGGCGAATGCCGACGCCAGACTGAATAGTATCGCCGAACGGGTTGCCGAGCGGCCGCGAGCCGCCCTGGACACGCCGGCGGTGGCCGGAGCCGTTGAGCGTCCCGCCCAAGGTTACGAAGATGTGATAGCGAAAATTCGCCGGGGTGTCGGCGTCGAGGATTTGGTGCGCGATTGCGGCTTGACGCGCGACGAAGCGGTGCTATTGACCCGCTTGCACGGCGGCCGGAGTCGTTTGTAATTCAAAGGTGTCGCCTACGCCGCGTTCGGCTCGAATCACAGCGGGGTCGGCGACTCGCGCCAACAGTCGTTGGTAGTTTTGGTCGTGGCGGCTCCGGTCGTTTTGGCGATGCCATAAATGCAGCACCGGTGCCGCGAAGCGGCCTTCCTTGCGGCGAATGCCGCAGTGCAGCAAACGGATCACCAAGTCCGAATCCTCGTACCCCCAGCCTTCGTAGATTTCATCGAAGCCGTTCACCCTGAAAAAGTCATCTTTCCAGACCGCCAAATTGCAGGTCATCGCGTTTTGCCAATGTTCGGCGCGCGCATAGCGCCAAGCGGTCAATGGCAAATACAGCAAGGGCAGCCAGCGGTTGATCCGGCCGCGCAGGCGTTGCACCAAGAAATAGGCCTTGCTTCGACTGTGTAACGGCAAGCCTTGCCTTAACACCTGCTCGGTATAAGCCTGGCTCAGCAGGCAGCGGTTGCCCGGCACGAAATAGCCGGTTTCGGCGAGTTGGCGGTGGCGGGCGACAAAGTCCGGCAAAGTCACGCAGTCGCCGTCGACGAACAGCAGGTAATCGCCCCGGCTGACCGCAACCGCCCGGTTGCGTATCTTTCCGGCCCGGAAGCCGCGATCTTCGTGCCACACATGGCGGATCGGCCGGCTCGCAACGGCTTGCCATGCGGCAATCCGAGCGGCGGTTTCCGGTTGCGAGCCATCGTCGGCGACCAAGATTTCGAATTGACTGTCCGATTGCGCCAGTAAACCGGCCAAGCAGGCATCCAGTGCCTCGGGCCAGTTGTAAGTGGCGACGATGACCGAAATTAGACCGTTCATCGATGCAAGCGGTGCAGTTCCCGCAATTTCAGATATTTGTAATACGTGCCTTCGGCATTGGAAATCGCCAGCATCAAGCCTTGCGGGCCGTCGAGAAAGCCGGCCTTGAGCACGTAGCCGCGGAAAAAAGTCCACAGCCCCTTGGCGATGGCCCTGCCCAGGCTGGCGCGCGCGCCGGCTTTGAACAGTTTCTCGGCACCCAGCGTCGAATAACTGTTGATTTTGTGCAGTACCTCTTCCGGATCGACGAAAGCCTCGTGTAACAACGGTTGGTTCAAACGGCCGATCGGGCCTTGCACTTCGACTCGTTCGTGAACTACCTCGTTGCTGAATCGGCCCGCGTCGCGCCGGAACAATCGCAAGACATAATCCGGCCACCAGCCGCTATGTTTAATCGGCCGGCCGCAGTAGCTGGACAGCCGGGGAATTTCGAAGCCTTGGATAGCATTTTGCCGGATGGCCTGTTGAATTTCCTCGGCCAAGGCCGGGCCGACTTCCTCGTCCGCGTCCAGCGACAGTATCCAATCGCCGCTTGCCTTATCCAAGGCCCGTTGTTTTTGCGGGCCGAAGCCGGGCCAGTCGGTCACGAACACCTGGTCGGTAAACTGGCGGGCGATCGCGACGGTGTCGTCGCTACTGCCCGAATCGAGAACGACAATCTCATCTGCCCAGGCCACCGAGGCCAGGCAGCGGCCGATATGGCCGGCTTCGTTCTTGGTGATGACGATAACGCTAAGCATCGTCAAGCTCGGCCGGTCGGCTCAGCAACGCGCCCAGAAAGAACGCCAACATATAGCCCTCGGCGAACGTTTTGAAATGGGAATTGAACAGGCTGGAAGCACTGATCGCCACCAAAAAACTCGCGGCGATCGCGCCGTAAGGCCGATTCGCCAAGCCCTCCCGCAAGCCGACGCCGATGTAGGCTAAAAACAGCAGTACGCCGAAAATCCCGTTTTCGACCCAGATAAACAGATATTGGTTGTGCGGGTCGCCGGTACTCATCGCGTGCCAACCCTGACCGTTGAGTTTCGCCACTTGCTCGTAAGCCGGTTTGAAACCCGAGGTGCCATAGCCCAGCCAGGGATGCTCGCGGATCAATTGCCAGGTATTGCGATAAAACACCACCCGCAGACCGATCGAGGTCTCGCTGGCGCTGGTTTGATAATGGGCTTGTTCGTCCAGCGTGACCTGTATCCGCTGTTGCACGGTGTCGGAGGTCGCGACGAACAGCGCAACCGCGACCGCCGCCGCGCCGATGAAATACGGCAATTTCCGAAAACCGTAAAGTGAGCCGAAAGCAAACACCGCCGCGACAGGCAGCGCCAGATAAGCGCTGCGGGCGGTGCTGACGAAGAAAATATTGAACACGAACAGCGCGGCGGCGCTCCAGACCGCGATTTTCCAACGCGGCGACAGCGGTTCGTGCAATACAAATAACGTACCGAGCAGCGCGGCCGTGAACGCCATGCTTTGTGTCGAATGATTGGTCATGAAGATGCCGGCGCCGCGGCCGCTACGCACCACCCAGTCGGTGGCCCAAAGCGGAATTGCGATAATCGCGGCGACGGCCATAACGCCGACGAAATAATAGACGAAGCGTTGTTGCCAGCGCCGCGATTGAAACAGGCCCAGCAGCATAAAGGCGTAAGCTAGTTTCTTCCAACTCGACAGGGTTTGCAGTTTGGCCGGCCAGTCCGTGTCGGCGTAAAAGGTGCCGACGACCAGCCAGGCGTAAAACGCGACAATCATTTTGCCCAGCGGATGCCGCCACGATTGCCGCAGCGTGGCGAAGGCCTGTCCGGAAGCCAGCCAAGCCGCCAGCATGGCCACGCAAGCGATGCTGGTCGCGGCGGTGGACATCGGTACCGCGACGACCGCGAAAATCGCCAGTCCGCGGCTGACGTTCAGCGCGGTGTCGGAATAAGCGTGAGTCATGGAGTTAACGCCACAGTTGATAAATATATTTGCGTTTGAGTTTTTCCCAGCGGAATAGCCAACCTTTCAGCCACGGCGGCGGATCGCTTTCCAATGCGCTTCGAAACAAGCCGTTCTTGCTGCCTTGCTCGACGACCGGCTCTTCCAGCCAGAGCATTTGGATGCCCAGCGCTTTGTCGATGGTCTCGAACTGGTTGTCAATCGGTTGCGCGATACGATTTTCGGCTATCCAATTCAGGCGTATTTGCGCGGTGGCGGAGTCGATAATGTACGAATCGGCAAAGCGGCCGCGATGACCCGGATACAAGTACTGGCCGGGGCGGCGCTGACTTTTCGGCGTGAAGAAATTGCCGCCGGAGCCGATGTAAATCACTTTGTGGCCCGGAAATCGTTCGCTTTGTTGCAGGGCTCGCGTGATGCCCAGCCGGAAGTGGGGGCTGAACACGGCGTCGTCTTCCAATACCAACGCCTGACGGTTGCCGGCGGCGGCGATGCGGTGCAGGGCTTCGACGTGTTTTAGCGCGCAGGACTGTTGGCCAGGCGTCAGGCCATCGGTGCCGAAGGTTAGACTCAAAATCTCGGGGGTCAATTCCTCGATATCCCAGTCCGTGACGAATTCGGCGCTCAAGCCGAATTCGGCCAATTGGCGTTCCATGAATTGGCGGCGCCCGGTAAAGGCTTTGACATTCAGTACCAGGATGCGGTCGAGCGTCGGCGATTCGGTCATGCAAAAGTCGAAAGTAATGGCTAAGGGACGATTATCGGCGGTTTTACGTCAAAACACATCCGATTGTTCTCGTGGTGCCGGACGATGGTCGTGGCTTCGCTGCTCCAGTTCGGCATCGATTGCAGCAATGACGCCTTCGGCCGGCAATTGTTCCAGGCAGTCGCTACGGCTATCCCGGCGGCGTTCGCAACCCTCCAGTTGGCAGGGCAGGCAGGCGCGGGGCGCGGCGTCTTGAATCAGATGCACGTTGCCGACTCGGCCGGAACCGGATTTGGCAAACGGTGGCCTGTTTTCGGCGTAACCGGTCGGCCAGGGCGCCCATTTGGTGGGGTCGGTCGGCCCGAACAACGCGAATACCGGTGCGCCGGTCGCGGCCGCCAAATGGGTGATGCCGGTATCCGGGCCGACGAATAGCGCCGCGTTGCCAATCAGCCGGCTCAGTTCGGCCAGGCTTGGACCTCCGCTCAAATCCAAGATGTCGCAGGCGAGGCCGGATTTGAATTCCGTCAGGACCTGGCGCTCGGCGGGCTGGCCGCTGCCGGTCAATACGATGCGATAGCCGCGATCGGCTAAAAATTCAGCCAGTTGCCGCCACTGCGCCAGCGGCCAGGCCTTGTAGCGCCATTGCGGTTGAATGTGCAGCACCGCATAGGCGTGGTTCGCTAGATCCGTGGGTAAGTCGAACGATGACTCGGAACAGGGCGGCGTCAGCCGGAATACCGGCGGAATGCCGAGGGGTTCGCAAAAGCGTAGGTTTTCCAGCACCGCATGGCCGTAATCGTCGCCGAATACTAGCCAGCGGGTCAGCAAGCATTGCTTCCACCAAGCCTTGCCGGTTTGCTCCGGCACGAAACCCAAGCGGAGCTTGCCGGCCGCCCAGGCATACAGCGTCGGCCGGTCGCCGGTCTGAGTCGAGATCGCCAAGTCGTAGCGGCGACATAATCGAGCCAGAATCGCCAATAATTCGAAAACCTTGGGTTTGGCCGGCACCGGAATCAGTGCGCTCACGTCCGGGTTGCCTTCCAGCATGCCGACGTTGCCGCGCGACAGCAGCACGTCGATGGCCGCGTCCGGATATGCCTGCTTTAGCGCGCTGAGCAAGGGGGTGGTCAACAGCGTGTCGCCCAGATAGCGTAGCGTTATCACCAAAATGCGTTTAGGTTGTATATTGAGCGGTTCGGGCGCCGGCATGCATTGTTGTGTCGATAATAAAGCCGTTATTTTAAAGGTAAACCGCATTGAGTAAGTCACAGAAATCACGCCAGACCATGACCGACAGCCAAGTCTACCAGCGCTTGATGCGCTTTGTGTTGCCGTACTGGCGGATGTTTCTGGTCAGCGCGTTCGGCTTTGCGATTTACGCCGCGACCGAGCCGGCCCTGGCGATGATCGTGCAGCGCATCATCGACAGTTTCAATCGCGAAGACCGCACCGGTATCGAATATTTGCCGCTACTGTTCGTCGGCTTGTTTCTGGTGCGCGGCATCGGCTCCTTCCTCGGCAACTACTATTTGGCGCGGATTTCCGGCAATCTGATTCACCGCTTGCGCTGCGACATTTTCAACCACTACACCGGCTTGTCGGTGCAGTATTTCGACAGCCACAACAGCGGCTACATGATTTCGCGGATCACCAACAACATCGGCGAAGTCACCCGTGCTACCTCGGATTCGATCCGTTCCTTCGTGCGGGAAGGCTTTACCGCGATAGGATTGTTGGCCTATCTGGCGCACACCAATCTGCAGTTGTCGTTGGTGTTCCTGGCGATAGCGCCGGTGGTCGCGACGATGGTGCGCTACGTCGGCAAACGCTTGAAGCGCCTGAGCCGCAACATGCAGGACACCGTCGGCGATATTACTCACATTACCTCGGAAGTGGTGTCCGGCAACCGCATCGTCAAGAGTTTCGGCGGCGAGGACTACGAACGCCGCCGCTTTCGCGACGCCAGCCTGGAAAATCGCCGCCAGTACCGGAAGTTGATCATGACCGTGTCGTTGAACAATCCGTTGATGCAATTGCTGATTTCGATCGCGTTGGCCGGCATGGTTTATCTGGCCTTGATCGTCATGCGCGATTCGACGCCGGGCGAATTCGCCGGCTTTTTCATGGCGGCGATTTTATTGCCCAAACCGATCCGCCAATTGAGCGATGCCAATTCCGAGATTCTGCGCGGCATCGCCGCCGCCGAATCACTGTTCGAAGTGTTGGACGAACCGCTGGAACGGGATGGCGGGGATTACCAAACCGAGCGAGTTCAAGGCCGCATCGAGTTCAAAAACTTGCGCTTCAGTTACCCCGGCGCCGAGGTGCCCGCGCTGGGCGGCATCGACCTGACCATAGAACCCGGCCAGACCGTAGCCTTGGTCGGCGCGTCCGGCGGCGGCAAGAGCACCTTGATTAATCTGCTGCCGCGCTTTTACGACTACAGCGAGGGCGAGATCCTGATCGACGGCGTGGAGTTGAAACGCTATCAACTGGGCTGTCTGCGCCGGCAAATTGCGTTGGTGACTCAACATGTCACGCTGTTCAACGCCAGCGTCGCCAACAATATCGCCTACGGCGCGTTGCAGGGCGCCGACCGCGCGGCGATCGAGCGGGCCGCTCGCGATGCCTACGCCACCGATTTCATCGAGCGGATGCCGGAAGGCCTCGATACCGAGATCGGCGAAAACGGCGTCAAATTGTCCGGCGGCCAACGCCAGCGCCTGGCCTTGGCGCGGGCGTTACTGAAGGATGCGCCGATTTTGATTTTGGACGAAGCCACCTCGGCGTTGGATACCGAGTCCGAACGTTATATTCAAGCCGCGTTGAGCCGGGTGATGCAGGGTCGAACCACGCTGGTGGTCGCGCATCGGCTATCGACGATCGAGGCCGCCGACGTGATTTTGGTGATGGACAAGGGCCGGATTGTCGAACGCGGCAGTCACGCCGAGTTGCTGGCCCGTGACGGTGCCTACGCCAAACTGCACCGGATGCAGTTCCAGCACGCCGACGCCGAAGGCGCCGGATAAATCCCCAACCGGCCGAACCCACCGGGTTCGGCCGTTCGCCCTCAATCCGCGCTTGTGAAAATCCACCTCGCCGGCCGGGTATTAGTTAACAGCCGCGCCACTCTCCGCTCTCTATAGTCGTACCGGGTAGAATCGAGGCAGGGGTTCTTTGCGATAAGGGACTTTCAGTTCGCCGCTAAACGCCAATTCGTTGGCGCGCCGGTCGCCGTCAATACCGGCTGCCATCGGTTATTTTCTCCGCCTCGTTCACGCCTCGTTCCGGCCGGTTCGCCCAACGAACCCGGCCGCCGACCATGTTTACGACGAGGGTACGACAATGGCTAAGTCCAATGAAAAAATGCAATTGCAGGTCAATTTCGAAAAGGCGCCGTGCCAGGAAATCCCGCTGGTCGGCTTCCTGTTCTCGCGGGGCGGACGCTTGCTGGAAAAGGTACCGGTCCAAAAAGGCCAGCTCGAACTCAAAACGCCCGACAAGAATCCTCGCGAATTGCGGCTGTTGATCGCCCCGGCGGCGGACGGTCGCATCGACGCGGTGACCACGCTGGCGGCCTTGGAAAAATTCAAGCCCTACGAGGCGAGTCTGGTTGCCAATCCGCGCGGCGGTTGGCTGGCGCTGACGATTCCCGACTTCGTCGCGTCGTTCTGGCGCTTGCGCATGTGCCGGATACGCGGCCGGGTCATTAAACAATTCAACATCGGCGACCTGACTCAGGATCGCGGTATCTGCAACGCGCGGGTACACGTTTGCGAAGTGGACAGAGTTCGCTGGTGGATAGACCGGATTCCGGACTGGGTGATTTTGAAAATTCCGGAAATCATCGTCGAACCGCAGTGGCCTATCCCGGTGCCGGAACCCGGTCCGGACTGGAGCGCGGTCGCCTTGAATCCGCAGCCCTTGCCGCCGGCGGAAAAGCCCGCATTCGGCGCGGTATCGGAACTGCGCCGCGACTGGTCCAGCCGCATCACCTTGGCGCAATCGGAGCGTTTGGCGGCCGTCTTGGACAGTAATGTCAGCCAGCGGCTGTTGTCGGGCAATGCACAGGCAATCCGCGGCGTGCTGGTCGAGCAGTTTCCGGTCTTCCACCCTTATTTTTGCGGCATCCCCTGGTTGTGGCCGTATTTTTACCGTTGCGACGAAATTGCGCTGACCTACACCGACCTTAACGGCGGCTTCGAAACCCAATACTGGTATTGGGACGACGGCGATCAACCGGATATCTATTTGTGGGTGGAATATCTGATCGACGGCGTTTGGACTACGGTCTATAAACCGGCAATTCCGTGCCATACCTACTGGAATTACGCCTGCGGCAGCTCGCTGACGGTGCGGATCACCGACCCGCGCGTGCGTTGGGAATGCAATGACGTGGTCGACGGCGACATCGTCTGGATCAAAACCATTGGCAGCAGCGCCAGCGTGGTACATATCCAACAAACCGATCTGAATGTGCCGGTACAGGGCAAAAACTTCAATCGGATCGGCTTGAGCGACGTGTCGGTGTGGGCCAGTCCGAATCCGGTCGGCGAGTTCCGGCGGCCGTTCGGCGGCGGATTGAGTTTTGTCGTGCAGTTCGGTAGCGGCTTGCCGAGCAACGGCATGTATTACTACCGCTGGAACTATCGCAAATTGCGCAACGCCGATCTGTCGCCGGCCGCGCCGATGTTGCCGGCATCGCTGCACGGCGGTCAGGCGCTTTACAAATCCTATACCTACGAATTCTTCGATGCCGCGCTGCATAAACACATCGGTGTCAATAGCTTCAAATTGGGGCCGGTGACGAAAAACGGCCATGACGATTTGTTCGTGATTCCGCCGGCCTATCCCAGCGCGGCGCCGGTCAGCGCGCCGGAATTGAATCCGCTGTGGGATCAGAACACCGTCACGGTCAGCTTCGATTCGGCCAAATTTGCCGACGGTTTGTACGAATTCACGTTGGAATTGTTCGACGTTAACGGCAACAAGCTGACCGCGATCCCTCGCCATTTATTCCAAGTGCCGGACTATGCGAGTTTCGCGCCGTCGCTGGATGCGCTCGACGCCTATGTTCAACTCAGCGCGCCGGGCAGCGCGTCCGCTTATCGGATGAACGCGCGGATCGACAATCAACGTTGCGAGGCGCAAATTTACCAAATCAAGGTCAACGGCAGCGAAGTGGCCAGCAATTGCTGCGGTTTCGTGCCGTATCCGCCGAACGCCAACATCGAAGTGGCGTTCCGGGCCTACCATCCGCACAACTTCGCGACCTTCGATTTCGTCGTGCAGAAAGGGACTTGCGACGATCCGGTGCAATCGGCGTTAACCCACGCCGCCGGCCTGGTGATCGGCGATGTCGGCGTTTACGGCCGAGACGCCAGCAGCATTTACCGTCATGGTTTCACGCCGGCGCAATTGTTGGGAATCTGTAGCACGGAAGGCAAGGCCGCGTTTGCCGAGCAACTCGGCGTTTCGGTGTTGACCACCGACGGCAGTTATCGGCTGTACCCGCTGGATGCCTCGGCGCTGGCGGCGTTCGCACTGGAGCCGGTGTAAGCGCTTAACCGGGGCGAGTTCGTCGAATCACGCTCGGACAAAGCGATGCCGGACGACGCTTAGCCGATGTTTTGCCGTTCGCGCGGCGCGCCGCGCACGTAGAGCAGCGCGCCGGACTCGGATTCGGCGTTGCCGTGCCGGCTGCCGGCCGGCGCCATCTGATAGTCGCCCGGCAGCAGCAAAATGTCGCCCAAATACAGGTCGCCGGATAGCAGGATGCACTCTTCATCGATCGGATGAGCATGACCGCTAATGCGGCTGCCGGGGGCGAAGCGGTAGTAACTGGATTCCAGTTCGCCGTCGCGATAAAGCACCCATTGTTCTATGCCGGGCGCAAGCTCGCGCCAGTCCGCCGCCGAATTCAGGTAACAGCTTTGCGAGCGGTCCGCGCCGGGCAGCAGGCCGCCCAAGACTTCCCGGATCACGCCGGGCGTATCGCCGAGCGAGGTGCCGCGCAGAAAGGCTAGCGCTCCGGTTTCGGAATGGATGGCGCCGTGCCGGCTACCGGCCGGCGACACGTGGTAGTCGAATGGGCCCAGTCGCAAGTCGTCCATCGTCAATTCGCCGCGCAGCACGATGCCTTCCTCCAGCCAGTTATGGCGGTGCGGCATCAGCGAGGCTCCCGCCGCGAGGTCGATCAACACCGAGCCGCCTCGAGGCCCGTCCCACAGGGTTTTGTAACGCACGCCGGATTTCAAATCCCGCCAGACGCCGTGGCGGGTGCGTACCGTTAACAAGCCGGCGTGACTCGCCAGACTGTCGGCGACCTTGCCCAACAAACCTTGACGCATCGCGGCGCGGCGGGGCGCGGCGACCGGCAGCGGCGTCAGCGCGTCCAGCAGTTGCGCGGCAATCGGCTCGGCGGCGTCGGTGGGCTTGCGGGGTGGGTTGTCGGTCATTCGCGATAATCCTCGCCTAGGTTGATCGATAGAGACTGTTGCATGCCGAGCAAGGCTCGACGGATGTGCGACTTGACCGTGCCCAACGGCAAACCGCTGCACTGCGCGATTTCCTCGTGGCTCAGCCCGCGCAGAAATGCCAGCGACACCAATTGTCGGGGCATCGGGTCCAGGGCGGCGAGCGCGGCATGCACGCGATGGCCTTGTTGGGTGGCGGCCAACACGTCGATCGGTGCTTGCCCGCCTGGCCCTTCGATCGCCGCCCATGCTTCCGGTTCCAAGTCGGTCAGGTCCGAGTCGCATTGGCGCAGCAAGTCCAAGGCCCGACTGCGCGCGATGGTCAGGACCCAGGCCTTGACCGTGCCGCGTTCCGAATCGAAGCGCGGCGCTTGCCGCCAGACTTGCCAGAAGGTGTCTTGCACCACTTCCTCCGCACTGGTCGGCTGTTTCAGAATACGCAAGGCCACACCGTAAACCTGCTCGACCATCGCGTCGTACAAGATTCCCAGCGCCGCCTGATCTTGATCGACGATGCCGGCCAACGCTTGCCGCAACGCGGTATCGGCGGCCATGTTGGCATCGAGGTCGGGAATCGGGTGGGTTTCGATCATGTCGCCGTCGTGGTGGTTATAAGTGCTATACGCCATTCGTCCGAGTTTGGATGCAGCGGGGCCAAGTTGGCTTGGTTGGTTCAGCCGACTTCATTGCAACAATTTTTATCGCGGCGGTAGCAAATGCCTCCGGATTTCGGCGCTTTTGTCTCCCGTACGGCCGTAAGCCGGGCGCTATCCAAAAATTTATCACCGCTGTTGCATCCAAATCAGCGGAGTCCCCGTAGTAGTCATTGCAGGCCAGGCACCGATGCGCGTTAGCGCGGTTGGTCGCCGAAGAGGCTTGCATTTTGACCCATGACGAGGACATTCCTATGAAAACACAACTCTACGCGGCGATCCTGAGCGGCTGCCTGATCGGCGGGCCGGCCGGGGCCGCCGATTTCGATTTTGCCGGCAATTTCAGCCGGGACAACTCGGTGGTGCGCTTCGATTTCAGCATCGCCAATCCCGGCAACGTGACGCTGTTTACGTCATCGTGGCTGAAGGGCGGTTTCGATCCGATTTTGACGCTTTGGGACGCCGGCGGTCAACTGCTGGCCGAACAGGACGACGGCAACGGCGGCGGAGTCGCGTTCTCGAACGGCGTGCCGCTGAGCTACGGCGAATTCGACAGCTATCTGACGGCCAATTTGGTGGCCGGCGATTACATCGCCACGTTGACGCAATACGACAACTTCGCGGTTTCCAGCGCGCTGGCCGACGGATTTTTACGCGATGCCGATCCCTGGTTCACCCAGGTGTTCGGATGCGGTAACGCTCAGTTCTGCGAGGGTTCGCTAGTCGATGGCAACGGCGATTTGGTCGATGCCAATCGCACGTCGGCCTGGGACTTTCATATCGTCGGCGTCAATGCCGCGCAAGCCGCGACGGTTCCCGAGCCGCCGACAGCGATGCTGTTGCTGGCGTCGGCGATGTTTTTTGGCTTGGGCCGCTGGGCGCAACCGCGTAACCGGGGCGGCATGACCTCGGCCATTGTTTAAACGTTTGGGAGCATGACCATGAAATCGATAAATCGCTATAGCCTAAGTCTGATCGCCGCGTTGCTCGCCTGCGGCGCATCGTCCGCGCAAGCCGCCAACCACCGCGAAGCGCCGTTGACCGCGCTGGATACCAAGGCCGACATCACCGACTGGTTTGCGTTCGTCAGTTACGACGATCCCAGCAAGGTTACGATGATTTTGAATGTCGATCCCTTGCTGGAACCCAGCAACGGCCCGAATTATTTTCCGTTCGATCCGGAAATCCTCTACGAAATGAAAGTGGACAACGATTTCGACGCCGACGAAGACCTAACCTTGCAATTCCGTTTTAAAACCGAATCCCGCTTGCCGGGCGTGTTTACCGGCTTCGTCGGCATCGGCGACGGTCTGAACACACCGTTCAATTCGCCGGCGCCGCTGCCGGCCGGCACGCCGCTGGTACCGGCGGCGATTACCGCGCTGGACGGCCCCGGTTCGGAAGGCTTGGGTTTGCGGCAGAGCTACACGGTGACGTTGATCAAGGGCAAGGGTAAAAACCGTCAAGTGCTCGAGTTGAACGGCGGGCAAAAACTCTATGTGGTGCCTTCCAACGTCGGGCCGCGCACGATGCCGGATTACCCGGCGCTGGCCAAACAAGGCATTTACGACTTGGCCGGCGGGATTAAAGTGTTTGCCGGCACGGTCGACGATCCGTTTTACATCGATTTGGGCGCGGCCTTCGATACCTTGAATTTTCGGAGCGGCGCGTCCGGAGTCGGTGTGGCCGGCGTGTTGAGCGACGCGCAAAGCGCCGACGACGCGCGTAACTTCGCGCCCGACGACGTGGCCGGCTTCAACGTCAATGCCATCGCCATCGAACTGCCGATCGCGATGTTGACCCAGGACGGCAAATTGCACGGCGCCAATGAAGCCCTGGCGGTCATCGGCACATATGCGACCACGTCAAGGCCGCGCACTAAGGCCTATGCCGAAAAACCCGGCGGCCGGCCCAAATTGGCCAACGCTTATACGCAAATTCAGCGTATGGGCAATCCGTTGGTCAACGAATTGTTGATCGGTACCGGCGACAAGGACAAGTTCAGCATGAGCGAACCCAAGCAAGACGGCGATTACGCCGCCTACGTCGTTGATCCGTTGATCGCGCGGGTCCTTAATGCCGCGACGGCCGGCGTGCTGCCGGTGCCAGTGCCGCCGCGCGTCAATCCGGACCAACCGGCGTTCGATTTGGGCCCGTTGGTGTTTTACGCGGCGCCGATTTGTCCGGCCTGCACCAGCGAGCAACGCGGGCCGATCGCCGATTTGCTGCGCTTGAACACCGGAATCGGACCGACGACAACCGCCGCGCGTAAACGAATGGGTTTTTTGGCGGGCGATAGCGCGGGCTTTCCGAACGGTCGCCGGGTATCCGACGATGTCCTAGACATCACCGCGCAAGCCGCGGTCGGCGTGCTGCGCGCCGGTTTCGGCGCTTTCCCCAACAATCGGGTCGGTGATGGGGTTAACGCCAACGACCGAAATTATCAGGAGAGTTTTCCCTACGTGGCCTTCGCCAATAGCGGCCGGCAAAGCCGGCACGTCGATCCCGGCGAAGCCGGTTGCGCCGACAGTTTGACCTCGGCGGCGGCCAATTGCCCGGAGTAATAGTCGTTGGTCGGTGGGGCGCCGAAGCTTGGCGCCCCATGATGCTAACCAACGATCATGAATCGTTTTTGGAAGCGAAATAAGGCGTTGGCTGAGCGGAGTCGAAATAAGGCGTCGGCTGAGCGGAGTCGAAGCCAGCGATTTCGCTTTGACTCCGCTCAGCGAACGGCATAGCTGGCATTGAGGTATTCATCCCCCGCTCCGTCGGGAGAGGCCGTTTTTACTTCGCGCTGAATAGCTACCGAATTTGAAACCTAACAGGAGCTATCGATGAGATATGTACTATTGACGGCGCTGCTGGTGTTCGGACCGGCAGCGCTAGGCCAAGCCTTCGTCCCGGCGGACGACGATCGAGTTTTGGACGTGTTGCCGGAGCGTGGCGGCGATTTGCAACTTCGCGCGTTGCGCGAACAACTGCGGGCGACGCCGGACGACCGGGCGCTGGCTTTGCAGTTAGTGGAGCGTTACATCGCGTTGGGACGGGCGGAGGCCGATCCGCGTTATTTCGGCCGCGCCGAGGCGGTGTTGGTACCGTTGGTCCGCTCGAATCCGTCGGCCGAGATGCTGACCTTGCGCGCCGTGCTGGCCCAGAATCGCCACGATTTTTCGGCGGCTCTGGCCGATTTGCGGCGAGCGCTGGCTTTAAGACCCAGGCTGATTGGGGCCTGGCTGACGCAGGCGGCAATTCATCAGGTGCAGGGACGTTATCCCGAGGCGCTGCAAAGCTGTTTGACCGTCAGCCGCCTGGCGGCCGGTTGGTCCGGGCGGGTGTGCGTCGAGTCCGTGTTGGCCGACAGCGGCCAGCTCGAACCGGCTTACCGGCGCTTGGCGGCGTTGTTGTCGGTTGCCGGCCCGGAGTCGGCCGACGAAAGGCAATGGGCCTGGACCGTGCTCGCTGAAATGGCGGAGCGGCTGGGCGATACCGGTGCGGCCGAACGCCACTACCGGCGGGCCTTGGCTATCGGCCGGCTGAGTGCGTACCCATTGGCCGGTTTTGCCGATTTTTTGCTGGATAGACAGCGCTATGCCGAAGTGCTTGAGTTGTTGACCGGCGAGCAGCGCGCCGACGGCTTGTTGTTGAGGTTGGCCTTGGCGGAGCGGCAGTTGGGGCATTCCGAAGCCGAAGGGCACCGGCGGACGCTGGCGGCGCGTTTTGCCGACAGTCGTCGCAGGGGCGATACCAGTCACCAGGGCGATGAAGCCCGGTTTGAATTGCAATTGAATAGCGAACCCGAACAGGCTTTGGCGCTGGCCGCCGCCAATTGGCAAGTGCAGCGCGAGCCGCGCGATGCTCGTATCTTGCTGGAAGCGGCGATCGCGGCCGGCAAGTTCGACGCCGCTCGCGACGTATTGGCGTTTTTGGCGCGAACCGGCTTGGAAGACGCGCGCTTGCGGGACTTGGCGGCACGCGTCGCCGGGAGGCTGGCGTGAGACGATGGCTCGTGTTTCTGGTGTTGATCTCTGCCAGTTTTGCCGCCTCGGCGCACAAGGCGAGCGATGCGTATTTGAGCTTGACCTGGAATGGGGAACGCTGGGTTGGCCGCTGGGACATGGCGTTACGCGACTTGCAGGAAGCGGTTGGTCTGGATCAGGACGATGACGGCCGCATTACCTGGCGGGAGTTGCGCGAGCGCGGCGATGCCGTCGCGGCACATGCGCTAAGCCGTTTGGACATCAGCGGCGACGGCCGGGCCTGTCGCTTGGGCAGCGAGGGTTTGCGGGTCGACGAGCACAGCGACGGCGGTTACGCGGTACTGGATTTTCGGGCGGATTGTCCGGCGACCGTGCGGCAATTGATGGTCGATTACCGCTGGTTTTTCGAGTTCGACGCGCGCCATCGCGGATTGTTTAGTTTGGTTGGGCCTAGCGGCGCGCGTAGTGCGGTGTTTAGTCCCGAGCAACCGACGCAGACCTTCGAGCTTGCCGGCAAAGGTGGCGTCTGGCCTGAGCTGGCGGCGTTTGTCCAAGAGGGGATGACGCACATCTGGGCCGGCTACGATCATCTGCTGTTTTTGTTGAGTTTGCTGTTGCCGGCGGCGTTGGCGCGCGACGGTTTGACCTGGCGGCGCAAGGCGAATCTCGCCGAAATTGGTACCGATGTGTTGGCGGTGGTGACGGCGTTTACGCTGGCCCACTCGCTGACGCTGGCGTTGACGGTTTGGCAATATTTGGCGCTGCCTAGTCGTTGGGTCGAAGCGGCGATTGCCGCTTCGGTGGCGGTCGCCGCGCTGAACAACATCTATGCCTGGTTTACCGAACGCCGGGTGTGGTTGGCCTTTGGTTTCGGATTGATTCACGGCATGGGCATCGCCGGCGTGCTGTTGGATCTGGCGTTGCCGAAATCCGGGCAAGCGTTGGCCTTGCTGGGGTTTAATCTCGGCGTCGAGTTGGGGCAATTGGCGATTATCGCGGTCGCTTTGCCATTGATTTATTGGGGTAGCCGGCAGCGCTATTATCCGGTTTGGGTCTTGAAATACGGCTCGACCGGTATTGTAGGGCTAGCGCTGATTTGGTTGGTCGAGCGCGGTTTGGATGTGGCGATATTGCCGAGTTGACCAAGTCGCGATTGTCGTCGGAGGAACTGGGTATGTCGTTGGGAACCGGTTGAGGTCGGAAATCGATTCGTAATCTTGGCGTAAAGCAGCCGCGCGGATTCGATTAGGTTTTAACTTCGATGACCAGATTTTTTTGCGGCGACTGCGGCGGGATGGGGTGGGTGGCATTGGGATACCACGCCAGGATTTGCTTCACATAGTTCTGAGTTTCGGCATAAGGCGGAATGCCCTTATAGCGCTCGACGGCTTTCTCGCCGGCATTGTATGCGGCCAGAACCAGATCGACCTTGCCTTCGAAATGGCGCAACAGCCAATGCAGATAAGCCGTGCCGCCCTTGATGTTTTGCACCGGATTCCAGGCATCCTTGATGCCGAAGCGCTCCGCAGTTTCGGGTATCAATTGCATCAGACCCTGGGCGTTTTTGCCGGACAGCGCGGTCGGATTGAACGCCGATTCGGCTTTGATGACCGCCATCACCAATTGCGGGTCGATGCCGTAGACTGGCGCGATTTGATTGACCCAGGCCTCGACGATTTGCCGGTTGGGGTTGTTGTCGGTTACCGTCACCGTCACGACCGGTTCCGGGTGGCAGGCTGGGTCTTCGGTGGCCGGAGCGTCGCCGAAGCGGCTCAACATGGTTTGAGCGTGATGGTCGCCGCGGTCGGCGGCTTGTTTGAACCAGTGACTGGCCAGCGGCAGATCCCGTTTGACGCCGCGGCCGTTGAAATACATAAAGCCCAAACCGTAAGCCGATTCGCTATCGCCGGCCAACGCGGCCTTGCAATACATTTCGAAAGCTAATCCGTAATCTTGTTTGATGCCGCGGCCGTGTTCGAAATCGGCGGCGGTTTGGCGCAACTGCGCCAAGTTTAACGGAGCGGCGATATCGGCGACGGATGGCGTAGCGGTGGCAAGGAGCAGGCCTATCAGCGGAAAATATTTCAGGTTCATCATGTTCTCGTTCTGTATTGCTGAGACTGGGCTTTCACAAACCCGGCCGGAAAAGAACGGTATCCGTTCTCCAAGCTTCCAGCTACCGTATACATGGCAAGTGCTTAATCGCCCGAAAGGCTGCATCGCCTGCAATGGCCGATCTTACAAAATCGTAAGGTCGCGCTTGAAATGGCTATTGATCCGTCTAGTATTAATCTCAGCGTGAGAACCAGTTCAAGTTTTTCGTACTATATCGAGCGGCTATCTCGCTTGACATTGCCCAGATGGGCAGGTTTACGGTCGAAACTATACCACACGGCGATTCTCGGCGGAATTGCGCGGCGATGGTCGGGACCGGTGTAAACTAGCCTCGATTAGGCTAGTCGCGGCAGGCTGCACAAGGCTTAGGCAAGTGTTCGACTGAACGTTAGGGTTAGTTCGGCAGTCGTCGATATTGTCGATCGGCCAACAGTTTTTCGGGTTTTTCAGGATGGGTCCGTGATCGGAGCGTGGGCCTTAGGAGTGTTGTTGCCGCCAACTGACCATCCCTTGCCGCTCGGCATGGAGCCTCGCGGCAAGGGATTCATTTCTATAAGTTTTTCAGCAGTCGCCGCACCAGGTTGCGAATCGGCATGTTTTGTTGGCGGTAATCCTGGAATAAGCGTTCGATGTCGACCGGATTGAGGTATACGTAAGCTCCGTAACCGGTTTGAGCGATAAACTCGCCGCTCAAGTTGTCCATAAAGGTAGTCAGTGCAATGCTGTTGGGGTGGTTGACGGTGTTCATGGCGGTTCTCCCGATAGATGTTTTGTTTTTATATAAGCGGTTCGCGTGCCATAAATAAATAGTTATTATAAAACAAAGAGTTGTTTTTATTTTGCGGGTTGCGTCATTTTGTTGTCGGAGTGTTTTGTTAGAATTCGCGACGACATGACGTACATTTACGCTATATCGTGGCGATAACGAAGGGCTACATGGCAAATCCGAAAATTAAGAATCCGCGAGGCCAAGGCGGGGTTGGAGATCAGGGGCGGCCGGGACCGGTGTCGTTTTGCGCTTGGGACGGGGATGTCTTGGTGTTGAACGTACTTGGCACGCCGAGCGCCAAGCGCGATGTCATCGGCAAACCCAAGGGGGCTCAACTGAAAATCAGCGTTACCGCGACACCGGAGGACGGCAAGGCTACCGACCATATGGTTCGGTTTTTGGCCAGGGAGTTTGGCGTGACGATCAAGGATATCCAAGTCGTGTTCGGTCAGTATCACATCAACAAGCAACTGCGAATCCGGATGCCGAAGCGTTTGCCGCCGGTCGTCGAAGCGGAGTTGGCGGCTTCGGCAAGCCGCTAGTCATTCCGCTGCGAGCCGGGCTTGGAGAGCCGGCGTCATTTCGGGTCATTGCCGCCGAAAGGTCGGAAGCGCTGAGCCGGACAAAACCGCTTCGGTAAATGCCCGCTATGACGGTTTTAATCCTTTAATTTGGCAACCAACATTTTATTCACTTCTGCGGGGTTGGCCTTGCCTTGGGTTTCTTTCATGATTTGGCCGACCAGCGCCATCAGCGCCTTGTCTTTGCCGGCCCGGTATTGTTCGACCGGTACCGGATTGGCGGCGATGACCTTGTCGACGATGGCTTCGATGGCGCCGGTATCGGTGATTTGCTTCAAGCCTTCCTGTTCGATGATTTGATCCGCCGTTGCGCTGCCGTTCCAGAGTTTGTCGAACACCTGCTTGGCGGTCTTGCCGGAAATGGTGTTGTCGGCAATGCGTTTCAATAGGCCAGCCAAGCGTTCGGCGCTGACCGGGCAGGCGTCGATTTCCAAGCTGGCTTTGTTCAATGCGCCGAGCACGTCGCCGGTTAACCAATTCGCAGCCAACTTGGCTTCCCCGGATTCGGCCGCGACTTGTTCGAAGAAGTCGGCCAATTCGCGCGATGAGGTCAGCGTGGCGGCGCTTTCCGCATCCAGCGCGTATTGCTCGATGAAACGGTACTTTTTGGCGCCTGGCAATTCCGGCAACGTGGCGCGAATTTCAGCCTTCAGGGCTTCCTCGACGATCACCGGCAACAAGTCCGGGTCTGGGAAGTAACGGTAATCGTTGGCTTCTTCCTTGCTACGCATCGAGCGGGTTTCGTCTTTGTTGGCGTCGTACAAGCGGGTTTCTTGGACCACTTTGCCGCCGGCTTCGATGATGTCGATTTGTCGCTCGATTTCGTGATTGATGGCTTTTTCGACAAACTTGAACGAATTGATGTTCTTGATTTCGGCACGGGTCCCGAATTCGGCTTGGCCTTTGGGGCGAACCGAAACGTTGGCGTCGCAGCGAAACGAGCCTTCCTGCATATTACCGTCGCAGATTTCCAGATAACGTACTAGCTCGTGTAGTTTGCGCATATAGGCCACCGCTTCCTTGGCGGAACGCATGTCCGGCTCGGAGACGATTTCCAGTAGCGGCGTGCCGGCGCGGTTCAGGTCGATGCCGGTCAGGCCGTGAAAATCTTCGTGCAGCGATTTGCCGGCGTCTTCTTCCAAGTGGGCCCGGGTGATGCCGATGCGTTTGGTTTCGCCGTCGACTTCGATATCCAGATGGCCGTTGCCGACAATCGGTCGTTCGAATTGGCTGATTTGATAGCCTTTCGGCAGGTCGGGGTAGAAATAGTTTTTGCGAGCGAAGATCGAGTGCGGTGCGATTTCGGCATCAATAGCCAGGCCGAAGGTTACCGCCTTGCGTACCGCGTCTTCGTTCAATACCGGCAATACGCCGGGTAGTCCCAAATCCACCGCGCAAGCCTGGGTGTTGGGTCCGGCGCCGTAGGCAGTCGCCGCGCCGGAAAAGATTTTCGATTTCGTAGAGAGTTGGGTGTGGATTTCCAAGCCGATGACGGCTTCCCATTGTGAGCTCATGTTGCTTTCCTTTAAAACTATTCGGCAAAAACGTCGTTCAGGTCGATTTGCAGGTCGGGGAATAAATAGGGGATGGCAATCTCGTCGCCGGCGTGCATGGCGTGCAGTTGGTATTTTTCGTTCTGATCGAGCACGAATTGATGGACTGCTTGCTCGTAAGGATAAACCGTCCAATATTCCGTCACGCCGTTTTCCTGATACAGCTGGTATTTCAGACGCAATTCCTTTTGGCTGTTGCCGGGCGATAAAATCTCGATGATCCAATCCGGCGCCCCATCGCAGCCTTGTTCGGTCAGTTTATCTTTGTCGCAGATCACGCACAGGTCGGGCTGGATGACGCTGAAAACTTCGCGGTCTTGAAGCAAGGATTTACGGCGGTCGTAGAGTTTGACGTCGAACGGCGCAGGGTAGAGTTTGCAATCCTTGTGCTTAAAGTAGTTGCCAAGGCTGACGGCAAAATTTAGCGATACGCTTTGGTGCTTTCTGCTCGGCGCCGGCGACATGGCCATGATCTTGCCCTTGATCAGTTCGACCGACTCCTCGAGCTGCCAAGTCAGGTAATCGGCGTAACTATAGGTGCCGTTAGGATCCAATTGTGATAATTGCGTGATCGGCGCCATATTGCCCCCTGTTATTCGAAACCCTTCGGCACTTGATTGTGCCAGTCGGTGACCTGCTGGTAGCGGTGGCCGACGTTCAACAACTTGGCTTCGCCGAAATAGTTACCGATGATATGCAAGCCAACGGGCAGGCCGGCTATGAACCCGGCCGGAATCGACATCGCCGGCAGGCCGGCCAGGTTGATCGCTATCGTGTAAATGTCTTCCAGATACATCTGAATCGGGTCGTCGGTTTTTGAACCGATTTTGAATGCCGTGCTCGGCGTGACCGGTCCCATCAATACGTCGACTTCGCTAAGAGCGCGTTTGAAATCGTCGCTGATCAATCGGCGCACCTGTTGGGCTTTCAGATAATAGGCGTCGTAATAGCCGGCCGACAGTGCATAAGTGCCCATCAGAATCCGGCGTTTGACTTCCGCGCCGAAGGCTTCGCCGCGCGAGCGGATGTAGAGGTCGGTCAAATCGGCTGGGTTTTGGCAGCGGTAGCCGAAGCGCACGCCGTCGTAACGCGACAGGTTGGACGAGCATTCGGCCGAGGCGATCACGTAATAAGCCGGTATCGCCAGTTCCAGATTCGGCATGTCCACTTCTTGTACCGTCGCGCCGAGTTTCTGGTATTCGGCGATCGCGGACTGAATCGTCGCCGCGATTTGGCTGTCCAGTTCGGGGCTGAAAAATTGTTTCGGCAGGCCGATTTTCAAACCTTGCAGGCTGTCGTTCAGACCGGCGCTGTAATCCGGTACCGGCTGGTCGACGCTGGTGGAGTCCTTGCCGTCGAAACCGGCCATGACCTGCATCAACAAGGCCGCATCTTCGGCGCTACGCGCCATCGGTCCGCCCTGGTCAAGGCTCGAGGCGTAGGCAATCATGCCGTAGCGCGAAACCCGACCGTAGGTCGGTTTCAAGCCGGTGATGCCGCATAAGGCTGCAGGTTGCCTAATCGAGCCGCCGGTGTCGGTACCGGTCGCCGCCGGCGTCAGCCTCGCCGCAACGGCGACCGCCGAACCGCCGGACGAGCCGCCCGGCACCCGTTCGGTATCCCATGGATTGCGAGCCGGGCCGTAGAAACTGGTTTCGTTGGACGAACCCATCGCGAATTCGTCCATGTTCAACTTACCCAGCATCACCGCGCCAGCCTGATTGAAGCGTTCGACCGCCGTGGCGTCGTAAGGGGCGATGAAGTTGTCCAGCATTTTCGAGCCGCAACTGGTTTTAACGCCTTGCGTGCAAAAGATGTCTTTTTGGGCGATCGGGATGCCGGTCAGCGGCGCCGGCGTGCCGGCGGCCAAGCGCCGGTCGGCGGCTTCCGCCTGCTGCAAGGCCAGTTCTTCGCTGACCGTGACGAAGGCGTTCAGGGCTTGATGTCGTCCGATGCGAGCCAAAAAGACCTGGGTCAATTCGGTGCTGGAAAATTGCTTGCCGCGCAGTCCGGCGGCTAATTCGGTTAGCGATAGCGTGTGCATGGTTCGGAATTATTCGATGACTTTCGGGACCAGATAAAGTCCGGCTTCGGTTTGCGGGGCGATGGCTTGAAAATGCGCTCGTTGGTTGGTCTCGACGGCGGTATCGGCGCGCAGGCGTTGGGTTTGGTCGAGCGGATGCGCCATCGGAGCGATGCCGGCGGTGTCGGTTTGCCCCATCCGGGTCATTAAATCCAGCATGTTGGATAGGTCTTTGGCGTAATGTTCGACCTGCGATTCCTCGATTCCCAAGCGTGCCAGATAGGCGATTTTTTTAACGTCATTAGCCGTTAACGACATCTTCTAACTCCAAGTTTTATCGGTAAATCTATGATACTTTATATCTTGCCCTATCGCCCGCTTGATTGTTAAAGTAGCGGGATTTTCTGTGTGCATTTAGGATACCGTTTAATGTTCAAAAGAATTCGTGGCCTTTTTTCCAATGATCTGTCTATCGACTTGGGAACGGCAAATACGCTGATTTATGTTCCGGGCCAGGGAATCGTATTGAATGAGCCGTCCGTCGTCGCGATTAAGGAGGACAAAATCCGCGGCCAGAAAACCATCGCCGCGATCGGCGCCGACGCTAAAAATATGTTGGGCCGCACGCCCGGTAACATCACCGCGATCCGGCCCTTGAAAGACGGCGTGATCGCCGATTTTGCCGTAACCGAACGCATGTTGCGGTTTTTCATTAAAAAGGTGCATGAAAACAAACTGCTGAGGCCCAGTCCGCGCATTCTGATTTGCGTGCCCTGCGGCTCGACTCAAGTCGAGCGGCGGGCGATTCGCGAGTCGGCGGCGATGGCCGGCGCTCGCGAAGTGTATTTGATCGAGGAACCGATGTCCGCCGCGGTCGGGGCCGGTTTGCCGGTCGATGCGGCACACGGTTCGATGGTGCTGGATATCGGCGGCGGCACTTCGGAAGTCGCGGTCATTTCATTGAACGGTATCGTCTATTCGGCGTCGGTGCGGATCGGCGGCGACCGTTTCGACGACGCGATCATCAGCTACGTGCGCCGCAACTACGGCACGCTGATCGGCGAAGCCACCGCCGAGAAAATCAAGCATGAAATCGGCGCGGCTTATCCCGGTAGCGAAGTTCGCGAAATGCAAGTCACCGGCCGCAATCTGGCCGAAGGCGTGCCGCGCAGTTTTTCATTGAACAGCAACGAAATTCTGGAAGCCTTGCAGGAGCCTTTGTCCGGTATCGTCAGTGCCGTCAAGGTCGCGCTGGAACAAACCCCGCCGGAATTGGGCGCCGACGTTGCCAGTCGAGGTATCGTCCTGACCGGCGGCGGTGCGCTGTTGAAAGACATCGATCGCTTGATTTCCGAGGAAACCGGCTTGCCGGTATACATTGCCGACGATCCGCTTACCTGCGTCGCTCGCGGCGGCGGCATGGTGTTGGAGATGCTGGACGCCCGAGGCGCCTCGGCATTTTCGCTGGAATAGTCCGCTCGGCGTCTTGTTGTTCGAGGGACGGCGTTAACCGGTGATGTCGGTTCCCGCCGTCTTTTTTGTTTCAGCGGGTACCGTTCGGCGGTTGCGGATCGTTGGACTGGGCCTGTCGGCAATCCTTTATTTTCCGTCGGGATTGCCGTTTCAAAATCGCTAGAGGTTTTGCCATAAAACTGCTATTCGCCAAAGGCCCTTCGCTGAATACCCGTCTGTTGGTCGCGGTGTTGCTTTCGGTTGCGCTGTTGGTGGTCGATTACCGCAGCCAACGCTTGAACATGCTGCGCTCGCTGTTGGCGATGGCGACCTACCCCTTGCAAATGCTGGCCAGCCTGCCCATCGACGCTTACCATGATTTGTCCGATTCGGTGATTTCCTATGTCGAACTACAA
This sequence comes from Methylomonas koyamae, assembly GCF_001644025.1. Lineage (GTDB taxonomy): Bacteria > Pseudomonadota > Gammaproteobacteria > Methylococcales > Methylomonadaceae > Methylomonas > Methylomonas koyamae_A. The sequence goes on from NZ_LUUK01000004.1 coordinate 23,751, forward strand.
AAAGAGAATCGCCGGCTGAAAGAGCAGCAGTTCGTCAACGACGCCAAATTGTTGAAACTGGCGGCCCTGGAGAAGGAAAACACCCGGCTACGCATGTTGCTTGAGAATTCGTTTCAACTTGGCGAGCAAGTGTTGGTGGCCGAGTTGGTGTCGGTCAAACTGGCGCCCTACGAGCATACCGTCGTCGTCAACAAGGGCTCTCGCTTCGGCGTGCATCCCGAACAGCCGGTGCTGGATGCCAGCGGTATTGTCGGCCAAGTGGTCCGCACGATGCCGTCCAGCTCGGAAGTGATGTTGATCACCGATCCCGATCACGCGATCCCGGTTCAGGTCAATCGCAACGGCCTGCGGACAATAGCCTTCGGCACCGGGCAACCCAACCGGCTGCATCTGCCGTTTTTAGCGAATAACGCCGACATCGTACCCGGCGACCTGTTGGTCACGTCCGGTTTGGGCGGCGTGTTTCCGGCCGGTTATCCGGTCGCGGTAGTCGATAAATTCGAGGCTAGACCGGACAAATCGTTCGCCAATATCTATGCCACGCCGAAAGCGGAGCTGGATAAGAGTCGGGAGTTTTTGATCGTTTGGAGCGATTCGACGCCGGTCGTTTTGGGCGAGCCGGTCAAGCCGGACGTCGCCGAGCAAGCGGCGCCGGTCGCCGCGAAACCCAAGGATGCTAAGCATGTCGGGCCATAACGCGCTGGCTTTGATTTATTTCGTCGTCACGGTAGCCGGCGCGATGGTGCTGCGGGTGATGGGGCTGTTTCCGGGGATGGAAGTGTTCAATCCGGACTGGGTGGTGTTGGTTTTGATCTATTGGTCGATCGCGCTGCCGGAACGCTTCGGCGTATTCAGCGCTTGGTGGATAGGGCTGTTGACCGATGTACTGACCGGGCGCTTGCTGGGTCAGTACGCGTTGATTTATCCGTTGATTTGCTACTTCAGCATCAACGAACACCGGCGGCTGCGACAGTTTCCGATGGTTCAGCAATGCCTGTTCGTACTGTTTTGCCTGCTCGGTTCGCAAAGCGTGATTTTCGCGATCGAAAGCATCAAGGCCGGTAACCGCTTGCCGTTGTCGTTTTGGTATCCGGCGCTGAGCGGGGCGCTGGTCTGGCCGTTGGTGTTTTATCTGCTGCGCTTTATCCGGGTCATGGCGCGCCTCGACTGACCGGCGATGGACAGAAAATTCGCGATCAAGGACCCGCTGGCGGAAAGCCGTCTGTTTCTAAGTCGTATCGTCACGGCTTTTATCCTGATTATCGTGTTGATGATCGGTCTGGTGGTGCGTCTGGTTTACCTGCAAGTGGTCGGCCACGAACATTACGCGATGCTGTCCAAGGACAATCGCATCAAGATCGCGCCGTTGCCGCCGACGCGCGGCGTCATTTATGATCGCAAGGGTCGGATGTTGGCCGAAAACGTGCCGACTTACAGCCTGGAGCTGATACCGGAGCAGATTGGCAACCTCGACGACACTTTGAAGCGTCTACAGCAACTGCTGAACATTCCCGACGAAAAAATCGAGGCGTTTCAAAAACTGCGTAAGCGCAACAAATCGTTTACCAGTACGGCCTTGCTGCAAAATCTGACCGACGAAGACGTCGCCAAATTCGCGGTCGTCCGACCGTATTTTCCCGGCGTCGACGTCTACGCTCGCTTGGTGCGCCACTATCCTTACGGCGACTTGACGTCCCACGTGGTCGGTTACGTCGGGCGGATCAACGAGCAGGAGTTGAAGACCCTGCCTTCCGTCATGTACCGCGGGACGGACCATATCGGCAAGACCGGCATCGAGAAGACCTACGAGGAACATCTGCTCGGTACCGCCGGTTACGAGGAAATCGAAACCAACGCTCAAGCCAGGGCGGTCAATACCGTGGCGACGGTCGAGCCGATCGCAGGATCGAATATCTATCTGACACTGGATATCGACATACAAAAGATTGCCTACGACGCATTGGTCGAGTTCAACGGCGCGGCGGTGGCGATAGAAGTCAAAACCGGCGCGGTGTTGGCTTTTGTTAGCCGGCCGGGTTTCGATCCCAATCCCTTCGTTTCCGGCATCTCCGGCAAGGACTACAAGGCTTTGCAGGAATCGCCGGACCAGCCCTTGTACAACCGGGCGCTACGCGGACTATATCCGCCCGGTTCGACGGTCAAGCCGTTTTTGGGCTTGGCCGGGCTGGAGTACGGCGTCATCGATTTCGGCCACCGGCTGTTTTGTCCCGGCTACTACAAGTTGCCCAACGTCGACCATAAATACCGCGACTGGAAGAAGTGGGGGCACGGGATGGTCGACATGAACGAAGCGATCACCCAATCCTGCGACGTGTATTTTTACGATCTGGCGCTGGCGCTGGGTATCGATAAGATGCATGAGTTCATGGACAAATTCGGTTTCGGTCGCAAGACCGGTATCGATCTGGTGGGCGAAATCGACGGCTTGATGCCGTCCAAGGCTTGGAAACGCCACTACCGCAATCAGGCCTGGTTTCCGGGCGAGACCCTGATTACCGGGATCGGTCAGGGCTACACCCAAGTTACGCCCTTGCAATTGGCTCACGCCACCGCGACGCTGGCCAACGGCGGCAAGGTCATTACGCCGCATTTGGTACATAGCATCATCAGCGCCGATTATGCCGATCGGATCGAAGGCAAGGCCGACCGGATCATTCCGCTGAAACCGCAAAATGTCGAGAACGTCATTCGGGCGATGACCAACGTGGTACATGGCGCGCGCGGTACCGCCGGCCGGCTGGCCAAGGCCATCAATTATCAGATCGCCGGCAAGACCGGTACCGCCCAGGTGTTTACCGTCAAACAGGAAGAGAAATATAACGAGGACGCGATCGACTTCAAAATGCGCGACCATGCCTTGTTCATCGCATTCGCCCCGGTGCACGATCCGCAGATCGCCGTCGCGGTGATCGCCGAACACGGCGGTCACGGCGGTTCGGTGGCAGCGCCGATCGCCGGTGAAATTATCGATGCTTATCTGAACCAGAAAAAGGACAGTTCGCCATGAGAAACGAAATGCGCAACGAACAATTTCAAGCGCCGTCCTTGCTTGGCAACCTGCTGCGCAAGCTGCATATCGACATCCCGCTGTTCATCGGTTTGTTGCTGATTCTGGCGCTCAGCTTCGTGATTTTGTACAGCGCCGGCGGGCAGGAAATGGCGATGTTGGTGCGTCATGCCAGCCGGATGGGCTTGGCCATTGTATTGATGATCGTGCTGGCTCACATCAACCCCCGGCAATTTCAGACTTTCTCGGTCGCTTTGTTTTCGGTGTGCGTGCTGTTGTTGCTGGCGGTGGCGGTGATCGGCCAAATTAGCATGGGCGCTCAGCGCTGGCTGGACTTGGGCTTTTTTCGCTTCCAGCCGTCGGAGTTTACCAAGATCAGCGCGCCGATGATGGTGGCCTGGTATTTGTCCGAGCACGCCTTGCCGCCTAAACCCAAGCATCTGTTGGCGGCCGGGATATTGTTGTTGGTGCCGGTGCTATTGATCGCTAAGCAGCCTGACTTGGGCACGGCTCTGCTGGTCGCTAGTTCCGGGGCCGCGGTGTTATTCTTCGCGGGCCTGTCGTGGTGGGTCATGTTGGGGGCGGTGGCGGTGTTGGGCGCGCTGACCCCGGTCATGTGGCACTTCATGCGCGAGTACCAGCGCAGCCGGGTCTTGACTTTCATCAATCCCGAGGCCGACCCGATGGGGGCCGGCTACCATATTATTCAGTCCAAAATCGCGATCGGTTCCGGCGGCGTGGACGGCAAGGGCTGGCTGGGCAGCAGTCAGGCCGAGCTGGATTTTTTGCCGGAAAGTTCCACCGACTTTATTTTCGCGGTTTTCGCCGAAGAATTCGGTCTGTTTGGCTGCGTCGGTTTGCTGTTGATGTATCTACTGGTCATCAGCCGCTGCTTTTACATTGCCGTGCAAGCCCAGGATACCTATTCCCGGTTGTTGGCCGGCAGTTTGTCCTTCACCTTCTTTGTTTACGTGTTCGTCAACATCGGCATGGTGATCGGCGTGTTGCCGGTGGTTGGAGTGCCGCTACCCTTGGTCAGTTATGGCGGCACCTCAATGGTGACGCTGATGGCCGGTTTCGGCATTCTGATGTCGATACACACTCATCGCAAGTTGTTGCCGGTTTGAGGCGATCGCCATAAACCAGCGGTCCGCTCGGGAAAAACCGCGTAATATTCCCCAATTATTCCTTTTTTCTGTCTGAGTTTATGAATTTTAAAGTCGCGTTTATGTTGTTGTTATTGTCGGCCGTCGGCCAGGCACTGGCTGAAGTTGCCACCACCGATTCCTTCAACGGCTTCATCAAGCAGATGGTCAAGCAACATCGTTTCAACGAAACGGAGTTACGGAGCTTGTTCAAGGCGGTCAACATCCAGCAGCCGATACTCGATGCCATGTCCAAGCCGGCGGAGGGCAAGCCCTGGTTTCAATACCACGAAATTTTCATGACCGAGGCCCGCATCGCAGGCGGCGTGCAGTTTTGGAAGGATAACGAAGCCGCGTTGCGCCAAGCCGAACACCAATATGGGGTTCCGGCGGACATTATCGTCGCCATCATCGGCGTCGAAACCAAATACGGCGCGCACACCGGCAAATACCGGGTGATCGATGCGTTGGCGACATTGGGATTCGCCTATCCGCCGCGTAGCGAATTCTTTCTGAAGGAGTTGGAGCAATTTTTGGTTTTGGCGCGCGAGGAGGGCATGGACCCGTTGCAGCCGATGGGTTCCTACGCCGGTGCGATGGGCTTGCCGCAATTCATGCCGAGCAGTTTTCGAAGCTATGCCAAGGATTTGGATGGCGACGGTAAACGCAATATCTGGACGAATCCGGCCGATGCGATCGCCAGCGTCGCCAACTACTTTGCCAGCAACCAATGGAAACCCGGCGGTCCGATCGCGTACCCGGTCAACGCTGCGGGAGAGGCGTATAAAAAGGCCTTGAGCAAGGGTGGCAAGCCCGACACCAGTGCGGCCGAACTGCGCAAGTTGGGGGTCGAATTGCCGGCCGGTTTGCCCGCCGGCGAGGCGGTCAAGCTGCTGGCGTACCAACAGCAAATCGGCGAAGATTTATGGATAGGCTTGCACAATTTCTACGTCATCACCCGTTATAACCATAGCCCGCTCTATGCGATGGCGGTTTACCAGCTTAGCCAAGCGATCGCGGCACGGAAGATTTGAACGGAAAGCGGCCGACAATATCCAAGTCCCGGTCGTTACGCTTCGATTCGCGAACAGAAAACTGAGTTTCCTTCGATGGGTGGCAAACCGATGTGTTTTGCTACGAAATGTAATTGAACAATGACAGATTTTGCACCTTGGTAAACGCGGCTTGCGCGGCTTGCAACGACGTTTGTTGCAGACTGAATTTACTCAATGCGTCGGCATAATCCAAGTCGCCTATCGCCGACGCGGTGGTTTTGTTGGCCAGGATGTAGTCGGTATTCAAATTTTGCTGATCGTCCAGTGCGTGCAAGCGCGCGCCGGTCGAGGCGCGGGTGGTTTCGAAGCGGACCATCGCTCTATCGATATCGTCCAATGATCCGCTGTTTGGCGTATTGGCTTTCAGATCCTGAGATAACCGGTTGATGGCTTGAAATGCATTGTCGATGCCGCCGGGCGTCAATGTTCCGGCCGAGTACACGCCGAAGACTGCTTCACCGGCGTCGCCATCGGTTATGGTCCGGCTGGGGCCGATGGCGATGCTGCGCTGGTTGGCGTCGCCCTGATAGGCGTAAGTGGTGGTATCGAACGGAATCGTGTCGCTCTTGTAGCCGGCAAACAAATACTCGCCGTTAGCGTTTTTGGTGTTCGCCATACCCAGCAACTGTTTGTTTAGTTCATCGATTTCCGCGGCAATTTCCTGACGATTGGTAACAGTATTACTGTCGTTCATACCTTGCACGGCCAATTCGCGGATGCGTTGCAACACGTTGGTCGCGTTTTCCAGGCTGGACTCTTGCAACTCCAAGCGTTGCCGGGCCGCTCCGATGTTGGTCTGAAACTGTTGGTTCTCTTTGATGTTTTGTTCCAAATTGATCAACGACACCGCCGCCGGAGCATTTTCGGACGGCGACAGATATTTCTTGCCGGAAGACAATTTGAGTTGGGTATCGCTGAGTTTGGACTGTTGTTCCAGCATCGCGTCGACGCCGAGCTGGTGGTTCCAGGTCGTGGAAATGCGCATGTGAATTCTCCTAACGTACCGCTCCAATGAGGGTGTCGAATAGCGTGCTAGCCACCGATACGGCCTTGGCGGCGGCGGCGTAAGCGTTTTGGAATTTGATCAGGTTGGCGGCTTCCTCGTCGAGATTCACGCCGGAAACGGTTTCCTTGGCGCTGGTGGCTTGTTTCAACAAGGTGTCCTGCGCGGTCCGGTTGACCGAGGCCGCGTGTGTTTGCGAGCCGACATCGGCCACCAACTGGCTGTAGACTTGGGTGAAACTGGCCTTGCCGTTTTGCATCAGGGTTTTCGTTTCCAGATCGGCCAGCGCCAGCGCATTACTGTTGTCGCCGGGCACCCCGGCGGCGCTGCTGGCGGCGGCGATTTGTTTGGGATTGGTGATCGCGCTGTTCACCTTCAAGGTGCCGGCCGCGTTAAAGCTCGGGCTGAGGTCGAAGGTATCGCCGCTGGTCAGCGAACCGCCGCTGAACGTGATGCTGAAGCCTAAGGCTGCGGCGGCGGTGGCAAGCGTCGTGTCGTCCAGGCCGGTTTGGCTGGTGTTGCTGCTCAGATTGGTCAACGTATAGGCGTTGGGGCTGGTGCCGGTGATACTGATCCGGTAGCTGGTATCCAGGTTGGCCGACGAACTGGGGGCGACGAAGCTGGCGGTGGCCAGCAGGTTGTCGTCGGCGGCGTGCGGCGTGACCTGAACCACCGGCGAGCCGAGGTCGAAGAAAGCCAGGCCGGGGTCGCCGTTCAAATCGAAACCGGCCTGATGGGTGCTGTTAAACTCGGTGGCCAGACCCATCGCCAGCGTGCCCAGTTGTTTTTGAGCCGGGTCCAGTACTTGGTCGCGGAAACGCAAATTGCCGTAAAGCTCGCCGCCGGAAATCAGACCGGAAATGTCCTGGCCGTTCAGCAGAATTTCTTTATGCGTCGAATCGGTGGCGGAGGACTGCAGGGAGAGCTGCGACGCGGAATTACCTAAGACCAGTGGTTGGCCGTTGCCGATGAAGACATTGATTGAGCCGTCGGTTTGGTTGGTGAAATTGACGTCGACTTTTTCGGCGATTTTGTTCAGTAGCAAGTCGCGTTGGTCCAGCAAATCGTTGGGCATTTCTCGACCGGAAGCCCTGCCGATGTCGGCGACGATTTTTACGTTGAGATCGGCCAGGGCCTTGGCATACCCGTTGATCTCGGTGAGATCGGTCTCCAGGTTGGTATTGACCTGATCGCGCAATTCGCCGAAGCGGGTATTCAAGGTGTTGAACTGCTGGGTCAACGAGCTGGCCTGCGTCAACAAGGTTTGGCGGGCCGGGATCGAGGTGGGGTCGTTGGCGACGGTGTCGACTGCGTCGAAGAACGATTTCATCGCCGGCGCCAGACCGGTGGTGTCGTCGGCGGTGATGTTGTCGATTTGGCTGGACAAGGTATAAAAACTATCGACGTCGTGGTAGGCCGAGGTACTGGAGCGGACCTGGCCGGTAATGAACTGATCGTAACTGCGGGTGATATTGACGACGCTGACGCCGCTGCCGACGTAGCCGGAGCCGGTATATTGCTCGCGACGGGTCGCGGTTTCGACGCGCTGCCGGCTGTAGCCTTCGGTGCTGACGTTGGAAATGTTGTTGCTGGTGGTTTCCAGCGAGCGCTGAAACGCCGTCAGTCCGGATAATGCGGTGTCCAATATGCCCAAGCCCATGATGGTCTCCTAACCGTTGGTGTCGCTCGCCGCGCTGTCGCCGGCATGGCTGCGATAGATCGACATGACTTTTTCCGCGTATTTGGGGTCGGTGGCATAGCCGGCTTTTTGCAAAGAGCGGATGTATTGCGCAGGGTTCTCGGCGTTTTTCAACGCTTGTTCATAACGCGGGTTGGATTTGATGAAGTCCACGTAATCGTTAAAGCTATCTTTGTACGAGTCGTAAGCGCGGAAACCGGCCACCTGTTTTTGGGCGACGCCGCCGTCGAACTCCAATGTCATTGCCTTGGCTTGCTTGCCTTGCCAGGCTCTATCCGCCTTGATGTTGAACAGGTTATAGCTGTTATCGCCGCCGTTTTTGACCATCGCCTGTCCCCAGCCGGTTTCCAGCGCGGCTTGAGCCAGCAACAGTTTGGCGTCGACCCCCAAGCTTTGCGCGGCTTGCCGGGCATGCGGCATCAATTCGTTGAAAAAGGTTTGCTGGGCCGGCGTGGCGCCGTCATCGATTACGTCCGACGAGGCCGGTGCCGCGTCCAAGTCGCGCCAGCGTCCGGCGGTGTTGGACTGGTCACGCTCCAGTCGAGCCAGGCTGCGTTCCAGGCTGCTCAGTCCCGAGGCGTCCAACGCGTTGGACGCGGCTTGCCCGCCGCGCGGCGGTTGCCGGTTGCCGTTAGCCGAGCCGCTGCCGGCGACGCGATCCAAGTAGTCGCTGGCTTGTAGTACACGGCCTGGCTCGTCTTCCTGCTTGTCTTGCCTAGGGCTCAGCTGCTTAGCGATGACTTCCGCCAGCCCGACGCCGGTGCCGGATAAATGCATGGCCATTTGCTGGTCGTACATGTCTTGGTACATCTTGCTCTGTTGACTGTCGGCAAAGCCGTCGGCCAGTTTGGCTTCGCGCATGCTTTTCATCACCATGCCCAGAAACAGCGACTCGAATTGTTTGGCGGCTTCCTTGATGGCGGCCGGCGACGATTCGCGCGCGCCTTGTTTTAATTTGGCCAATCCGGCGAAGTCGGTATAAACCGATGTGGTATCCGCGTTTAACATGGCAACCTCCCAAGCACTGTCAGACTTAAATGACGATCAATTCCGCCCGTAGCGCGCCAGCCGATTTCAGGGCTTCCAAAATCGCCACCAAGTCGCTGGGTCCGGCGCCGACTCCGTTGACCGCCTGGACGATTTCGTCCAACGAAACGCCGGGGTTGAAGACGAACATATGGTTTTTGTCCTCTTTGATCGACACCTGCGATTGCGGCGTGACCACTGTACTGCCGCCCGATAGCGGATTGGGCTGGCTGACTTGCGGGTTTTCGTTGATCGTCACGGTCAAGCTGCCGTGCGATACCGCCGCCGGCTGCACCCTGACCTTGCTATTGATGATTACGGTGCCGGTTCGGGAGTTGACGATGACCTTGGCCGGCGCGTCGTCCGGCGTGACGTCGAGGTTTTCCAACATCGAAACAAAGCTGACCCGTTGCGAAGCCTCCACCGGTGCCCGCACGCTGACCGAGCCGGCATCGACGGCGCGGGCGGTATCGGCGCCGAAGGCTTTATTAATCGCTTGGACCACGTTGTTGGCGGTGGTGAAGTCGGTGTTGTTCAAGTTAAAGACCAGATCGCCGCTTTGGTCGAACGAGGTCGGCACCACTTGTTCGACCGACGCGCCGTTGGGAATTCGGCCGACCAACGGATTGTTGACGGTGATTTTGGAGCCGTCCTGGCCGCCCGCGCTCAGGCCGCCGACGACCAGATTGCCTTGGGCAATCGCGTAAACCTTGCCGTCGGCGCCCTTGAGCGGACTCATCAGCAAAGAGCCGCCGCGCAGGCTTTTGGCATCGCCGATGGACGAGACAGTGACGTCGATTTTCTGACCCGGTTTGGCGAAGGCCGGCAGTTCCGCGTGAATACTGACGAACGCGGTATTTTTGGCTTTCGGATCGGTACCCGGCGGCAGGGTCAGGCCGAGCTGGCCCATCATATTGCGCAAGGTTTGCGGGGCGAACTTGGACGATTTGTCGCCGGATTTGTCCAGGCCCGTGACCAAGCCGTAGCCGACCAACTGGTTGGAGCGTACCCCGGCCACCGACGCCAAGTCTTTGATACGTTCGGCATGCGCCCAGCCGCCGCTCAGCAGCCAGAAGGCGATGACGATCAATGTGGTTCTGTTCATGATGGTATCCTCAAAAGAGCGCCGAAACGGTTTAAAACGGGAAAATCGGGCTCAGGAAAAATCGGGCCAGCCAACCGATTTTGTTGGAATCCGCGATGCCGCCGTCGCCGGTGTACATAATCGTTGCATCGGCGACTTTGGAGGACGACACGGTGTTGGCGGCATCAATGTCGATGGGGCGAACAATGCCGGACAAGCGCACGTATTCGTTACCGTCGTTCAAGGCCACCCGTTTCTCGCCGCGCACCCGGACGTTGCCGTTCGGCAGTACTTCGACGACGGTGACGCTGATGTCGCCGGTCAGCGTATTGCTTTGGTCGGCCTTGCCCTTGCCGTCGAATTGCGTGGTCGCGGCCAAGCTGGTTTTCAAGTCGTGACCCAACAAGGCCTGGCTGGCGACGCCGAACAGCGTTGGCGCGGTCGCCGACACCGAGGTGTTTTTCGAGGTGTTGGTATTGGCTTGTTTTCTGGCTTGGGTGGCTTCGTCCAGTGTGACCGTCAAAATGTCGCCGACTCGGCGGGTCTTGATGTCTTCGAACAGGCGCATGTCGTAACCGGCCTGGTAAATCGAGCCGTTGTTCTGTTGCGGGGGCCGCAGATCGGCCGGTTGGACCGGTGCGAAATCCGGATCGCGCTTGGGCAGAGTGTCGCAACCGGTCAGTGCCAGCAGCAATGCGGCCGCCAGCGGCAAGAGTTTGCCGGAGTACCGGCGCCGATGCGGAAAATAGGTGTTCATCGTCATGCCCCTGAATTAGAGTTGTTGGGTAACGAACGACAGCATTTGGTCGGTGGTGGAGATGGCCTTGGAGTTCATCTCGTATGCGCGTTGGGTTTCGATCATATTGACCAATTCCTCGACCACGTTGACGTTGGACGTCTCCAGCGAGCCTTGCACCAGATTGCCGAATTCGTTCTCGCCCGGCGTACCGACGATAGGCGCGCCGCTGGCGACGGTTTCTCGGTACAAGTTGTCGCCGATCGGCTCCAGGCCGGCGGTGTTGATAAAGTCGGCGGTTTGAATCTGGCCGATTTGGTTGGCCGCCGCCGAGCCGGGTTGGGTGACGGTGACGGTACCGTCTAGGCCGATCGTAATGCTGGTGACATCCTGCGGTACCGTGATGGCCGGCTCTAGCGGCATGCCGTTGGAGGTGACGATCTGGCCGGTCGAATCCAGCTTGAACGATCCGTCGCGGGTGTAATTGATCTCGCCGCTCGGCATCAGGATTTGCAGGAAGCCGCGGCCGCTGATGGCCATGTCCAGCGAGTTGCCGGTTTGCTGAACGTTGCCCTGGGTGTGCAGCTTCTCGGTGGCGACGGTTCTGACGCCGGTGCCCAACTGCAAGCCGGTCGGCAACTGAGTGTTTTGGGTGGATTGGCCGCCGGCTTGACGGACGTTTTGGTACATCAAGTCGGCGAAAATCGGTCGGGCTTTCTTAAAGCCGGTGGTGTTGACGTTGGCCAGATTGTTGGAAATCACGGCCATTCGGGTTTGTTGGGCATCCAGTCCGGATTTTGCGACCCATAATGCTCGTTCTGTCATGTTCGTCTCCTGATCTGACAAGTTTTTGTCTTATCAGGGATAAAGCAGCTTCTATGCCACTTGCATGATCTTGGCCGTGCTGTTGGCGGTTTCGTCGGCGGTTTTCATGACCTTGCTTTGCAGATCGAAGTTTCTGGACAGTTCGATCATCTCCACCATCGCCGCCATCGGATTGACGTTGCTGTTTTCCAGGGCACCCTGGACCAATACGACGTTCGCGTCTGCCGTCTGAACCGCGCCGTCCTTGGTATGCATCAAGCCGTCCTCGCGTTTCTCCAGCGAAGCCGGATCGGGATTGACCAGCTTGATTCTGTCGACGATCACGGTGTTGGTCGAATTTTCGCCTTGCGGCACGATGTTGATGGTGCCGTCGTCGCCGATGTCGATTTTGCGAGCCGGTGGTATCGTGATGCCGAGCGCGGCTTCGCCGACGACAGCGAGCCCGGAACTGGTTTGCAGTTGGCCTTCGGGCGTTATGCGCAGATCGCCGGCGCGGGTGTAGGCTTCCTTGCCGTCCGGCGTGGTAACCGAGATCCAGCCGGGGCCGTTGATGGCGACGTCGAGTTCGTTGCCGGTGGTTTGCAGCGCGCCGGACGAGAGATCGCTGCCGGGCCGTTCGGTCATCGCGTAAACGCGGGTCGGATAACCGGGTCCGAACGCCGGCATGGCTCGGAATTGCTCGAAGTCGGACTTGAAGCCGGGCGTCTGGGTGTTGGCGAGGTTGTTGGCGTTGGCCGTTTGCGCCAGCAAGGTCTGCTTGGCGCCGTTCATCGCGATGTAAAGGCTGCGGTCCATGGGAAATCTCCGTAAAAGCAGGCGGGACCGGCGCCGCTTGCCGGCCCGGTCCCGCGCTAGCCGTGTTTACCTGATGTTGAGGACGGCCTGCATAATGGTGTTTTCGGTCGTGATGGTTTGGGCGTTGGCTTGATACGCTTGTTGGGCGACGATCAGATTGACCAATTGCGCCGATAGATCGACGTTCGAGCTTTCCAGCGCGCCGGATTGAATCAAGCCGAAATTGTTGGAACCGGCTTCGCCGGCGATCGGGTCGCCGGAGGTGGCGCTTTGACCCCAGGCGGTATCGCCGAGTTTGGACAGGCCGTTGGTGTTGGCAAAACGGGTCAGAGCGACCTTGCCCATGGTTTGCGAGCCGCCGTTGCTGAAGCGGGCGAAAATCACGCCTTCATCGTCGATGTCGATGCCGGTCAGGCGTCCGGCAGGCAGACCGTTTTGGGTCATCGCGTTGACGCTGAATTTCTCTTGGACCTGGGTGGACCCGAAATAGTCCATCGTCGATACGGTGATGTCGGACGCGCCGGTGGCAGGCGTGATGGTGTAGGCGCTGAGCGCGAAGCGGCCGTTGGATGGGGTGGTCAATTTGCCCGAGGAGTCGAAGGTCATTGTCGCCGGCGTCGGCGGCACCGTTAGGTCGGATGGCGCGGACACCGTCGAACCGTAGGTGCCGGCATTGACTGGCGTCTTGGCGGTCGGCGTGGCCGGTTCGCTCATGTAGTGATAGACGTCCCAGTCGGTGGAACTGGCGGTTGACGTGCCCTTGACGAAATAGGTGGTCAGAATGTGCGGCGAACCGAGCGAGTCGTAAATCGTCACCGAGGTTTGCGAATTATAGGAATTGCTGTCGGTCGGGTCGAAGGTGGTGACGCTCGGGGTGGCCGCGTTGGCGTTCAGGTTGACGGTTAGCGACGCGGTATCGGTGGCGCTGGGCAGGCCGGTCAGGGTGTTGATTTGCACGGATTGGGTGACGCCGGTACTGAAGCCGTCGGTCACCGAGGTACCGTTGGGCGCGTACACCATCAAGGCCTTGCCCTGGTTGTTGACCAGATAGCCGTCCTTGTCCAATTTGAATTCGCCGGCGCGGGTGTACGATAAATCGGTGGTTTCGGTAGGGCTTTTCGCCAGCGTAAAAAAACCCTCGCCGCTGATGGCCAGGTCCAAATTGTTGTCGGTGAATGACAAGCTGCCCTGATTGAATTGCTGGGCCACGTTGGTGACCTTGACGCCAGAGCCGGCCGTGGTGCTGCTGACGCCGCCGAGGCTGGCGGCATAGACGTCGGCGAATTCCGAGCGGGATTTCTTGAAACCCACCGTATTGGAGTTGGCGATGTTATTGCCGGTAACCGACAGATTGTTGGATGCGGCATTCAAACCGCTGAGTGCTGTTGTAAAAGCCATGACGCCTGCTCCTTAAAGAATTTGTTTGATTTTGCTGAATTTGATGTCGCCTAGACCTTCCAGATTCACGGACAGACCGCTACCGTTACTGCCGATGGCGACGCTTTTTACCTTGGAGTTGATGCTGGTATCCAGCGCGGTATTGGTGCCGTCCAGCCAGCCGAAGGCCTTGATTTTGTATACGCCCGGATCGGCCGGAGTGCCGGCGCTGTCGTTGCCGTCCCATTCGAATTTCAGCGTTCCGGCCGATTGCGCGCCCAGATCGAGTTCCCGAACCACCGTGCCGGTCTCCGGGTCGACGATTTGCACGCCGACGCTGGTTGCTGTGCTGGGTATATCGAGTTCGCCGGATACGCTGCCGCCGGCGCTAAGCAAGGCTTGCGAGCCTGGTGCCACGACGGTATGGCCAACGATGCTGGCCGCCTGCAGGGCTTGGTCGGCATTTAACGAATCCGACAGGGTCTGGAATGAGGTTTGTAACTCCTGAATGCCGGAAACCGCGCTGATCTGCGCCATTTGGCTGACGAATTCGGCGTTGTCCATCGGTTTGGTCGGATCTTGATGGGTGAGCTGGGTCGTTAACAGTTTTAAGAATTCGCTTTGGCTTAACGACTGGCTTTTGCTGGTCGCGCTGCTGGCGCTTGACGCCGAGCCGGTCGTGGCCAGTCCCAAACTGTTGAAGGTATCCGTTAGGGTCGTCATGGCTTAGTCCTCATTGCCCCATCTTCAGGGTCTGTAGAATTAGGTTTTTAGCGGTGTTAAGCACCTCAACGTTGTTTTCATAGCCGCGCGAGGCCGACATCATGTTGGCCATTTCCTCGATGGTGTTGACGTTGGGTTTATAGATGTAGCCTAGTTCGTCGGCCATCGGATGATTCGGCGCGTATTCCATGATCGGTTGCGCCTGGCTTTCGACGACGCCGCGGACTTCGACACCGGTGGTGCCGGCTCGGCGGTCGAGCTGGTTTTGAAATTCGGCCGCGAACACCGGCTGCCGCGACTTGTAGACTTGGTCGATGCTGCTGCTGACGCTACTGGCGTTGGAAATGTTGCTGGCCACCAGATTCAGGCGCAGGTTTTGCGCATTCATGCCGCTGCCGGCAACGTCGAAGATTCGCAATGAGGACATGGTTATTCTCCCTTGATGGCTCTGACCAGCCCGGCAAAGTCGTCGCTGACGAAGCGCAGACTGGCTTGGTATTGCACGGCGTTTTCGGCGTATTTCGCCTGTTCGATATTGGTCTCGACGGTATTGCCGTCCAGAGAGGCTTGATACGGCGTCCGGTACAGCAGTTCGGCGCCGAGCAAGGCATTGGGGCCGGTCATGTGGCCCTGATGGGTGCGACGTAGGTCGCCGCTAGCGTCCGCCAGGGATTGCTGGAATACCGATTTGAAGTCCAGATCCCTGGCCTTGTAATCGGGGGTGTCCGCATTGGCGAGGTTCGCCGCCAAAATTTCGCTACGTTTTTCGCGTAGGGTTAGCGCTTGCGGATGAACGCCCAATGCTCGGTCGAAATTGATTGACATGGTTTGCCGCCTCTTCGAGTTGATACCCGTATTTAGCAGAAAATATGCCATAAATAAAAAGTCTGAATAAATCAGTTGGATTGGCTGGAGTGGCGTCTGGACGAGCGTCAAAATTTGCCGTTTGCCGCGCGGCGGCAAAATTTTTCCGCATGACCGGTGCGCAATTTTGCGGGGTTGAGACCGGCGCTTAGGCGAGGTGCGTCAAGATTCCGGCGGAGGGGGGCGGGTTGCTT
>NZ_LUUK01000005.1 GCF_001644025.1 Methylomonas koyamae
GCGGTGGGCGGTGGGGGCGTCCGGTTCGGGGAAGCCTATCAATCGACGCGAGAGCGCATGAAGGACGCGGCGACGACGAGAGCCGCCAGTCCGGCGCAAATCCACATGAAGGGCTGGAAGAAAGCGATGATTAATGCGCAGCCGACCAGAAAGAAGCCGAGTAGGCTGAACTGCCAGCCGATGTGATATCCGTCCAGCATCGTCGATTGGCCCAATATCAGCAGGATCAGCATATCGCTTGAGACGCCGACCATTTGGCCGGATTTGTTCAACATGGATGCGGCGGCCACGACGACTATCGTATGTAGCCAATGCATTGCCTGGGCTTTTACGATTTTGCCCAGATCCGCTTCGTTGCTTTTGGCGCGCAGGCGGGCCACGAAAATCGACAGCAGTCCGAACACGAAGACCATCGCCAGCCAATAACCGTAGCCGTCGTCGGGGTTGAAGTCGGTGATAAAAATGCCCACCAGCGACAGCAAGATCAGCAGGATGAATACGGTTTGTTCGATGCCGAAATGGCGCTTGGTGGGCTGGCTTTCGGTCGGGATTTCGTCGTCGGTCATGGTTCGGGTCCGGTGGTGTGGCGGAGAATAGGGTTTTGGGAGTAATACCGGTTGGCTTGAATCCGTCGAGCCTGGACGCTGGCCGCCGTTTGGCAACCTGCCCGTGCATCGAGTACTGCTCGATATCGGGGTCGGTTGTCAAAGCCCGGTTCAGCCGCGCTTTTTGAAATAGGTTGATTGACCGTTGCGAACGGGTTCAAACGCGCCGAGACCGGTCGGCATTGACTCGGTGCTGCTCAGAAACAGATAGCCGCCGGTTTCCAAGTTCTCGGCCATGCGGCCAATAATGTCACGCTTCACCGCGTCCGAAAAGTAAATCAACACGTTGCGGCAAAATATCACGTCGAAACGGCCGAGCGCGGCGAAGGATTTAAGCAGATTGAATTGCTGAAAGCGCACGAGTTGGCGGACGTCGTCGTTGAGCGTGTAGCCTTCGTAACTCTTTTGGAAGTAGCGGGCTTGAGTGGCGCTGTCCACGCCGCGCGATAAAGCCAACTCGGAATACACCGCGCGTTTGGCGTCCGCCAGCACGGTTTCGGAGATATCGGTACCGATAATCTGGATATTGCGGTTTTTACCCGTGCCGCGCAGGACTTCGAGCGCACAGATGCTCAGCGAGTAAGGTTCTTGACCGGTAGAACACGCCGCCGACCAAATCCGCAGGCTACCGTTTTTTTGGTTCAGTAACTCCGGTAATACCCGGTCCTTAAAGTCGGAAAACTGTTTGTCGTCGCGAAACCAGTAGGTTTCGTTGGTGGTCATCGCGTCGATGACCGCGCTTTTTAGTTTGGCGGAGGAAAACGCGGCGGATTGCAGGGCTTGAGCAAGTTCGTTGAAATCCGCTAATTCGAACTTGACCAGCAACGGCAGCAAGCGGCTTTTTGCGAGATATTGCTTGCTGTTGCCGAGCACGATGCCGCAGTTCTGGTCCAGGAACTCGCAGATGCTTTGGTAAGCGGCCGAGCTTAAATTCGGCTCGCCGCCGGCCGAACCGATAAGATTGGACATGCTGGAAGTCAAGCGTGGTACGCCGGGAAACGGTCGGCGTTAATGGTGCGTGGCATGCTGATGTTTAAGTTGCTTTTGAATGGAATCCAGCAAGGCATCCGGGTCGAATTTCGCGAGGAATTCGTTGGCGCCGACTTTCTGTACCATCGAGGTATTGAAGACGCCGCTCAACGAGGTGTGCAGGATCAGATAGATGTGCTTCATGTTGGCATCGGCCTTGATTTTGGTGGCTAGCGTGTAGCCGTCCATGCGCGGCATTTCCACATCCGAAATAATCATCGCGTAACGATCCTCGATTTTGACGCCGTCGGCGATCAGATCGCTCAAATGGTCCCAAGCCTCCTGCCCGTCTTTCAGCAGGGTACACTCCAGGCCGATTTGCTGACACACGCGCTTGACTTGATTGCGGGCGACCGAGGAATCGTCGACGACCAGAATATGGTCGTTTTTGCTGGCGATGTCGACTTCAATGTTTTCGGCGGCGGCTTCTTCCCGGCCGCCAATGACTTCCTTCATCACTTTTTCGACGTCTATCACTTCGATCAGCTCGCCGTCCACTTCGGTGACGGCGGTCAGGTAGCTTTCCTTGCCGGTGCCGGTGGGTGGCGCTTTGACCTGCTCCCAGCCGATATTGATGATTCTATCGACCGATCCGACCAGAAAGCCTTGAATCGAGCGATTGTACTCGGTCACGATCACGTAGCAGCCCGCATCTCTGGTCAAAGGGCGCATGCCGATGGCCATCGAAAGATCGAGGACCGGAATAGTTTTGCCGCGTAAATGGGCGACGCCGCAAATCACGGAGTGGGAATTGGGAATTTGGGTCAACGGCGGGCATTGAATAACCTCTTGAACCTTGAAGACGTTGATCCCGAAGCGTTGCTGGCTGGTCAGCTTAAACAGCAGCAGTTCGAAACGGTTGTGTCCCGCCAATTTAGTGCGCTGATCGACGCCGTCTAAGACTCCGGCCATAAAATTCCCCTGGAATGACAGTGTTCCAAAATTATAGCGACTTTGCCTTGGTTTACTTTAAAAAATGCTGGCATGTTTAGTGCTGGATTGACGGCATAGTCAAAAAACCGACAATCGAATATGAAAGCCTTAGCGATAGCAAGCCTGTTGGTGGCCGGGCAAGTGGCCGCCGCGTCAACCCAGCCGGTGCAAGAGATACGGGATAGCGTGACCCAATTTGTCGGCGCCGCGCTGGAGCCTGGCGGCCGCTACGAAGTGGTCGTCGCCCAGATCGACCCGCGCTTGCAACTACCGATGTGTGCCCAGCCGCTGCAGGCCTTCGCCCAGTCAGGTGAGATCAAGCCGGGGCGCAATACCGTTGGTGTGCGTTGCCAGGCTGATAAAGGCTGGACGGTGTACAGCGTTGCTATGGTCAAGGCCTTCAAACAGGTC
The DNA here is from genome assembly GCF_001644025.1 of Methylomonas koyamae. Lineage (GTDB taxonomy): Bacteria > Pseudomonadota > Gammaproteobacteria > Methylococcales > Methylomonadaceae > Methylomonas > Methylomonas koyamae_A. The sequence continues at coordinate 2,979 of NZ_LUUK01000005.1, forward strand.
GCGATCCTCAACAAGTCGTTGCGCCGCAACGATGTGATTCGTGCCGAGTATCTAAATTTCGAAATCCGCGATGCCGGCATGATGCAGGCCGGTTATGTGACCGATGCCAGCCAAGTGGTCGACAAACAAGCGGTTCGCAATATCCCCGCCGGCAGCGTGCTGAATCGTCAACATTATGCCGAACCGACCTTGGTCCGACGCGGCGAGCGGGTCAACATACAGTCGGGCAAGTTCGGGATGTTGATTACCGCGATGGGGACTGCGTTGAACGATGGCACCGAAGGCCAGAGAATCAGTGTCAAAAACCTGTCGTCGCAACGGGTGATCCAGGCCGTCGTGGTCGGTTCCGGACAAGTGACGGTCAATTTTTGACCGATGCCTAAAGGAATTTATGATGATGCCGCTAACAGCTCCAGATAAAACTCTTTTAGGAATGTCGCCATGGCTATCGAATCCATCAATGGTAAAGCTTTCAGCACGGTGGTGCCCGCAAAAACGGCCGCGAAAGATCTGGTCGAAGCCAACAAAGACCAGTCGGCGAGCGCGCTGGACACGGATACCGTCAACATTACCGCGACGGCGCAAGGCTTGGCCGAGGCCGCCGCGACCAGTGCATCCTCGCCCGCCGTGAACGAAGACCGCGTCGCCGAAATTCGCGCGGCGCTGCAATCCGGCACTTACTCGTTCGACCCGGAGCGAATTGCTCGCAAAATGATGCAATTCGAGGATAAATTACCAGACAGTTCCTGACGCCATGATAGAGAAAACCTTCCCCATCGCCGAAAAACTTCTGATTCACGGCCATAAGGCTACCGGAAAATTGTTCGAGCTGTTAAAAGCGGAAGCCGAACAGCTCGGACGGGCCGCCGATCCCGATGTCATCTCCCGCATCGCCGCCGAGAAAAAAGAGATGGTGGCCGAACTCGATCAATTCACCCGTCAATTCGGCCAAGTGCTGGCCACCGAACAACTCGGCGTCGGCGGCGATGGTGTCAAAAACTACCTCGTCAAAGCCAAGGCCGCCGGTCTGAGCGTGCTGGAGGCGTGGAATCTTTGGCGGCAAATCGTGGCGGTTTCTCGGCAATGCAAAGCCATCAACGAGCAAAACGGCGCAAGCATCGCATTACTCAGTCGCCACACTCAACGATCCCTGCAAATTTTGCGCGGCAAATCGCCGTTGGCCGCCACTTACGGCCCGGACGGTTCGACGCGGAGCGAGCTGTTTTCTCATGCCTTGATTTCGGTGTAGACTGAAATCCGCTTACAAGGTAGGGTCGTTTTACATGCTCAAAAAACTTAAGCAATGGTTTGCCAAATCCGATGAGCCGGCGCCGGAATCGGACGACAGCGATTTTTTCGCGTTCGAAAATCCGAATTTTTTGACGGACCCGGATCGCATCGCCAAATTGCTGGCCGAAATCGAGACTGGATCGCCATTGTGTACGATACAAATCGAAGGTTGTCAGGAAGACTTCAGTTCTTCGATACTCGGCGTCAAGCTCGATAAAAACGCCATCATTCTCGACGAACTCGTGCCCAAGCACGGCAATGATTTGTTATTGCGCAGCCGGTCGCTAAAGTTATCGACCTTTCATAAGGGCATTCATTTGTCATTCAATCTGAGCGCGATCGAAATCGGCCATATGCGCGGGATCAGCTATTACAAGGCACCGTTTCCGGACCGTATTTTTTATCCGCAACGCCGCCGCTCGCCGCGCTTGGAGATTGCCACTCTGGAAATTCCGTTCAACGGCATTGTCCAGCGCACCGGCATGTCGATCGGCGGTTATTTATTCGATTTGTCGCGCGGCGGTGCCGGCATTAACATTCCCGCCAATAGGGCGCGGGTCCAACGCGGTGACAAAATCAAGGGGTGCCAGATTCAGTTTGAGGATTACGCGATGGATTTTGACTTGATCGTCCGTTTCGTCAAGCCTATAGGGCAGAGTTCCAGCAAGGTTCAAATCGGTGGATTCTTCGAGAGTCTGTCATCCAAAAGTCAATCCAAGCTGTCGTATTTCATCACCTCCCTGGAGCGGGTGGAAATCCGAAAACAAAAGTCCTAATCAAAAGGGCTGTGTTAAAATTCGTGGTCTAAGTCCCGGTAGCTCAGCAGGATAGAGCGGTCCCCTCCTAAGGGACAGGTCGGACGTTCGAATCGTCTCCGGGACGCCATATAAAACAATGATTTGAAGTGTTGTCGAAAAGCCTGAAAACAATCCAGGGCATTCGCGGAGCAGTTGAAAATAAATTGCTTCCACCGCGTAGATAAAAAGGCTTGTGCGTACCCCAATTCGAAACCATGCTCTACCCCACCCGATATGGGTACCTGTGTTTGGACTAGTTTCTAACTCACTCACTTTGCCTCGTTTGTAGCAGAGCCGACAAAACCACTGAATTTTATACGGTTGTTGCCAGCCGGCGGCCGGCAGCCGAATTCCAGATGCCTTGCCGTACATGGGCTGGCGAGGCGCCGGTAAAATTGGATTGAAATTTGCTTTACCCCGGTATCCTTCACCTTCTTTTACATGGGGCGCAATATGTCGAACAGTGTTTTTTCCGAAATCTTGAGCGGCTTGTACGACAATCAAGTCATACCTTATCTGGGACCTGGCGTGGTGTTCGACGCCCAGAACAAACTGACTCGCGAGCCCATGCCGGCCGATAGCGATAGCTTGATTCTGGCGATGAACGGTGGCAAACCGATGGCGCCGAAATTGATGTACGAATTTCCGCGCGCCGCGATGAACCAGGAACTGAAGCGCGGCCGCTCGTTTCTGACCCAGTTTCTGGACAAAACTTACGGCGATGCCCAATACACTCGGGCGGCGCTGCACGATTGGCTGGCCGAATGGCGGCCCAAATACGTCATCGATATCAACCGAGACACCCAGTTGCAGGATAGCTATTCCGACGAAGAGCATACCTTGGTCGTCGGTGTCGCTCGGATTACCGCTACCGCGTTCCGGTTTAGAATTTACCATTACGACGGCTCCAGCTATTTCGAAATCCCGCAAGAACAAGTCGACAAGAAGTTGCCGGTACTGTTTAAGCCGATGGGCACGCCACGCCCCGAAGCTAACTATGTCGCTTCCGATGCCGACTATGTCGATTACATCACGGAGCTAATGGGCGGCTTCGCGATTCCGGATTTCTTGAAGGATTACCGCAAAGGCAAGAAATATCTGCTGATCGGCTTGCCGCTGAACCGCGACTCCGAGCGCATGGTGATGAGCGACATCGTCTATTCCGCCGCCGAGCCGAAAGGTTGGTTTATGCGCAAGAATCCGACCCCCAAGGAAATACGCTTTAGCGAACGTCTGGGCTTTGAATTGATCGACGCCGATGTGCAAGAGTTCTTGCAGGCCGTGCAAGGCAGCGCGGTCGCCGCGGCGTAATCCTTGGCCGTAAGCAAACCCGGTTCGGTCGTCAGGCGCGGATTGGGTTTGCGCTTTCTGGCCGAACGAACCGTGGCAATAGTGGTTCGCCAGCGGCAAACCCCGATAACTCCCGTCGTTTGGCCAAAATCCAAGTTTCTAACACCGTAAGCGTAACGTAGTTTGTCTTGTTGATCGGGCTCTGGTCGAATCGTCGGCGCGATGAGTTATTGGCTCGGTCTGGCGGACGGAAGGACCGCTCGCGCTAAACACGGGCAATGTCGCGTCGTTCCATCCGCGCCGGCACAAACCGGCTGCCTCATTAACCTTTTACGATGTTATTGGTTTGGCTGTCCGCCTCGGCTTACGGGGATTGTTGTTCCGGATAGCGGTCCTGTCACATTCCTGTAACTTGTTGGGCTTACAGTCAGGCATTTCCGGCTTTGGGCCGTTTTACGAGTGGCGAACGATGACGACTTTGAGCGAGAGCGCGACTGGCGCGCACACTGTGCGGGCATTCGACGATGAATTGCAGCAGTTACACAGCTTGTTGCTGACAATGACCGAACTGCTGATGCGGCAGTTGGAACAGGCGATGCGGGCACTGGACGCCGGCGATATGGATTTGGCGGAGAAGGTACTGGCGCGTGCCAGCAAGGTCAAACATTGCGAAACTCGAATCGACAACGAGGTCTTGGCGCTGATCGCCAGACGCTGCCCGGTGGCTAACGATCTGCGCACGGCAATTTCCAGTTCGAAAATCGTTGTCGAGCTGGCGAAAATCGGCGAGGAGCTTGCGGACTTCACCCGATTGATCACGGTGCTATACGATCCGGATACCAGCGACCCGAATCCCAAGCTACTGGCCGACATTATCAAGATCGGCGATTTGATCAGGCTGATGTTGAGCAAGTTGATTCAGGCGTTGGAGCAGAGCGACACCGAACCGGCCTACGCCTTGTTGCGTCACGACAGGGATTACGAAATCGAGTTGCAGGAAGGTATACGCCACCAGTTGGCCCTGGTGCTGAAGGACGTCAGGATGACGCGCCGCGCGCTGGATGTGATGCAAATGATGAAAGCGCTAGAACGCTGCGGCGAGCATAGCCGTAATATTGCCCAGTACTTGATTTTCATGCTGGACGGTATCGACGTACGCCACGCTCGCGGTTAATCTCTTCACGCCATTTGGCGTTCCAATCCTACACGGCGTGGGGCATTCGGTCCGCCCCTCGTCGCTCCTGGCTGCAATTACGGTTAAAATAGCCGGCTATCACTGACTTCGTTGTGGCTTATCGGCATGAAAAGACTATTGAACCAGAGCTTTCTAACCAACCTTATTTCGTTGGTGGTGATCGTCGCAGGCTATGTCAGTCCCTACTATCCCGAAACCTTGAAGGCTATCGGTTTTTTCGCGTTTTCCGGGGCGATTACCAACTGGCTGGCGATTCATATGTTGTTCGAGAAAGTGCCGTTTTTGTATGGCTCCGGCATCATTCCGGCGCGCTTTCAGGAGTTCAAGGCGTCGATCAAGGCCTTGATGATGGAACAGTTTTTTACCGTCGCGAATATCGAACAATTCATCGAGCGCGAGGAAGCCCAAGGCGGCCGGGTGTTGAACCTGGAGCCGTTGCTGAATGCGGTCGATTACGACAAGGTCTACGAAGGTTTGGTGGCGTCCATCATGAATTCGTCGTTTGGCGGCATGCTGTTGATGATGGGCGGCGAGGAAGCCCTGCAACCGTTGAAGCAACCGTTTACCGATAAGATGCGGCTGACCTTGGAGGAAATGGCCGAGTCTGACCGCTTCAAGCAAGCGCTACGGCAAGGTTTGAACGCGCACCGCATCGGCGAGGATTTGACCGGCAAGATCGAGGCCGTCATCGACAATCGCTTGGCGGAATTGACGCCGAAAATGGTCAAGGACATGGTGCAAGGCATCATCAAGCGGCATTTGGGTTGGTTGGTGGTGTGGGGCGGTGTATTCGGCGGGGTGCTCGGCGCCGTGTTCGGTTTTGCCTGAGACGCGCATGACGACGCTCGAACTGGCCTACGAGAGTTACGGCGAACCAGGCGATACGCCGCTTTTGTTGATTCATGGTTTCATGGCGTCCTCGCGCAATTGGCGGACCGTCGCCAAACAACTGGCGCGGCGTTACCATGTTTATGTATTGGACATGCGCAACCACGGCGCGTCGCCGCATGCGACGCTGCTAGACTATCCGAGCATGGCGGCCGATTTAGCGGCGTTTATCGACAATTTGGGATTGGATCGCGTGCATTTGCTGGGGCACAGCATGGGCGGTAAGGTGGCGATGTGGCTGGCGTTGAACCAACCGCAACGGATTGATCGCTTGATCGTTGCCGATATCGCGCCGGTTGGCTACCAACACAATTTCGATGCGCTGATCGACGCGTTGCGGGCCGTGCCGGTGGACAGCATCGTTAACCGCAAGCAGGCCGAGGAGGCCTTGGCGGACGGCATTCCCGATCTGGCCTATCGGCAATTTCTGCTGCAAAACCTGTTGCTGAAAGATGGCCGTTACCAGTGGCGCATCGATTTGGACATCATTCGGGATAACGCCCACCACATCGTCGGCTTCCCGGACGCGGAGGGCCGGGCGTATTCGCGGCCGGTGCTGTTTATCGGCGGCGGCAAGTCCCGCTACCTCGATCGCGCGGCGATTGGTCGATTGTTTCCGCTCGCCAGCGTCTCCGAAATTCCCGATACCGGGCATTGGCTGTATGTCGAGGCGCCGCAAGCCTTCTGCGGTTTGGTGGACGACTGGCTTGCCGGGCCGGATTAGCTGCTCGGGCCGGTTTTGAACCTTGGTACACTTGCCGGAATTCGCTAGAACATTAAGCTGGCTTTTCCCACTTGTTCCGACCGCCGGGTCGAATCGACAAGCGGCGGAATTCTCAGTTTGAAACGCGCGGGGCAGCCCAAAATGACAGATCTTTCCTTCCGTAGGCGCCGGTTTCGGCGGATCGGCAAGTCGGCATTGACATTGGCCGAGTTGTTGGCGACCGGCCGGAACGCGCCGCTGAGCGATTATCTGTCGTTATCGCTCAGCGACTGCGGGCAGTACACCAAGATCAGTCTGACCACCACCGATGCCGAACCGGTCACTTATTCGGCCCTGCTGACCGACGCTTCTCAAGCCGATCTGCAATCCCTGGTCTTCGTCGCCCAAAACGGCCGGCAAGTTAACGACCCCCGCATCACTTCCTGATTCAGCTTCGGTCGGGGCCTGTGCTAAAATCGCCGGCCTAGCGGCGCGCGGGCCTAAGCACATCCAAACGCCGCGAATGCGGATTCCGCATCGAGTACCATCACTTTCTCAACCGATAACCATCAACACGCTCATGAACAAACCCAAAAAAGTCGCAATCCTTACGGCCGGCGGTTTGGCGCCATGCCTGAACTCCGCCATCGGCAGCCTGATCGAACGTTACACCGAAATCGATCCCAGCATCGAAATCATTTGCTACCGGGGCGGTTACAAAGGCCTGTTGTTGGGCGATTCGTATCCGGTGACCGCCGAAGTGCGCCAAAAAGCCGGTTTGCTGCAACGTTTCGGCGGCTCGGTGATCGGCAACAGCCGGGTCAAGCTGACCAACGTCAAGGATTGCGTCAAACGCGGTTTGGTTAAGGAAGGCGAAGATCCGCAAAAAGTCGCGGCCGACCAATTGATCAAGGACGGCGTCGATATTCTGCACACCATCGGCGGCGACGATACCAATACTGCGGCGGCCGATCTGGCGGCGTTTTTGGCAAAGAACAACTACGGTCTGACCGTGATCGGTTTGCCGAAAACCGTCGACAACGACGTGTTTCCGATCAAGCAATCGCTGGGTGCCTGGACCGCCGCCGAGCAGGGCGCGCGTTATTTCATGAATGTGGTGGCCGAGAACAATGCCAACCCGCGCATGCTGATCGTCCATGAAGTGATGGGCCGCAACTGCGGCTGGCTGACCGCCGCGACCGCCCAGGAATACCGCAAATTGCTGGATAAAGCCGAGTGGCTGCCGGAATTGGGGCTGAGCCGCGCGTCCTACGAAGTCCACGCGGTATTCGTTCCGGAAATGGCGATCGACCTGGAAGCCGAAGCCGCTCGCCTGCGCGAAGTCATGGACAAAGTCGATTGCGTCAACATCTTCGTATCCGAAGGTGCCGGCGTCGAGTCCATCGTCGCCGAAATGCAAGCTAAAGGTCAGGAAGTGCCGCGCGACGCGTTCGGCCATATCAAGCTGGATGCGGTCAACCCCGGCAAATGGTTCGGCGAGCAATTCTCGCAGATGGTCGGCGCCGAAAAAACCCTGGTGCAAAAGTCCGGTTACTTCGCCCGTGCCGCCGCGTCGAATATCGACGATATGCGCTTGATCAAATCCTGCGCCGACTTAGCGGTCGAATGCGCGTTCCGCCGCGAATCCGGCGTGATCGGCCACGACGAAGACCAGGGCAATGTGTTGCGGGCGATCGAGTTCCCGCGTATCAAAGGCGGTAAACCTTTCAATATCGACACCGACTGGTTCAACACCATGCTGGGCGAAATCGGTCAACCTAAAGGCGGCAAGGTCGACGTCAGCCATTAAGCCGCGTTTGATTTTTTTTTGTTCTAGGGGGCGGATTGATCCGCCCCTTTTTATTGGCGCCGCCGCCATTCGCCGCGACCGATCGGCTTCACAATCCCAATTCGGTCAAACCGGCGTGATCGTCCGGGCGCCGGCCCAAAGGCCAATGAAACAAGCGCTCGCCGTCCTTGATCGGCAAATCGTTGATGCTGGCGAAGCGGCGTTGCATCAATCCGTATTCGTTGAACTCCCAATTCTCGTTGCCGTAACTGCGGAACCAGTGGCCGGTGTCGTCGTGCCACTCGTAGGCGAACCTTACCGCGATGCGGTGGTCGGTAAACGCCCACAACTCCTTGATCAGCCGGTAATCCAGTTCCCGGCCCCACTTGCGCTGTAAAAATTCCTTGATCTGTTGCCGACCGACCGGAAACTCGGCGCGGTTGCGCCAGCGGCTGTCCTCGGTATAAACCTGCACGACCCGGTCCGGGTCGCGGCTGTTCCAGGCGTCTTCGGCCATCCGCACTTTTTGCGCGGCGGACTCGGCGGTAAAGGGGGGTAAAGGCGGTTTGGTTTCCATGATGTGCTCCGGATAAGGAAAATTGCCAGGGTAGACAGTTTTGTCTACAGGTTGATCGTATCAGGATGTAGACTGATTTGTCTACATGAGGCTCGGTATTCCAGAGTTAAGTGATCTTGAACAACTTTCCCGCGAGCTCTTTATTCGGTTCGATTTAATACCGCCGCCAAATCCGTCTCGTCTCCCGTCAAATGCGCATCGCGCGGCGGCAATACGTCGGCCACCGCAGCCAAGTGTTTCCAGGCCGGCGCCGGAGCTTTTCGTTCGGCTTTGGGCACGAAAGCCGATTCTTCGACCAGCGTCATTTTATGAATGTAGCGCGGGCAATTTGGGAACATTTCTCTAAGGGTCACCCGTACCACTAGTTCCGCTTCCGGCCATTCGCCGCGCAGAACATCGTCGACTTCGATATAAGCGTCGCCGTTGAACCGCAAACGTGCCTGACGTTGAAAATCGACGAACAGCAAGCTGACATGCGGAATGATAGACACATTGCCGGCGGACAGATACATGCCGCTGCCGTCGTATAGCGGGAAGGCAATGGTCGTTTCGTCCAAGACCCTGACGAAGCCGGTGGCGCCGCCCTTGTAAGAACAGTTGGGCCGGCCGGCTTCGTCGACGGTTGCCAGGAAAAACATGTTTTGCGCTTCGATAAACTCCCGGTCTTCCGGGCTGATTTGCGTGTCCACAATCGCTTCCCGCAAGCGGTCGGCCAACGCGCGAGTTTCGAAACGATCTTGGAAGCGCCGGCTCCCCTCGTGATAAAAGTCGGTCATTCGTTAGTCCTGGTTTGATTGTGGTTGGCTGCCGCTGGTATGGCGGACGCCTGTTGGTAGGTGGCGATCAAAATTTCAGCCACTCGCTTGGCCTGCCGCGATGCGCCGGCATGGCGTTTCATTTGTTCCGAGACGATGGCGCCTTCGACCAGTAACGTGATTTGCGTTGCCAGACTATCGTGGCCAACGATGCCGCATGCCGCGGCGAGGCCGCTGATGAAGGCCGAGAATTTGTCGTAAAACTCGGCGGAAAGCTGGTGGACCGGATTGCCCTCTACCGGAAATTCGGCCGCGGCATTGATAAAGGCGCAGCCGCGAAAACTCGGAACCGACATCCAATCCTCGATCACGTCGAAAATCGCCAATATCTTGTCCTTGGGATGCTCGGCTTTGTTGTTGAGTTGCTCGACGAACCAGTGCGTAAAGTCTTCATCGCGCTTGCGTAGAAAAGCCAGCACCAACTCGTCTTTCGACGAGAAATAGTTGTACAGCGTCATTTTGTTGGTGCCGGCCAATTTGACGATGGCGTCGATGCCGGTGGCCTTGATACCTTGGCTGTAAAATAGCTCGGTGGCCGCGTCGAGCAAGCGTTGTTGTAGGTTTTTTGCCATACGGATGTTATGTCGGTCCAATTTGCCAAGCGGTCAAGGGCGGCGGATACGATAAGGCCAATTTCTCGTTTGACAGCTTGCTTACCGATCAATATACAATAAATTAACTTACCGGTAAGTAAGTTTTCGAGATTCGCGTCCGGGATAGGTCTTGAATCAGAACAGGGTATTTTTTCAAATCAGACAAAGAGGTTGTGATGAGTGTATTACTGTTGGGTGCGGCTGCCTGCATCTTGGCGTTGATATTGTCGGCGTGGTTGATGACGTTTGCTCGCTGGTTTCCGATCGAAGGCGTCGACGGCAAGTTTCTGGTGGATTACAAAACCATGATTCGGGCGCATGTGGATTACGCCTTGATGGCCTTATTCAATTTGGGCTTTTACGGCATCGGCATCGATCTGCCGATAGTGGCTTGCTGGTGCGTCGCTATCGGCGGCTTCGCCAATCCGACCGTATTTACCATCGCCGCCTTCGATACCGATTTTTGGCGGAAGGCGCATTGGCGCGTTTATACCGCAGCTTCGTTCGTCGTTTCGACGATCGGTTTTTTGTGGATAGCCTGTGTGCTGGCCCAAGCCGCCTTGGCCGCGCTATAGATTTTGGGAAGAAACCGTCTGGAAAGAAACCGACCAAGAAGGCTGGTAGGTCGTCGTTAACAATCCATCGGCTGTCTCGGCGGAAGGTCCGTCGAAGTTAACCTGAATCTTCGAATAGTGCATCGCGAACCCTACGCGCAAGTGGGCGAACATAAGAGTTTGCTTGCCTGCGCCGGCTGGTTGAACGCCGGTATCGCGTGGCGGAGAAACGATTCGTTACGGAACCCATCGCAGTTGCCGTCGGGTTCCGGCTAACGCGTTCTTTTGATCCGGCCGGACTGGCGTCGTGATTGGGCTCGGTCGAAACGTCGGCGCAGCAATCCGCGCTACAATCGCCGACATGAATGATAAGAGTCCATCGATAGCCGATAAACCGCCGCGCGAGCGTATTTTGCTGACCGCGCACGATCTGTTTTACCGTGACGGCATCCGCGCCACCGGCATCGACAAAGTCATCGCCGAATCCGGCGTGACCAAGGTGACGTTTTACCGGCAATTCCCTAGCAAGAACGATTTGATTCTGGCGTTCTTGAATTACCGCCACCAGCGTTGGATGGCGTGGTTCGAGGATGCGCTGGCCCGCCATGGCGGCCGGGATGGTGGCGGCCTGGCGCCGGTAAGCTTGGCGCTGGCGGAGTGGTTCGACAACCCGTTGTTTCGCGGTTGTGCGTTTATCAATAGCGTCGCCGAGTTAGGCGGGGCGATGCCGGAAGTGGTGGCGATCTGTCGAGACCATAAACAGGATATGGAGCGGGTCATAGCCCGCTTGCTGCCGGACGGCCCGATGCGCGGCCGTCTGGCCGAGGCGGCGGCGATTGCGGTGGATGGTGCCATCATCCGGGCGCAGGCCGAGCCCAATCGCCCAGACGACGAGGCCGCGCGGCGAGCCGCGCTACGCGGCTTGGAAACCTTGCTGGCGGCCTTGTCGGCCGCCGGCTTAGCCGGGGTTGAAGCGGCGCCAGATTAATTTTTCGAGCCCCACCATTGCATAAATCACCCAGCCGACCGCGAGGATTAACAACCATTCCTCGCTGCCGATCGGCGCGCTGCCGAACAAGGTCTGCATGGTCGGCCAATAGGTGAATAGCAGTTGCAGCCCTATCATGCTCAATACGCCGAATATCACCCAGGGGTTGGAAAACACCCCGACCTTGAACATCGAATAGCGCAACGAGCGGCAATTGAACAAATAAAACAATTCGCCGAAGACAAAAACGTTGACCGCGACCGTGCGGGCCTTGGCGAGCGGTTCGCCGTGACTCAATTCCCACTCGAACAAACCGAACGCGCCGGCCAACAACAGCACCCCGACCAAGCAAATCCGGAATGCCAAATGCTTGGTCAGGATCGGTTGATTGGGGTTGCGCGGCTTGCGCCGCATCAGGCCGGGTTCCTTGGGTTCGAAGGCCAGCATCAAGCCCAGCAACACGGCGGTGGTCATGTTGATCCACAAAATTTGCACCGGCGTGATCGGCAGGGCAACGTTGGCAAACACTGCGGCCGTTATCACCAAGCCTTCGCCGAGATTGGTCGGTAGGGTCCAGGCGATGAATTTGATCAGATTGTCGAACACGCCGCGGCCTTCCTCGATCGCGGCTTCGATGGTCGCGAAGTGGTCGTCCGTCAAAATCATCGCCGCGGCTTCCTTGGCGACTTCGGTGCCGCCCATGCCCATTGCCACGCCAATATTGGCTTGGCGTAGCGCGGGGGCGTCGTTGACGCCGTCGCCGGTCATCGCCACGACGTGGCCGGCCGATTGTAGCGCTTCTACCAGTGCCAGCTTTTGTTCCGGGGCGATGCGGGCATAAACCGAGCAGGCCGCTAGCGTTGCAGGGTAATCGGCCGGCGCGAGCCGTTGCAACTCAACGCCACTGATCACCCGCTCGGCCTGGCGCATGCCGAGTTGCTTGGCGATGGCCAGCGCGGTGACCGGATGGTCGCCGGTAATCATTTTGACGGCGATGCCGGCCCGGTAGCAGGCGGCAATCGAGGCTACCGCTTCCGGCCGGGGCGGGTCCATCATTGCTTGCAGGCCGATCAGCGTGAGGCCGCCGGCGACTTCGGCGTGGGCCAGCGCGTCGTCTTGATGGTCGCGGCGGGCGAAGGCCAATACCCTCAGGCCCTGTTCGGCCATCTCTTCCAGTTGGCGAATCAGGCGCTCCTTGTTGAGCGCGACCGGCTGCATATGGGGGTCCAATGCGCTGTCGCAGCGGGCCAGCACGCTTTCCAAGGCGCCTTTTACATAGATCCGCCGACTGTCGGTCGTCGGGTCATGGTTCAGCGTTGCCATGAATTGGTGTTGCGATTCGAACGGGATCGCGTCCAGGCGGGGATGGGCGGTGCTGACGGCGGCATGGCGCAGACCGGCCTTGCGTGCGGCCACCAGCAGCGCGCCTTCGGTGGGATCGCCTTCGATGCGCCAGTGGTTGGATTCGGCGATCAGACGGGCGTCGTTGCACAATAAGCCGGCCTTCAGGCATTCCATTAGTGTCGGATAGCTTAGGTAGTCTATCGCTTGGCCGTTGTGGCGAAACTCGCCGTCCGGCGTGTAGCCGGAGCCGCCGACCTGGAAATAGTCGCCGCCGGCGTATATTGCTTGTACCGTCATCTGGTTTTGGGTCAGCGTGCCGGTTTTGTCGGAACAGATGACGGTGGTGCTGCCCAAGGTTTCGACAGCCGGCAATTTGCGGACGATGGCGTTGCGCTTGGCCATCCGCGATACGCCGATCGCCAACGTGATCGTAATCGCGGCCGGCAAGCCTTCCGGTATCGCGCCGACCGCCAGCGCGACCGAGGCCATGAACATCTGCAGCATCGATTCGCCGCGCCAGACGCCGACCGCAAAGGTCAGCACCGCACAGCCGACGATGACCCACAGCAGCCATTGGCTGAATTCACTCATTTTTTGGGTCAGCGGCGTATCCAGCTCGGTGGCGCTGGCGATCATCCGGTTGATTCGGCCGATTTCGGTACGGTCACCGGTTTCGACGACGACGCCGACGCCGCTGCCGAACGTGACCAGCGTTGACGAATACGCCATGTTAGCGCGGTCGGCTAGCGCGGTTTCGTCGGCCAGCGTCATCTGGCGTTTTTCGATCGGCACCGATTCGCCGGTCAGGGCCGATTCGTCGATTTGCAGATCGCGGATGCGTAGTAGGCGCAGGTCGGCCGGCACCTTGTCGCCGGACTGCAACACGACGATGTCGCCGGGTACCAATTCCGGCGCGGCGACGGCGCGGCGCTGGCCGTCGCGCAACACCGTGGCGCCAACGCTTAACGCGCGCGCCAGGGCGTCGATGGCTCGGATCGCGTTGTATTCCTGAACAAAGCCGATCAGTGCGTTGACCACTACCACACCGAAGATGACGCTGCTGTCCACCCATTCTTCCAGGAATGCGGTAACCGCTCCGGACAGCAGCAGGATGTAAACCAGCGGTTGGTGAAATTGCGACAAAAATAGCCGGACCGGTCCCTTGCCGCGACGCGGCGTTAATCGGTTAGCCCCGTAATCGGCTAGGCGTTTTTCGACTTCCTCGGCCGCCAGGCCCTGACCGATGTTGACGCGCAATTCGCGGAGCAGTCGATCTTCGGCGACGGCGTGCCAAACGGTTTTTTCGGCGGAGGGTGAACCGGCTTTAGCGGGTCGTTTTCTAATGGGCATCGGCTTCCTTGAGGCTGGCGAAAATTTGCGCTTGTTCCCCGGTAATTATAGGGTTATAGTCCGAATCGAGGCCTAAGGCCTTATTTTAGAAAAATAAAAACAAAACAATCGGAGGTAGTTATGGGTGGAGTCATCGAGCTGATGGTGCTGATGTTGATCATTGCCGTGTTCGCATTCGCGCCGCTAGGGTACTTTATTTACATGTATACGATGAAAAACGGCGAGCCTTTCGGCGACATCGAGCCGCATGGCGATAGCGAGTCGGCGTTGTTGAACAACGTTGCCAGAATCATTGAAATGGTCAGGCATAAAATCGGCAAATAAGTGTTAGGCGCATCGAAAAAGCCGGGGCAACCCGGCTTTTTTGCGACTATCGGTGTGAAACGCTGCCGCAGGTTGGGCAAGCCGGGTTGCGTTTTAGGCGCATGCCATGCCATTCCATCGTTAAACCGTCCAATAGTAGTAATCGGCCCGTCAACGGCTTGCCGCAGCCGACTAGCAGTTTTATCGCTTCCAGCGCCTGCATGCTGCCGACGATGCCGGTGATTGGCGCTATCACGCCGTTTCTGGCGCAGTTTTGCAATTCCTCGCCGTCGTTTTGGTACAAACAGTTATAACACGGACTGTCGTCCCGGCCCGGTGTAAATACGCTGATTTGACCTTCGAAACGGATGGCCGCGCCGGACACCAGCGGTTTGCCGGCCGTTACGCAGGCGCGGTTGATCTCGAAACGGGTCGGAAAGTTATCGCTGCAATCCAGTACCAAGTCGGCTTCGGCAACTTCGCGCGTCAGAGTGTCTCCCGCCAGTTTGGCCTTGTGGGCCTCTACCGAGACCCCCGGATTGATCTTTTTCAAGGTCGCTCGGGTTGAAATCACTTTATCCAACCCTATATCGGCGGTGTCGTGAGCGATCTGGCGCTGTAAATTGCTCAAGTCCACTTGGTCGTCGTCGTAAACCACCAGTTTGCCGACGCCGGCGGCGGCCAGATACATCGCGGCCGGCGAGCCAAGCCCGCCCGCACCGACGATCAGCACCGAGGCGGACAGTAGTTTTTGTTGGCCGGCGATGTCGACCTGCGGCAGCATGATCTGACGGCTGTAGCGGAGTAATTGTTCGTCGTTCATATCTTGTAAGGCTGTCGGCAAGGACCAGATGATGCCAAAGAGCTTGACAGAGTGCAAAAGCGGGATATTATTAGCACTCGTCGATAGAGAGTGCTAATAACTCGGATGCGGTTTAAAAGCCGGTCCTTCGGATCGCCGGGGCTGAGTTTTAAAACGTTTCTTAACTTGTAACTTTAACTTTATCCATATTGAGGAGACCTTGATGAACATTCGTCCGTTACATGACCGTGTAGTCGTTAAACGCGTGGAAGAAGAAACCAAAACCGCCGGCGGCATCGTGTTGCCCGGTTCCGCGGCCGAAAAACCGAGCGAGGGTGAGGTGTTGGCGGTAGGTGCCGGCAAACCGCTCGATAACGGTCAAGTGCGCCCAATGGCGGTTAAAGTTGGCGATAAGGTGCTGTTCGGTAAATATTCCGGTACCGAAGTGAAAGTCGACGGCGAGCAATACATCGTCATGCGCGAAGAAGACATCATGGGTATCCTGGGTTAATCCCGGATTGCCTAACACACCACATTGATTTCAAACTCATTTTTAGGAATTAAGAAATGGCAGCAAAAGACGTAAAATTTGGTGGCGATGCCCGTGCATTGATGGTCGCGGGCGTTAATATTTTGGCCAACGCGGTAAAAGTCACCCTGGGCCCTAAAGGCCGTAACGCGGTTCTTGACAAAAGCTTCGGTGCCCCGACCATCACCAAGGACGGCGTATCAGTCGCGAAAGAAATCGAATTGAAAGACAAATTCGAAAACATGGGCGCGCAAATGGTCAAAGAAGTGGCGTCCAAAACCTCCGACGTCGCCGGCGACGGTACTACCACCGCCACCGTACTGGCGCAAGCCATCGTGAACGAAGGCCTGAAATCGGTTGCCGCCGGCATGAATCCGATGGATCTGAAACGCGGTATCGACAGTGCGGTAACCGCCGCCGTTGCTTCAATCGAGAAAGCGGCCATCCCTTGCAGCGATAGCAAAGCGATTGCACAAGTCGGCACCATCTCGGCCAACTCCGACGAGTCCGTCGGCGCGATCATCGCCGAAGCGATGGAAAAAGTCGGTAAGGAAGGCGTTATCACCGTCGAGGAAGGTACCGGTTTGAACAACGAACTGGATGTCGTCGAAGGTATGCAATTCGATCGCGGTTATTTGTCACCGTACTTCATCAACAAACAAGAAAGCATGAGCGTCGAACTGGACGATCCTTTCGTGTTGTTGTACGACAAAAAAATCTCCAACATCCGCGAAATGTTGCCGATTCTGGAAGGCGTGGCCAAATCAGGCCGTTCCTTGCTGATCATCGCCGAAGACGTCGAAGGCGAAGCCTTGGCGACGTTGGTGGTCAACAACATGCGCGGTATCGTGAAAGTCGCGGCAGTGAAAGCCCCTGGCTTTGGCGACCGTCGTAAAGCCATGCTGGAAGACATCGCGGTTCTGACCGGTGGCGTCGTGATTTCGGAAGAAGTCGGTTTGTCTCTGGAAAAAGCCGACATCAGCCAATTGGGTACCGCGAAACGCGTCCAAATCAATAAAGAAAACACCACTATCATCGATGGTGCCGGTGACGAAAGCCAAATCAAAGGCCGCGTCGCGCAAATTCGCGCGCAAGCCGACGAAGCGACTTCCGATTACGATCGTGAAAAACTGCAAGAACGTCTGGCCAAACTGGCTGGCGGTGTAGCGGTCATTAAAGTCGGCGCCGCGACCGAAGTGGAAATGAAAGAGAAGAAAGCCCGCGTGGAGGATGCGTTGCATTCAACCCGCGCCGCGGTTGAAGAGGGCGTCGTGGCCGGTGGCGGTACCGCGTTGATCCGCGCCTTGTCCGCGTTGGACGGTCTGAAAGGTATCAACCACGATCAAGACGTAGGTATTAGCATCCTGCGCCGCGCGATGGAAGAACCTTTGCGCCAAATCGTCACCAACGCCGGCGATGAAGCGTCCGTGGTACTGAACGAAGTCAAAAAAGGCAGCGGTAACTTCGGTTACAACGCGGCAACCGGCGAATACGGCGACATGATCGCGATGGGTATTCTGGACCCCGCGAAAGTCACCCGCTCCGCGTTGCAAAACGCCGCATCCGTGGCTGGTCTGATGATTACCACCGAAGTAATGATCGCCGACGCGCCGGCCGACAACAAAGCTCCGGCAATGCCTGACATGGGCGGCATGGGCGGCATGGGCGGCATGATGTAATCGTGCCGTTTAGCTCACGCTAAATCAACCCCGGTCTTCGCAGGAAGCCGGGGTTTTTTATTGCCGGCGGAAAGATCGGCGCGAAGAAAAAGGTGGCAGTGGTGGTGCAAAACTTCTCGGTGTTGATTGCCGACGACAACGATCTCAATCGCTGGTTGTTGCGCGAACAACTGGAAAATTGGACGGGCAATATCCACGAAGCCAGCGACGGTTTGCAAGCTTGGCACACGTTGCGACAGACCGAATTCCGCATCGTGTTCCTGGATGTGAATATGCCGGGACTCGACGGTCTGGCGTTGATCGACAAATTGCGTACTAGCGAAGTGAGCTGGAGCGGTGTTCCGGCCGTAGCGGTGACCGCTCATGCCGGCGAGGACCAACGTCAGGCCGCGATGGCGGCCGGATTTGACGATTATTTGGTAAAACCTATCCGGCTGGAGCACTTGCGGCAAGTCCTGGACCGATGGTTGGAGCCCGAGAGGCCCGGTGAATACGGTGCTTGTCTGTTGCGTAAAACCGGCGACAACCGCCGCCTAACGTTTAATTTGTTGGAACAGTTTTTCGCGGAATTGCCCGGCCAAGTTGCTGGCATAGATGACGCGCTGCAGCAGGGGCGCGACGAAGAGGCCTGGAAGATCGTGCATAATTTGCACGGCACGTTTTGCTTTTTCGAGTTCGCCGATTGCCGGGCGCTAGTGGCGGCGTTGGAAACGGCTATCAAACATGATTCACGGTTGGTTCCGGCGAGTTTTCGAGCATTTCAAGTCAGAATGACATGGCTAACGGCGAACAAAGCTGCCGTTATGCAAGGCTTGATTGCCGACTAAACCAAGACAAGACCCTTATTTCAGCTCGTCCAGCAGGGCTTGAGCGGCGGCTTGCTGTTGTTTGGAGCCCTTTTCGAGGACATCGTTGGCGATGGATTTCGCGGTTTCGGTATCGCCCATGTCGATGTAGGCTTTGGCCAGATCGATTTTGGTCTCGAATTCGTCCATATCGGTCAGGTCGGCAACGCCTAAGTCGGGCGTGCCGTCCGCGCTGGTCGGTACGATCGGCGCGTCGAAGTCGAAATTGAAATCGAACTCGTCGTCGCTGGTCGTCAAACCGGGCGATTCGCTGGTGCTGGCAGATTTAGAGTTATCCTCAAAACCGGAAAAATCGAAACTATCCAGTTCTAGGGTTTCAATGGTTGGCGACGTGTCCTTGGGTTTCGGTTTGGCGGGTTCGGAAAAATCCAGTTCGAAGTCGAAATCGAAGCTGTCCGGCACCGTGGAACTTGCCGTCTGTTTCGGATCGGCGGCTTTGTCCGCGGGAATTTCCAGGCCCGAAAGGTCGAACGACTCTAGTTCCAGCTCCGTGCCGGCCGGCGTGGGTTCCGGTGTTCTGTGGGACTGTTTAGGGAGGGGCGCTTGCTCGACATCGAAGTTGAAGTCGAAACTTTCCAGATCGTCGGTATCGGTCGCGAGCTGCTTAGCGCTAGCCGGTTCGTCCTGGGGTAGCTCGGTCGGCGTTTCCGGAGCGGTCAAAGAGAACTCAAAGCTCTCGATTTCAGGTTCCGCGCGAGCCGTTGTCGGCGTGACCGCTTCGGTAACGGCTTTGCTGTCCACGGCAAAGGCGGCCAGATCGAAGTCTAGAGAATCAGGCGTCGAAACGATGGCGTCGGACTTGCGGGCGGCCGATTGGACCGTGCCGATTTCGAAATCCAGACTTTCCAGGTCATCGTTAGTCGAGGATGATGCGGAGGTCAGATCGTTTAAGTCGAAATCCAGGCCGTCGCTTAAACTGGCGTTGAGATCCAAATCCAATTCGGCGAAGTCGTCGTCCAGCGAAAACTCGGTCTCGGCGCTTTGCGCGGCGACCGGTGCCGGTTTGACGGTTTCGACCGGAGCGGGCGCCGCGACGCCGCTTCCACCGAATAGCGGCAGATCGGGAGCGATTTCCATCGCCATGTCGCTGACCTTGTTCCAGAAGGTCTTGTCGGCGGTTTTGCCGGCCGCGGCGAGCTCTTCGACAAATTGCACGAATCCGCTTCTGTTCTCGCTGGCGTAAAAAATTTCCAGCAGCTTCAGTTTACATTCATCGCGGTGCGGTTGTTCGCTGATCGCGGTGCGCATCAATTCTTCGGCTTGTTGGTAGCGGCCGTAAGCGAGATAGACATCGGCTTCCGAAATCGGGTCGATTTCGTTTTGATCGGTATCGAATGCGTCGAAATCGCTAGGCGTGAAGTCGCTGATAAACGAGCTTTCGCCAACGGTACCGACGTCGTAATCGTCGGTGCTGCTGATGTCCATGACCGGCACCGACAGGCTGCTTTCGGTGTCCGGCATCCGGATCTGGCTGGCCGATGCGAACATGCTTTCGGTGTTGGTGCGTTCGTCGATTTTCCGCTTACGCCATAGCAGCCAGCCGA
>NZ_LUUK01000006.1 GCF_001644025.1 Methylomonas koyamae
CCGAACAGCAGTTTTTGCAGGGTTTGATCGAGCGCATGACCCGCCAAAACGATTTGAACGACCGCAGCTTGGCGGTGTGGCTGATGCCGGCCCAGCGTTTCAGCGGCGACCTGCTGTCGGCGCGGCGCATCAGTAGCGGCCAAATCTATTTTCTGCTGGCCGACGCTTGCGGCGAAGGCTTGGCGGCGGCGCTGCCCACCGTGATCATTCATCAGGCTTTTCAATCGATGACCAAGAAAGGCTTATCGATTACCGTGATTATTCGGGAAATCAACCGCTTGCTGGGTGTGCAGATGCCGCCGGGACACACCGTTGCCATCGCGGTCGGCATCGTCGACAGCCAGCGGAATTCTATCGAATTGTGGAACGGCGGATTGCCGGACTTACTGGCGCTGGACGGCGACGGCCAGCCGTTGTTCCGCTTCGAGTCGCGCCACCCGCCGGCCGGAACCGTCAACGACAGGGAGTTCAGCGATCGCTGCGAAGTCTGGCATTGGCCGCAAAGCTGCCAATTGTTGATGTATTCGGACGGTTTGATTGCCGCCGAAAACGGCGAGGGTCAGCCCTTCGGCCGGGAAAGGCTGCTGGAAATTGCCGCCGCCGCGCCGCCGGCGCGCCGGGTGGCCGAATTGACGCAAGCGTTGACCGCGCATATCGGCGACCGCAATGTCGCCGACGACATTTCCTGTATGACGATTAACTGCGGATAACGCCGAGGCCGATTGACAGTCAGGCGTTCAAGCCCCTGATCATTTCGTTGGCCGCCAGTTCGATACCGTGTTTGAAGTAGTCGCAAGCCTGATCCTTGTCGCCCTTGGCGAAAAACACTTCGCCGAGCAACTGGTAAGCGGCCACGCTGGCCTCGATATGCAGGCTTTTCAATAGATACTGCTCGGCCTTTTCCATCTGGCCGGCTTTCAGCGCCAATCGGCCCAACACCTGGAACAATACCGCGCTGTTCGGATAGACCGCCAGCCATTGCTCGACGCCTTGCAATTGCTTGGCGTCGTCACCAGTATCCACCGTTGCGTACAGGGCCAGCAGGGTTTCATCCCAATGCTTGGCGAGTTGCGCCATGATGGCGTCTTCGACGCGAACGCCGGCGCCGACGGCGATCATCGCCGCGAAATAGATATTGGCGATACCCGGCACGACTTTGATGTGGTTGGGTACGTCGGCCCAACAGGCGGCGATCGCGGGTTCGTCGTTGCTGGCGGCGGCCTGCTTCAACAAACGGCTGTAGGTTTCGGTTTCCAACAATTTGACTTCGGCTTCCATCAGGATTTTATGCTGCTGCAAGGTCGGCAACAGTTTGCTCAAGCCTTCCCAGTCGCCCAAATGCTGATAGGCCTGATGCATCATTTTCAGTACCCTGGCGTGGCCGGGATTGATCGAATGCAGCTTACCCAACGCTTGTAGGGCTTGCTCGAATTGTTTCTCCGACAAATGCAGTTCCGCCTGGGTCAGACCGACGATCAAATCGCTGTCGGCCGATTGCTCGGCGGCTTTCTTCAGATATTCGTCGCGTTTGTCCATCGCCCCGCGCGAATGGGCGGCCCGCGCCGCGGTCAGATAATGAAGCAACGGCGCGCCGCTGTGCGCGGCGTGCTTGATCAAGACTTTTTCGGCGCTTTCCCAATTGCCGTCGGCCGCGTCGACCAAACCGGCGACCAGTGCCTCTTGCGAGCGATTGAAGCGAATCGTCCGGCGGCGTTTGCTAATCTGCGCCGGCATCCGAACGAGCACGCCCAACAGCCTGAACAGGCTGTATAACACGAAAAACCCTAAGACCTGGCCGACGGTAAACACGGTCAGCGAGGTTTCCAACGACCAATGCCCAAAGCCGATCAGTACGTAACCCGGATCGTTGTGCTCGGCCAGCCAGCTATGCAATAAAAACGCGACCAGAACGGCGGTCAGCAGCGAACCGAGAAAATACATCAGATTCTTCATGACTGTACTCGCTTATGGCTGAGCGTTGCCGGAGGCGGGTTGGGCGGCCGGTTCGGCGGGCGCGCCGGTGATAATAGCCTTGTCGGTTTCCAGGCGCAGCTTGCCGATGTCTTTCAGCAGTTTCAACGAGCCGGAAACGTCCGGATATTGGCTGCGGATTTGCACGGCGGCGAGTTTGTCCAATTCGGCGACGAATTGCTCGGTCTTTTGGCCCTCGGCAAAGTTTTTCTTCAGCCATTGCTTGGCGTCGGCGATGCTACTGGCGAACAAGGTGTCGTTCTGCTGAACCAAGGCGATTTCGATCATTTCCAGCCGGACCTTCAACTGCTGCTTGAGAAAATGCGCTTCCTCGGGCGTCAGGATGGCGTTGACCGGTTGCTCGGTATGGCGTAACACGACATAACCTTCCAATTGCTTGGCGACCTGCTGGAGAATTTCATGACCGTTTTCGGACAAGTCATTATTCGGCTCGGCTTTTTCCGGCTGCTTGCCGGCATGCGGCAAAAATACCGACAGACCTTCGACCGCGTCTTGCAAGTGCTGGATACCGGCGTAAATGCCGACAATGTCCGGCACTGTCGCGCTATTCAGCAGCGCCAGTTCCTTGGCGATTTGCTCGCGTACTTTGAAAACCGCCGCGTCGCCGCTTTCCCGCAAACGTTGGTCGGCGGCTTCCAGCGCTTCGCGAGTAGTGTGGACGTCGCCGACCAGATGCAGACGCTGGTTGGCGACGGTCAGCAAGTATTCGGCGTCGGCCAACAACCAGTCGCCGCGCGTCTTACCCAATTGCCGCTGCAAAACTTGAATCGAAGCTTCCAGTTCCTTGCGGGCGGTTTCCAGCCTTTCCTCATGGAGTTTCGAGAAATCGGTCAGCGTTTGAGTAAAGTGATTGTCCTTGCCGGTCATTTCGGCGTTCAGATTGGCGAGCTGCGACTGCAGGCCGGACAACTGATCCTGCAAACCGTTGATTTCCTTATCGACTTCAATCAGTTTCAGATTGTCCTGATTGTTTTCGGTGTCCTGGCTGGCCCGCAATTGCTGAAAGAAATAAAAGCCGGCCGCCGCCAAGCCAATCACCAATAGAATCGCGACGATACCTATCCACAACCCGGCGAGAGACTTTTTTACCACCACGGTGGGGGCTTGATTTTCTTGTTGTTGTTCTTCAGTTACTTCCGCCACTGTTTTCCCCGTTCAATATCGTCGTCAAGGTCTCTAAAATCGCCGCGTCGGCCGGTTGCCGACACACCGCCACGCTGGAAAATCCGAGTTCCGTCGCGGCCGCGCCTATCCTTTCGCTGACCACTACCAACGGCAAGGCCCGCAACGCCGCCACCGAGGTTTCGTCCAACATGACCAGCAGATTCTCCAAGGCTTCCAGGCTGGTCATCGTTGTGGCGCTCAAGCGGCCCGCCGCCAACGCCGCGATGAGTTCCGTCGTATCGGTAGCGGGTCTGACCCGCCGATAAACCTCCAAATACGCCACGTCGGCACCGCGAGCGCGCAATGCCTCGGCCAGTTTTTCGCGACCGCCGACTCCGCGCACGATCACACATCGCTGCTCGGCGACCGCCTGCAGCGGCGCCTCGGCCAATAAGCCCTCGCTGCTGAAATCGCTGGCCGGCACGCAGTCGACGCGCCATCCCGCCGCGCGCAAAGCCCCGGCAGTCGCCTCGCCCACCGCGGCAATCCTCGGCCGATGCAAGCCGGGCATTTTGCCACCGAACGCGGCGATAGCAAAATCCACAGCATTCGTACTGGTAAAAATCAGCCAGTCGCTAGCGGCAGCCAATTGCAGACTTGGCTCGGCCAACGCCTCGGCGACTATTTCCAGGACCGGGAATCGGACGGCCTGTCCGCCGGCGCTTTCGATCAAACCGCATAAACGCTGAGCTTGCGCGGTCGGCCGGGTGACCAAGATTCGGGCGCCGCGCAAACCCGGCGTCACTGATACAGCTCGCGTAGAATTCGGTCCGCGCCCTGCGCCAGCAATGCGTCGGCGACTCGTTCGCCCAGCGCCGTGGCGTCCGCCAAACCGCTTTCGGCTTCGGCACGGTAAAGCACCGAACCGTCCGGACTGCCGACCAAACCGCGCAGCGCCAGGCTTTCGCCGCGAATTTCGGCAAACCCGGCGATCGGTACTTGGCAACCGCCATTCAAACGGGCATTCATCGCTCGCTCGGCGGTGACCCGTATGCTGGTGGTCTCGTCGTGAAGGACTTTTAAATAGTCGTGTATTTCGACATCGTCGCTGCGGCACTCGATGCCTATCGCGCCTTGCCCCATCGCCGGCAGACTTTGCTCCGGCGTCAGCGGCGCCGTGATCCGTTCAGCCAATCCCAAGCGTTTCAGGCCGGCCGACGCCAGAATGATCGCGTCGTATTCGCCGGCATCGAGTTTAGCCAGCCGGGTGTTGACGTTGCCGCGCAGGCTGAGAATCTCGGCCTTCGGGAATTTTTCCTTGATTTGGCATTGGCGACGCAGGCTGGAAGTGCCGATGCGAGCGTCGGCCGGTAATTCGGCCAAATCGCGGTAACGATTGGAAACGAAGGCGTCGGTGGGATCCTCCCGCTCCAAAATCACGGCGAGATGCAGCCCTTCGGGAAATTCCACCGGTACATCCTTCATCGAATGCACCGCGATGTCGGCCGCGCCGTCCAGCATCCCTTGCTCCAATTCCTTGACGAACAAGCCCTTGCCGCCCACTTTGGCCAACGGCGCGTCGAGAATTTTGTCGCCGCGCGTCACCATCTTGACCAATTCGGTACGCAATCCGGGAAACGCTTGTTGGAGCCGGGCCGCGACATGTTCCGCCTGCCACAAAGCCAGCGGACTTTGTCGAGTCGCGATACGAATGATTCTGTCGGCCAATTGCGCTCCTGACTATCGGCATCGGCTGGGCGATACCGGGGTTAAACGTAAATAGCCGCTATTGTAATCCGATTCGAACGGGAAGGTCTTTAGAAGTTGCTTTCCGGAACACGAGCAAACGTGCCGCCGGAGAGCGTCGAGAGGAATGTAAGCGAGCGAGGGACGCGTTAGTCCATGCCCGCTGCGGAACCGGCGCCCTTGACGCCGCGCAGGCTGGTGCCGTCGAAATTGGCGTTACGGAAATCGGCGCCGTCGACGTCGGCGTCGCTCAGATTGGCGCCCGCTAAATCGGCCCAGCGTAGATTGGCCCGGCGTAAATTGGCGCCTTGGAATTGCGCGTAGCTCAAAATCCCGTGCATCAGGTTAGCATCGCTGAGGTCCGCGCCGCGCAGTTTGGCGTTGTTCATTTCGACCCGAGCCGGTGCCATGCCCTGATTCGCCATATCCGCGCCCAAATTGGCACGCCTCAGCAGCGCACCGCTCAGATTTACGCCGTTCAACAAACCGATGATACGGCTGCCACTCAGATCGGCGCCGCTTAAGTCGGCACCGTCCAACACCACCGCGTAAAGGCTGGCTCCAACCAACGTCGCTTGGCGCAAGCTCGCTCCGCGCAATTGCGCGCGGTTTAAATTGGTATTCGCCAAGTTCGCGCCATCCAAGCGGCAAGCGTCCAGATTGGCGGAAAATAAATCCGCGCCGCGAAAATCCAAGCCGGACAAATCCAGTCCCGACAAATCCTTACCGGTCAATTTCGGGCGTTGCGTCGCGCCGGAAATCTCGGCCGCCACTTGCTCGCGCGTCATCTCGGCGGCGACCGCCAAGTCGGGAATAAACACCGAACAAGCGACCGCCGCAAGCGCGACACGCCAGACCCCAACCGTCATATGCCCACCTGTTCCGAACACCCGCCATTCGGGCCAGCCAACCCTAACAAGCGCCCGGACCACTGGCAAGGGAAAAAATCCCCGTATTGCCTTTGACCGCATCTCGGCGCCGCCCAAACCTACTTTCGGGCAACCAGCCTTCGCGGACCCCCAACGCATCGCGCCGGCCGCGATGGATTCGCAGGCTGCGGACCTGGCATTGAACCCGGCTTTCCGCTCGGCCGCGAAAGCTGTAACCGGCCAATACCAGTCGGCTAGCAATCCTGAAACCGCTGTATCGCCCGGCGAATGGAAGTCAACGGCGCAAGCGGGGCTTTAACCACGATCGCTAGCGCTCCGACACCAGCCAGCCTCGGCATTTTCAACGACCTTCATCGCATAAAGCGGCTTAAACCCGCTTCGCGCGGCGATTGCGGCCTGCAAATCCGCTAAGCTCCGCGTATCCAAGGCCTGACCATGTCGCGTATCGAGGCGCCGTGCTGGCGGTAGTCGTCGAACAGGCGGTGTATGTCCTGCGGATTGAGGTAAACGTAAACGCCGCAACCGGTGCGCGCGATGAATTCGCCGCTCAACGCGTCCAAAAACGCGGCATGGGAAATATCGTTTTGCCGAAATGACGTTAAGGTTGACATGATTGCATCCTCCGAATTGTTATTTTCTAAGGCTCCGCCGGCGTGGCGAGGTTCCCATCCTTGCCGCCTCCGTCGCGAGGCTTAGCGCTCGCGATCGGGATTCCTCCCACGCTGACAGTCTACGGTCGCCCACATTGTTTACGCTGTCTGATTTTTCACTGACAAACTGTCGTATTTTCGGCACTTTCTCCGAACGGCCACCGAGCCTTTCGGCTGAAACCCCTCCGACTCAATACCAGGGGAGCGCGGGCGGCCTCTTAGAGCCGGCATCACGTAAAACGATGGCTCGCGGCGATTTCAACACCAGCCATTTTTAACCCCCCTCCGTTTGGTCGCGCAAAAAATAAGATCCCTCGATTCCGAGCCTGCTTGACCGGCCTTGCCGTGCAGGCCGCGCACGAGGGACCGACTTAACGCCCGGCCCCTCAACGGCACCCGGTTGTTATACATCCGCCCAGTCTCTTCTAAACTATCGGAACGCACGACTCGGAACGCAAACCCGGCGCCTGACGAGTCGCACTTTTTCCGTCCATTTTGCAAGGATACCCATGAAGCCATTAAGCGCCGCCGCGCTGCTACTCTCGTCGACACTAACCGCATCGCCAATCCTGGCCTCTCCTATTTCAGGGGTCGTCGAGCAAGGTTTCGATCCGTTCGGCTGCGACCAAGTGTTCCCTTGCGACGTTCTGGAACTGACTCAAACCCTGTTCGGCGGTAAGCACGGCACGTTGATTTCTGTGGCCGACGACAACGCCGATAACGACAATCTAAGCTTGAATTTCGATTATCGGCTCGATACCGTCTATATCGAACGCGCCCGCTTGCGGGTCTGGCTGCGCGACGATACCCGATTGGTCGCGGACGCGTTGTTGTTCAATTCCGGTCTGCTGGACACGCGCGAATATGCCGCCATCACCTCGATCAACGGCGAGCCGATCAGCGCCGACTGGGTTGAAGTGGGCGGTTTGAAACAATACCTGGAATTGGACATTACCGACTTTTTGTCCTTGGGCGGGGCCAACACCTTCAGCGCGACGTTGGGCGTCATGGACACCGGCAGCCGAGACTATCTATTCGCGGGCGCCGAGTTTTTCGTCAAATACTGCGACCCGGCCACGCCTATCGATAACGGCGGCATCAGCGCGGTGCCGTTGTCCGGCGCGATCTGGTTCATGGGCTCGGCGCTACTTGGCGTCGGCGCGGTTAACACCAAATCGCGCCGAAAAACCTGAATTGCCGTCAATCCGCTTGAAACGCGCCGCTTTGATTAAGTGGCGCCGATAAACGACGCCGTGGGGTGCGGCAATCCTGCCGCGCCCCGCTAGCGTTAAACGACGGGGGGGCGGGCGCGGGCCGAGTCCTAAAGAATCGAAACCGTGAGCCGGCGGTTGGGTCGGCAGCGCTTAACACGTATTGCTTTCGTTCGAAATCGTCGCTTGCGACAAGACGATTGCATCCGACGACCGGTAACCGTTTTTAAGGCGAGTTTACCTTGGAAGCGAAAATCGCGGCCCACTCAGTCAATTTGTGTACCATTATTCGACGCCATTATTAGCAACTTCATTGAAACGCATGGACGCCCCATCGCCAATCAGACTTGTCATCGCCGACGATCACCCCATGACATTGATGGGTTTGAGCATGTTGTTCGGCAACGACCCGGAGTTCGCGGTGGTGGCCGAAGCCAGCGACGGCGAGGAGGCCTTGCGGGCGGTCCGCGACATCCGTCCGGACCTCTTGCTGCTGGACGTCAACCTGCCCCGGGTTGACGGATTCGACGTATTGAAAACCCTGCACGGCGAATCCCTGGCTTGTAGGACCTTGCTTTATACCTATTGTATGGACGACGACCGGTTGCTGGAAGCGATGAACTGGGGCGTACGCGGCGTGGTTTTGAAAACCATGCCCCCGACTTTGTTGGTTCAGGCGGTTAAAAAAGTGCATGCTGGCGGACTGTGGTTGGAAATCGGTAGCGTGGGCCGAGTGCTGGAGCGCGATGCGGCGCGGCTTAAAGTCAGGGATTTGCTGACCGATCGCGAAATAGAACTGGTTAAAGCTATCGCAGTCGGCTCGCGAAATAAGACCGTCGCCGCTCGTCTGAATATTCAGGAAGGTACCGTCCGAATTCACTTGCACAACATTTACCGTAAACTCGGTTTATCCGGGCGAGGCGAGTTGATCGCTTATGCGCAACGGAACGGTTTGACGTGATCCGTCGTCCTGTTTAGCCGCTGCAAACGTGCGTAGCCAAACCGAATTTTCGCCGCTGAATTTATTCGCGCTACCGGCAGGCGGCGACTTTATCGATTTGCGTACCCGCTTCCACCAAATCGGCGTGTTCTTCTGGGCATGCGTAATCTTCCCGCCGTATTTCATCGCCGAACAATATTTTTCGTTCCATACCACTCGCTATTGGCCGATTTTGCTGCCCTTATACGGACTGGTTTGCCTGGCGCCGCTGGTTTATCTCGCAACGCAAAGCCTAAAGTGCTATGCCGCGTATACGGTTACGATCGGCGTCGGATTGGTGTTTGTGATCATGGCTTGCGCCGGCGGCAACGAGTCGCCGGGTGCGTTCTGGCTGGCGGGAACGCCATGGGTATTCGGTTTGTTTTACGGCGTAAGAGGCGTCTGGGTGGGGGCATTTGTGATGGCGGTAACTTTTGCTGCTTTCGTCGGCGCCAACCATATTGGAATATTGCCTAATCTGGTCGCCGAAGCAGGTAGTTACGAACAGGTCAAATTGATAAACCTGGTCGGTTTCGGTATCTACAATATCCTGATCAGCCACTATTTCATTCGGCTTGAAGCTTCGGCCAAACGCGAACTGCACAAGCAACGCCAGGAAACCGAAAATCTGTTGAGAATTTTGGTGCACGACGTGGCAAATCCAATCAATGCGATTCAATTGATGAATCAGGCCGCCAAAACGGGCCTCTACGACGCCGAGCAAATCATGGCGCTGGTGGACAACGCGCTGGGCGAGTTGACCTCTATTATCCAGCAGGTTCGAAAGCTGCGCGCATTGAAAGATGGCAAGTTGGCCTTGGAACTGGCCCCGGTATCGATGCGGCGGATGCTGTTGGAAACGTTGGCCTTGATGGACGAACAAGCTCGTCAAAAACAATTGGCCTTTGAGACCGAGATCGGCGATGCGCCGGCCGAGGTGTTAGCAGACGCGGCGCTGATGAAAAATGTCGTCATCGCCAACCTGGTGGGTAATGCGATCAAATTTTCCAGGCCGGGCCAAACGGTCGCGATAACGCTGCTGCAATCCCGCGACACGGTAACGCTGACGGTCGCCGATCGCGGCATCGGCATGCCGCAATCCTTGTTGGGCAATCTGTTCAACCCCTGCGAGTCCACCACTCGCCTCGGCACCGCCGGCGAGCCGGGTACCGGTTACGGCATGCCGCTGGCCAAGACAATTTTAAGCAAACTGAACGGGGAAATCGACGTGGTATCTCGCCAAGACCCGGCCGACTCCGGCACCACCGTGACGATCCGTTTGCCGAGTTGGTCGCCGGTCGACTCGCATAAGCGTTAAAGCGCTGGCCGCCGAATCCGTCCGAGCGCGGCCTATAACATTCGGCATATTTACCGCAGTCTTGGCGCCACTTAGAATCCAGCGCGTTTCGGCCGTTCGCCATACCGGCGGCGGGCTCGCCGCCTTCAAACTTTAGCCACGGGAATACCATGAACGATACGACTATCGCCTTTGCCTCTTGCATGGACGCCGACGCCGATCCCATCCAGAACGTCTGGGACCGGATACGGGCTCAAAAACCGAATGTGTTGGTGCTATTGGGTGACTCGGTTTACATGGATTTTAGCTTTGGGTTCCTGGGAAGTCCCAAGCCGCGCGGCAAACCTTACCGGATGTCGCCCGAAGATTTTGCGGCGGCGCTTTACGCCTGCTACCGCAAACAGTGGCAAGTCAAGAGTTTCCGGCGGTTGATTGGCGAGGTATCGCAAATTGCCATGACCTGGGACGATCACGACTTCGCCTGGAACAACAGCCGCGGTCGGGATCAGTCCGATTGCAAAGAGGCGGTGCCTAAAGCGAAGCGTTTGATTTCGCGCGGGTTGTTCATGCAATTCAAACACTGTTTGCAAACCAAAAATTCCGGCGGCTCGGACTATCCGCCGCCGCCCGATTTGGCCGAGCTACTGGCTGGCGAAGACCAAGGCATTCAGACGGTGTTGGATGTCGAAAATGTTCGAATTGTGACCTTGGATGGCCGAACTTTCAGAGAAGCGCCCAGTCGGCTTACCGCCTGGATGCACGGCGAGGCACAGCTCGAATGGATGTCGCAGCAATTTGACCAATGGCAAAGCCATAAAATTATCGCGTCCGGAAGTACGCTGAAGCTAGGCGGCGAGAGTTGGCACGATTACCGGGACTACCAATGGATGTTGGCCCGCGCGCCGCAAAACGCTATCGTGCTGACCGGCGACATACACCGTAACGTCGGGCCGTTGGCGCACGGCGATCCGGATCGCTTCTGGGAAGTCGTCTCGTCCGGCGCGGCGCGGCCGGGCGTGGGCGGTTTCTTGAATATCGGCGGGGGCAGCGGCCGCTTCGGCATTTTGAAATGCGGCGAACACGCCGAAGTCAGACTGCATGAAACAACTACGGAAGATGGCTGCCCGTTTCGCCGGATTTATTAGGGGCTGTTGCCATTTTGAAACAATAGCCTTGAAATTGAGCGGCTCTGCCTCATTAGATTGATTTTTCAAGCAACCGATGCCCCGACAGCTATTTACGGATGAATACTGGAATAAACTCAAAGCCATCATGTTAAGCCTAGGGATTTATGACAAGCCATCGC
>NZ_LUUK01000007.1 GCF_001644025.1 Methylomonas koyamae
TCCAAGCTCGCCGCTTCGGCAACCATATTGCCGATTGCGTCGATACAGTTGTTCAGGTTGTTTTTAATCGTATTGAAGTCGCCGTTGTAACTGTCGGTAATCTTAGCCGGAATGTTGCCTCGGGATATGTTGTCCACATAATCCGCCGCCACGTTCAACGGCCCAATCACCGCATCCAATGTCGCATTGACCCCTTCCACCAATCTCCGGAAATCGCCCTGATGCTTGCTGGCATCTGCGCGAGTTGCCAATCGCCCTTCCACAGCCGCACTTACCAAATGGTCCGCATCTTGAATGACCGCTTTCAAGTTACCACGCACCAATTCGATCGTGTCATTGATAAACGCTTTTTTACCAGGCAATTTCTCCATACTGGCGTCGAAATCTCCCTGCCCGAACTTTGTAAAGACTGCCATCGCTTTCTTTTTGACCGCGATATGGCCGTTAACCATATCGTTGACGCCTTGAGCCATCGCTTTGTAATCACCCTGGAATTTCGTGATATCGACCACCACGTCGATATCGCCTTTTTCATGCTCGCTGCTCATTCGCTCCATTTCGGCCAGCAGCGCTTTGACGTTGTCGCTCATTCGCTTCATAGCGGCCATCACACTGACGTGATCGCCGTCTTGCAACTCGATTCGAGACGAAAAGTCGCCGACGGCCACTTTCGCAGCTAATGCCGCGACAAAATCCGGTTCTCCGCCCATTTGACGCATCAGATTACGGGTAATCAGCCCTCCGATCGCACCGATGATCGTTATCCCCAACAAAGCGATCAGGCTGGAGAGGAGCGCTGCACTTCCACGTATCGCTTCCGCGGATGCGGAGGAATTTTTACCCAAATTGGCGTTGTATTCGCCGTGGCGCCTAAAATTATTTACGGTCCGGTTCATTAAGGCTTGATTGTCAAGAATCAGATTCTTAGCCTCCGATTTTTGGCCGGCACGCGATAACTCGCGCACCCTGTTCCAAAATACTCCGTATTCGGCCAACCCGGCTTTATCTGCATCAAGAAGTTTTTTATCTTCGTCGTCGGCCACCAGCGGTTCGTAATCTTTTATTAATTTATCGATTTTGTTGTCGCTCTCGGCAAAACCTCGCTCCAGTTCATCCATTGCCGCCGGCTCGCTTTGCAGCAAGTGTTGCCAAACGTTAGTGCGCATTTTTGCCAGTTCAAAACTAATGTCGTTCAGAATAAGCACGCTCGGCAAAGTATTCTCCGTGTTGAAATTGGCTGCGGTATAGACACGGCCGATCTGAACATAATTAAATCCAGCTAGCCCCCCCAAACCCAAAACCGCCGCTAAAACCAGAAGCAGCATTCGTTGTTTAATCGTCATCTTTTCAACCCCATGCCCACGGAAACTTTCGTTTTTGCTGTCCGCAGGATAAATATTCGCAAACTTGGGTAATAGAACAAGCGATGCTTTGACGCAAGCATCCTTAAAACCGACCCAACCAACATTCATCCCTGCATTAACTGTTACGCCGCAAACCCGCGCACCATATACTGCTCGAAGGCACCCACCAATACCGGGATATCCAGTATCAATGCCACCTCGCCGCTACCGAGTATTGTGGAACCGCCCAAACCTTGAACGTGGCCGAACAATTTACCCAGTGGTTTAATAACTGTTTGAAATTCGCCCAATAATCGATCGACAACCAGCCCAGTCTTCGCACCGGCCACCTCGACCACCACCACGTTGGCACGCCGCGCCGATTCGCCAGGAACGCCAAATAATTTCTTCAAACGGATGAAAGGCAGGACTTCACCTCGCAAATCCATATAGTCGTGCTCGTCATCGTCATGGCTGAGTTCGACGCACTCTACGACCCGGTCAAGCGGAATCACAAAGGATGCCTTGCCGACGCCAACCAAGAACCCGTCGATAATCGCCAACGTCAGCGGCAAACGGATGCGCACGGTGGTGCCGACGTTCTGCGCGCTATCAACCTCTATCGATCCGCGTAAATCGGTAACATTCCGCTTGACCACATCCATTCCGACTCCACGTCCGGATAGATTGGAGATTTGCTGAGCCGTGGAAAATCCCGGTTCGAAAATCAATGCATAAACCTCCTGATCAGTCAGTTTGGCATCCGGCTGAATTAAACCTTTTTCGATGGCCTTGGCCAGAATCCGCTCCCGATTCAAACCACCACCGTCGTCCTGCACTTCTATGACAATCACGCCCGACTCGTGATAGGCATTGAGCCGCAGGGTGCCTTGGGCCGACTTGCCATTCTCCCGACGGACTTCGGCTGATTCGATACCGTGATCCATCGCATTGCGGACCAAATGCATTAACGGATCGCCGATTTTTTCGACCACCGATTTGTCCACTTCGGTCTCGCCACCGGAAATCGCCAGCGCAATGTCCTTTCCCAGCTCCTTGCTGACATCGCGAACCACGCGCTGAAAACGACTGAAAGTGGTGCCTATCGGCACCATTCGCAGTTGCAAGGCACTGTCCCTGACTTCTTCGACCAAACGCATCATTTCCCCGGTCGCTTCCAGCAATGCGGTCTGTGCGGTCTGAGACGCGCGCAGGTTCACACCCGCGCTGGATATCACCAACTCACCGATTAAATCGATCAGCTTGTCCAAGCGCTCCGCATCGACACGAATACTCTGGTTTTCTCTGGCCTTGTTGTCTTTAATCTGCTTTTGTTTTTCCAGCGCGGCATTCACCAAGGGCTGCTGGACGGATTGTTGCTCGACTAAAATTTCACCGATAGGCTGAGCGGATTTGGTCGGTTCCGTAGTAGCCTGCTGTTGACTTAAACCTTCCTCAAGCTCCCGGCGCGTTAATACGCCACTTTTGACCAGAAGTTCGCCCAAATAGGTATCGTCTTCCGGCAATGCGCGGATCAACTCGATGTATTCACCTATCGCGCTTTCCAGTGGCAAAATGTGAATCAAGCTATCCTCGCGCACGAACTCGAATACATTCTCCAACGCCTCCTTGCCGGCTTCGCTCTTAATGTCGATTTCGAACCCCAAATAATTGGTCTCGGGGTCCATCTGCTCCGCCGGAGGAATCGCTTCGCTGATCGTGGTTAGATTGACCAGGGTTCCCAAGGTGGACAAATAGCGAATGAAAGACAACGGATCCATGCCGTTCCGCAGGCTATCCGAACCGAAGCGCAAGGAAATATGCCAGTTGCCGCTTTCCATAACGCCTCCGCCTCCGATGGTCTCCACACGATCAGGGCCGGCGGCGACCACCTCTTTGGCGAAATCCGGCTGCTCCAGAAACGGGCGCAGTTTGGCCAGTAATTCGTCGCCAGCTACCGTCAAATCGGGGTCTTCGTCGGTATTGCCATCGGCAACTGCTCGAATCAACAGCGCAATCTGATCGCAACACGGCAACAAGATGGCGACCAACTCCGGTGTAACCTCCAAAACGCCGTCCCGCAAGGCATCCAACACACTCTCGACCACGTGAGTGAAACGTACAATGTGGTCCAAACCAAACAAGCCGGACGAGCCTTTTATCGTGTGCGCGGCCCGAAATATCGCGTTGATGCGTTCGGACTGATCTTCACCGTTCTCGATCGTCAGCAGGCAATCTTCCATGTCCTGCAACAATTCCAAACTTTCGATGGTGAACGTCACCAAGGCTTGCTTCATTTCGTCGTCGATACTCATCTGTCCCACCTCTTAGTTTTGTGCCAGGACGACCTGGTCGCCGAATGCGGTCGTCAGATTCGCCAATTCCAAAATATCCAGCACCGCTTTGCTGTGCATGACGAACCTTAACTGTTTCCCGGCCAGACCAGCCTCCCGCTTGGACAAGATCAATAATTGCAGGCCCGCCGTATCCATTTCCGCGACTTGCGAAAGGTTAATTTCCAAGTCATCGCCGGTACTTAGAAAATTGAGCAAATTCCGCTTTTGCTCGGCGGCCGTAAAGATGGTCAATTCATCGTCTATAGTGAGCGTTTGCATTGCGAGTTACCTCCGTTCTAACCGATCGGTCGCCGAGCTCAAAGCCAGCATTCGGATCAGGGCAATATCAATTTGGAAACAGCCGCCAACATTTGCGCCGGTTGAAACGGTTTAACAACCCAAGCTTTCGCACCGGCGGCCTGGCCTTCCTGCTTCTTGGATTCTTGCGACTCGGTGGTCAGCATGATCACCGGTGTAAACTTGTAAGCCGCTAATTGCTTGAGTTCCTTTACGAACGTAATGCCGTCCATATTCGGCATGTTGACGTCGGAAATGATCAAGTGAATCTTTTGGCCGTTCAACTTGCTCAAGCCATCCTTGCCGTCCACGGCCTCAATGACGTCATATCCAGCGCCTTTCAAAGCGATTGCGACTACTTGTCGAACGG
Organism: Methylomonas koyamae; assembly: GCF_001644025.1. GTDB lineage: Bacteria > Pseudomonadota > Gammaproteobacteria > Methylococcales > Methylomonadaceae > Methylomonas > Methylomonas koyamae_A. Next base: position 4,347 of record NZ_LUUK01000007.1, read on the forward strand.
AAGCCGAGTCATCAACGATTAAAATAGTTTTTGCCATATGTCGTTACCTTAGAAGAAAGTGATTTCGGAAGCGTGGTGTTCGTTAACCGGGGAGCCGGCGCCGTGATGCACGTGCTCCGACTCCATAGTGTAGCTGCTCGTCAGCGCATGCAAGATTTCGTCGGCCACCAGCGGCTTCAACGACAAGGTGCCGCCGGCATGACTCAATTGAACCTGACGCGGAAAATCGTTGATGCTATCGCGCACATGGACTAACACCTGGCCAATTCTGTCTTGAAACTGAAACTGCACAATCGAGCCATTGATTTCCTGCTTGATCATCTGCGCGGACTGATTCAGATTGACCGCGTTATTCTGCAAATTTTCAAACGCTTGCTGCAAACCAGCTAATACGGTCCTGATGTTTTCGCTGGAGGCCGCGACAACAGCCGCTTCTTTTTCGGTACTTTTTTCGACCGCGCTCAAGGTCCCGTGAATCGCGGTACTGACCTGATCGACCTTGGCGCCGATTAATTTACCGGTCTCGCCGGACTGATTGGACAACTTGCGGACTTCGTCAGCCACCACCGCAAACCCACGCCCCGCTTCTCCGGCTCGCGCGGCTTCTATTGCCGCGTTCAATGCAATTAAGTTGGTCTGTTCCGCAATTCTGGCCACTTCCTTGGCCATATTCTTCAATTCACCGACGAAACCGCTGAGGGAGCGAATTCTTTCCAATACCACGACATTTTCTTGTAGCGCGGCATCAAGCGCTTGAACGACTTGCTGCAAACGCGCGTTACTGGAACCGAATATATCTTGGTCGCCACTCTGCAAGGTCGCCGATGACGCGCTGAGTGCGACATCCAGGTTCCGAATGATGCCGCCGAAGCGCATCGTCAACTCTGAAACGGCCTGCTCCATTTGTTGGCGGGAAGATTCGATATGCGCCGACCAAATCGGCGTAACTTCGGTAGCAAAACGTTCGATCCCGTTGGCGTACTTCTCAACCTCGGTCAATGGCAATACCGGAGCGGGGGGGGGCAGGTTGCGCTGTTCCCGCAATAAACGCCGATAGCCAATCCTAACGCCAATCATTACACCACCAATAAGTACCACCGCCACTAAGACTGCAATCAGATAGATAGGCACTTGCCGGACCTCCACTATTTCGACGGACCCGTTGATACCGCATCTCACCTACGGTTGCGGCGACAACCCTGAAAAAAGTATAGACAGCAATTACCTTGACAACCATGACGGAAAGAATAATTTGTCATGGCTATCGCATTGCCAACAGTAATTTTGTGGCGAAATGGGGATATTTGAAATATTGCGCGACAAGACCCCGCTATTTTTTATAGCTGTGAAACAATAACCAGATTAACTAGAATCCTTACACCTTAATCCAACAAACCTTACGTTATGAATGCTTTGCCAGAAAAAACCTGTTCGATCGATAAACTGATCCGTCACCCAAAATTGATTGCCTCCGCACTGGCCGGACATAAAACCCAGCAACGCCGAGACGGCCTATATGCCTATCCCGGAGAGAGATTTTTTTTGGAAGGGATCGAGTTCGAGATTATCGGCGTGGATCGCCAACGCCTCGGAGACATGACCGATGCCGACGCTGACGCCGAAGGCTATCCGGATTTAGCAAGCTACAAGACAGTGATTTTAAGCATGCATGCCGGCATGCAATGGAACGAGGACGGCTTGGTTTGGGTTCACCGCTTCAGCCGGCGCCTGGAATAACGATGCCTTTCTCGGCGAGTTCGGTCAACATCCTCGCGCCAAACTCCAAAACCGAGGTGCGATCGAGCTGCGGGAACTCTTCACCGAGTTTATCCAGGCAGGCTCGCCCCGGCATTGCGCCGCATTCGTCCAAGATTTGCAAGGCTCGAATTGTTAACGGCGTGGTTTTCAGAAAATGCACGTCGTCATCGATATCGCGGTAAACAATCAAACATGTCGGCTGATCGCCCGGCATTTCCGGTAGAAACGCCGGAGAAATAGCTTGTACTGGAAATTGGTAAAGCAAGGGCCAAGCCAGCGGCGACAGCCGGACGACGCGATTCAGCGAATCGGTTATAAAGTCGGCATCCCCAATCGTGGCTTGCTCTTGGGCGATCGACAACGCCATTTCCACCCATTCGTAATGAGCTAACTCCAGTAGGAAAGGGTAATCCGCCGGGTTATCCCGTTGGTTTTGCAGATAATCGAGAAACTCTTCGGCGATTTGCGAAAAGTATGGCGTTCGGCACGGGTGACGGGCATAAAAATCCTCGGCCATCTCCCGCCATTGCTGGTCGGTCAGCACGGTTTTCAAAACCGGGAAGTTGCTTGCTAAGAAGCTGTCAATATTGTTGAAGAACAATTCGCGGTACATCGCCATCCTGCCCGAATCGACGTCAGCCGGCGGCCGGTTGGCTAGTGGCGCGCGAATATAGCCGGCAAACTCGCGTTGTGTGGTCGAAAAGTCGACCACCATCAGGCAACCTGCTTACGGCTATCCATCAACCAATGCTGTTGGATTTGGCTGATCGTATCAACTTCCCCCAACAATTCGGTCAACGGCGGCAGATTGAAATCGCGTTCTAGCAGGGTCGGAAATACGCCGAACCAGTCATAGGCCTTATTCAGCAATCCCCAAACCGGGTCTACCACGGGGGCGCCGTGCGTATCGACTAGAAAATCCTCGGCTTCGACGTAGTGCCCGGCGATGTGAGCATACGCAATCCGTTCCGCCGGCATCGCCCGCAAGAATGCCTCGGGATCGTAGCCGTGGTTAACGCTGTTGACGTAGATATTGTTGATGTCGATCAACACGTCGCAATCGGCCTCGGCGACCACGGCGTTAAAGAAGTCGATCTCGGCCATTTCCTGGCCCGGCGCGGCGTAGTAGGAAATATTTTCGATGGCGATGCGCTGCTCCAGAATATCCTGAACCCGGCGAATCCGCCCCGCGACATGCCTGACCGCAGCTTCGGTGAACGGTATCGGCATCAAATCGTATAAGTGCCCGCCATCGCTACAATAACTCAGATGCTCGCTGTAAAATTTGATGCCGTGCAGACGCAAAAACCCTTTCAAATCGCGAACAAATTGCTCGTCCAAGGGATCGCTGCTACCGATCGACAGCGATAAACCGTGACAAACAAAAGGGTAGCGCTCGGTCAGCGCTCGAAATTGCTTGCCATATTTGCCGCCGATCGGCATCCAGTTTTCCGGCGCGACCTCATAAAAACCGACATTGGTCGGCGGTGCATTCAGGATTTCACCAATAAAGCCGCGCCGCAATCCCAGGCCGGCGCCATGCACGAGATTGCGAACGCTGTCCATACCTTATTCTTCCGGCTTGTGCGTGGATCGCCAAAACAACACCAATCCAATCGCCACGAGCACGCCCAGAATATACATTTCGTATTTTTTGACTTGGCCCATGATGGATTCGGCAAACTGACCAAAGGTGTAACCTAAATATCCAACCGCTATCGCCCAAATCGCCGCGCCAAGAAAATTCAGCGCGAAGAACTTCAACGGATGGATCTTGCTGGCCCCGATCACAAACGGCGTGACGTTACGCACGCCGTATAAAAACCGGAAACCCAATATGACCGGTATCTGATGCTTGTGCAGCAACTCAAACACTTTGTCGGTCTTGCTGTGCCAGAGCGGCCGCTTCTCCAGAAAGGCGATACCTTTCCAGCGCCCCAGATAGAAAAAAGTCTGGTCCCCGGCAAACGTGCCGAGAAAAGCCGTCAGCATCACCCATTGCAACTCCAAATAACCACCGTGGGCCAGAAAGCCGGCTATCACGAGAATGGTTTCCCCTTCCAAATACGTACCGATGAATAGCGCGAGATAACCGTAGTCGATAACGAGCTGCTGTAAATCCTGAAAATCCATAATGAGGGTCTATACGGTCATACCAAGAATTAATGGCCGGCCGCTTTATCGGCGTCCACTTTGCCGCCGCAACTACCTTCGCCACCCTTCATCATCGCTCCACAGGAACCGTCTCCACCTTTACCACCTTGCATCATCGCTCCGCAACTGCCTTCGGACGACTTTTTATCCTTATCATTGTCATGATTCATGCCGCCCATCATCATGCCGCACGCGCCATCCTTGCCTTTCATCATCGCTCCGCAGGAATGTTCCATGCCGGGTTTCATTTTGCCGCCCTGCATCATTCCACCACACATACCCTCGCCGCAGGAGCCCTCGGTTTTTTTAGATTCGGCTTTTTTGGCGCCTTTTACGACTTTTTGACCGTTGCTATCCATCGCATTCGAACCGCAAGCACCTTCGCTGATTCTGCCGTTGGAATGGCTAGGATGAGTTTCGGCCAACTGCATGTAACCGCCGTCCATTTCCGTCAGCGAAAAGGGATTGGCATCGGCTTGGACATTGACGGCCAAACTGGACAAAACGGCGGTACCCATCGCTGCGACCAGCGGAGATTTGTTAAATTTTTTCATGCTGTTATCCTCTCGTTGAATTTTTATAATAATTTTGGTCGGCAACCCGAAACCGTTGCTACGACCGATGTACAACCGTATTCGTTCATTCTGATTATTGCATACTCAGGTTAAATTCTTGTCTTTAAATTCGCACAGGTCGGCGATGCAACAAGCCTCGCAACGCGGTTTTCTGGCCACGCAAATATAACGGCCATGCAAGATCAGTAAATGGTGGGCATCTTTCTTGAAAAGCTTGGGTACGGTCTTGTCCAATTGCTTCTCCACCGTCAATACATTTCTGCCCGCCGCCAAGCCGGTCCGATTAGCAACCCGGAAGATATGGGTATCCACCGCGATCGTCGGTTCACCGAAGGCAGTGTTCAAAATCACGTTCGCGGTTTTGCGGCCAACGCCGGCCAAGGCTTCCAGCGCCGCCCGGTCGCGAGGCACCTCGCCGCCGTGCTTTTCGATCAAAGTCTGACAAAGTTTTATGACATTTGCCGCCTTGCTGTTGAATAAGCCTATGGTCTTGATGTGTTCCTTCAGCCCCACTTCGCCTAACGCCAGAATCGCTTGCGGCGTATTCGCGACCGGAAATAATTTCGCGGTAGCCTTGTTGACGCCTTTGTCGGTGGCCTGAGCCGATAGCACCACCGCCACCAACAATTCGAACGGCGTCGTGTAGTTTAACTCGGTAGTGGGCTCGGGGATGGCTTCGGCCAATCGCTGAAAGATCGCCAGACGCTTGGAAGTATTCATGACAGTTGAAGATCGGTTTAAATATGAACCATTCGGTAACCTAGAGAGTCACTGCTAGGCATCCAGTTCGGATGCATTGGAACTACTTTCGGGGGATTTATGAATAAAATAATCACGTTAGCCATCAGCACCCTATTGTTCGCCGCGACCGGCGCCTTCGCCGAAGAGCATGCCGCGACAGCTTTAGAACACGCCAACCAAGCAGTGGTCCACGGTAAGGCCGGCCACGCGTCCGTCTTGGTCGAACATGCCGAAGCCGCGCTACCTCACGCCAAAAAAGGCGAAGAAGTCGCCAAGGGTGAGGCCAAAACCCACTTAAGCGCCGGCGTCAAGTCGCTGGAAAGCGCCATCGAACACGGCAAACTAGGCCACACCGATATGGCAACCAAAGCCGCCGAGGAAGCGGTCGAACACATCAAGGCCGGCAACAAATAAGCGTCAACCCAGCAAAACCAGAGCGGAAATGTCCGCCGTTTAAAACCTCGCCAAACGGCCCCGGCCTAATGCGGCCGGGGCTACTCGACTAAACCGAAACGGTTCCCGCGATATGCGAGTGCGCCCGGTAATCGACCAGCTCGAAGTCCTCGAACGCGTAATCGAAAATTGACGCTGGCCGGCGTTTAAACTTGAGCAGGGGTGGCGGCAGCGGCTCGCGGCTAAGTTGCAACGCGACCTGTTCGAAATGATTGCGATAAATATGCACGTCGCCGAAGGACATAATCAATTCGCCAAGCTGCAAATCGCACTGCTGGGCCAGCATCCCGGTCAATAACGCCACGCTGGCCTGATTGTACGGCACGCCCAAAAAGCAATCGGCGCTACGTTGCGTCATCATGCATGACAATCGGCCGTTAGCGACATAAAACTGATACAGCACATGGCAGGGCGGCAAGGCCATTCGGCCGGCGGCGGCATTCTCGCGCGGACCGACCGACTCGTCCGGCAAGCACGCCACATTCCAGCCGCTGACAATGTGCCGGCGCGAATCCGGTTTTTGCCGCAAACCATCGACCAACACCTGGATTTGATCGAATTCGCGACCATCCGGTCCGGGCCAGCGCCGCCATTGGGCGCCGTAAACCGGCCCAAGCTCGCCCTCGGCGGTCGCCCATTCGTCCCAAATCGTTACGCCGTGCTCGCGCAAGTAGTGGATATTGGTATCCCCGCGCAAAAACCACAGCAATTCGTAAGCGATCGATTTGAAATGCAGTTTCTTGGTGGTCAGCAACGGAAATCCATCGCTGAGATCGTAACGGATCTGCCGACCGAATACCGAGCGGGTGCCGGTGCCGGTGCGGTCACTTTTGTCGAGGCCGTTATCCATGATATCGGCGAGCAGTTCCAGATAGGCTTTCATAGTCGGTTAACGCAAAATTGCCGGGCAGTATACCTGACGACCGGTAATCCGCGAGCGGCAACCTTTAATTCAACTTTGTAAGATTTCAGGCTCCCACTTACCGGAGGCTATCGTTCCGGTATGGATTACCGGACCCGTTAGAGCGCGGAGCGAATCTAGCCGCCATGGATGATTCGAAGCTCGCCATCCATGGCACTGGATACCTGCGCTTCCCGGCGGGTATGACGGAATCTGACAAAGTAGAATTAAGCGTTTAGGCTTTTAACCGCCACCGCCGTCTTTGCCAAGCGCTCGCCCAACACCCAGCACAAACGCTTTTCGTGCTCGGTCAAACCGTTGTCGCTCTCGGCGCAGCGGCTCGGCCCGTAAGGCGTGCCGCCGCTGACGGTTTCGCGCAGGGCGATTTCGTTGCAAGGCATGCTCATGACCAGCATGCCGTGGTGCATCAACGGCAACATCATCGACAGTAATGTACTTTCCTGACCGCCGTGCATGCTGCCTGCCGATGTAAACACCCCGGCCGGTTTCCCCGACAACGCACCGGTAAACCAAAGCGCCGTGGTACCGTCCCAAAAATACTTGAGCGCCGCCGCCATATTGCCGAAATGGGTCGGACTGCCCAGCGCCAAGCCATCGCAGCTCTCCAAGTCTTGCTGGGTCGCGTAGGGTGCGCCGCTATCGGGAATACTGTCGGCCACTTTCTCGCACACCGCCGAAACTTCCGGCACTGTCCGCAACACAGCTTCCGCGCCGGCCACCGACTCGATGCCGCGGGCAATCTGCCGGGCCATCGCCGCGGTACCGCCGTCGCGGCTGTAATACAAAACCAGGATATTCGCCATCGCGCCGCCGCTACAAAATTGCCAATACGGCTTCCGGCGGCCGACCGATGGCAGCCTTACCGTCTTTCAAAACGATAGGCCGCTCGATCAATTTCGGAATGCGGACCATCGCCTCGATTAAGGCTTCGTCGCTTAACGACGGGTCGCCCAGACCGTTATCTTTATATTCCGGCTCCTTGGTCCGCATCAAATCGCGCGGCTTGATGCCTAGTTTGCCGAGAATATCTCGCAATTCGGCGACCGTCGGCGGCGTCTTCAAATATTCGACGACAGCTGGCGCAATCCCTTTGGATTCCAACAATTTCAAGGTATCGCGGGACTTGCCGCAACGCGGGTTATGGTAAATCTTGACGCTCATGCTTGGCACCTTTCCGAGATCGGGTTGCGGCTATAATAGCACCCTTCGTTTTCCCGTTAAGCCACGGATCACCATGCAATTACCCAATTATTCCGCCGCCCGCGTCCTGGTGACCGGCGACCTGATGCTGGACCGTTACTGGCATGGAGCCACTTCGCGTATCTCTCCGGAAGCCCCGGTGCCAGTGGTCCACGTTAATCTCGACGAACAGCGGGCCGGCGGCGCCGGCAACGTCGCGTTAAACGTCGCCGCGCTGGGTGCCAAAGTCTCGTTGCTGGGATTTACCGGCGAGGACGAAGCCGCCGGCGCCTTAAAGCAATTGCTGCAAGCCGCCAACGTGCTGTGCCTGTTTCAAACCGTGCCCGGCTCTCCGACCATTACCAAACTGCGGGTGATGAGCCGTCATCAGCAATTGATCAGGCTGGACTTCGAAGACGGCTTTCATGCCGTCGACAGCGACCCATTACTCCATCTTTATCACGCCGAATTGATGCAATCGCAGGTCGCGGTGCTGTCCGACTACGGCAAGGGTACGCTAAACCGGGTTCAACAATTCATCGCGTTAGCCAGACAACTGAAAAAACCGGTCTTGGTCGATCCGAAGGGCAACGACTTCTCGATCTACCGGGATGCGACGTTGATTACCCCCAACCTCGGCGAATTCGAAGCCGTGGTCGGCCGCTGCGCCGACGAAGCCCAAATCGTCGAGCGCGGCCTCAATCTGATTACCGACCTAGGCCTGGATGCCCTGCTGGTTACCCGCGGCGAGCACGGCATGAGCTTGCTCGGCAAGAACGAAGCGCCGCTGCACCTGCCCACCCACGCCCGCGAGGTGTTCGATGTCACCGGCGCCGGCGATACCGTCATCTCGGTATTGGCCGCCAGCCTGGCCGCCAAAAAACCGTTGGCCGAGGCCACGCAACTGGCCAATATCGGGGCCGGTATCGTGGTCGGCAAACTAGGAACCGCCACCGTCAACACCGTGGAGCTCGCCGACGCACTGCATGGCCCGCGCGCCCATCGCAAAGGCGTTTTGAGCTTACCGGAGCTGTTGGAGGAACGGTCGGCAGCGCGGCAAAACGGCGAAAAAATCGTCGCCACCAACGGCTGCTTCGACATCCTCCATCCCGGCCACGTCCGCTACCTGCAACAAGCCAAAACCCTCGGCGACCGTTTGGTGGTATTGGTCAACAGCGACGCCTCGGTGCAACGCCTGAAAGGTCCCGAGCGTCCGGTCAACGGCCTGGAACACCGGATGGAAATGCTGGCCGCGCTGGACTGCGTGGATTGGGTGGTGCCGTTCGAGGAAGACACGCCTAAAGAAGTCATTGACCAATTATTGCCGGACATCCTGGTCAAGGGCGGCGACTACACCGACATCACCAGCATCGCCGGCCACGAAAGCGTATTGGCCAACGGCGGCGAAGTGAAGATTTTGTCGTTTATCGAAGGGCATTCTACGACGGGGATTATTCAGACGATTAAGGATAAAACGGGTAGCTAGGCCATGTTTGATGCTGAAGAAATGTCGATATTAAAAGCTTTAGAAAATGGCCAACTGCTACGTAGCGTCGATGCGGATGAAGAAATTGCGTTGGTCACACAAGCCGCTAACGAATACTTGTCAAAATCTAAAAACGACACAATTCGTCTGAGTTTGGATGATGATTGCAACTGAAATACAAATTTTGGAAATCCCAGAAATTTATAAACGATTCGCTGAGGTAATAGGGGATAACCATTGGAAAAATCGAATTGCATTACTAAAGCAAAATATAAAGGGAAATATATTTCTTGTTGATTACATTCAAAGCGAAAATTCGATCGCCTTCCAACTTGAACGCTTACGTGAGCTAACTGCAAAATTCGGCACTGTTCCATCTTGGGAACTTAATAACCAAGCCATCTACCCTGCTGCAAGCTTTGCTTCTCAAGTACTAGCCATCATGGATGTGTCACCCAAGCAATTTGGTGAACAGCTTAAACGGCGAATTCACGGTGCATTGAAAAATCCGGACGATATGCGAGCATTACTATTGGAACTTAGTGCGGCGACACACTTTGCCCAACGTGGATTGAAGATTAGTTGGCCAGAGTTAACAGGGATTGGCTCATTTGATCTTTTCATTGAGGAACTTGGGCCAAATGGCCTAGAGGTGGAGTGCAAATCGATTTCGACTAACAAAGGGCGGAAAATTCATAGGCAAGAAGTATTAGATTTCTATGGGTTGTTGTGCCCTCATCTTCAAACAACAAGGAAAGAACTTCAAACTGGTCTTTCAGTTGTTCTAACCGTACCTGACAGATTTCCCAAGGCATACAACTCTCGTACAGAATTGGCAAAGCAAGTTAGCAAACAAATTAGTTGCAGACAAAACACAACTCTGTCAGATGGTTCGAGCCTCAAAATAACCGATTTTGATATTCGACAGCTAGGTTCTTTTCCGAGCACATCAAACCCTAAAGAGGCTCGTACAGTAATTGATGAAATATCCGATACTCGTAACCGAGAAACAATGGTCATTGGGACAAAGGCTGGTGGTGCGTTAGCATTTACAGTCCAAAGCGCCAAAGACGACACACTCACAAAGGCTATTTTTGACACGTTGGGTGATTCAGCGAAAAAGCAATTATCTGGCAGTCGTAGTAGTCTGTTTTGGGTTGAGTTATTTGGGGTAGACACCGAGCAACTCATCTCAATTGCATCGCAGGATAAAGACTCATCACAGCCACCAACGGCCTTGCGATTAGGTGTCAGCGATTTTCTTTCCAGCCCAAATCGAAACGCTGTAATTGGTGTCAGTTTTGTTAGCAGAAGTAATCTTTTCCGCGAGCAGAATGGTTTTATTGATTCGGGAGGCAGTGTTTACTTTTTTCCGAATCGGGCAAGTCCGCTTTGGTCAGATGATTTCAGTGGATTGTTTTCTTAATCACTCGAGACTTAGTGGGAACTTTATTTGTACTTGGGCATGAGAAATAGGTATACCAAATCGGTATAAACTCAGGTACCTAACTGCAGTTTTAAACCCTAGCAGACTTAAATATCAGAATGAACTTAACCGACCGCCTCCACCAATACTGGCTCCTGGCCCGTTTCGATAAACCCATCGGCATTTTCATTTTGCTGTGGCCGACGCTGTGGGCCTTGTGGATAGCCGGCGACGGCAAGCCGGATTTATTGGTGCTGGTCGTGTTTACGCTGGGCGTGGTGCTGATGCGTGCCGCCGGCTGCGTGATCAACGATTACGCCGACAAGGATTTCGATCCGCATGTCGACCGGACCAAGCTGCGGCCGATTGCGGCCGGTAAGGTTAGCCCTAAGGAAGCGCTGATCGTGTTCGCGGTATTGTGCCTGACCGCTTTCGGCTTGGTGTTGCTGATGAACTGGTACACCATCGGCTTGTCCTTCATCGGCGCGTTTTTGACGGCCAGCTATCCGTTCATGAAACGCTACACGCATTTGCCGCAGGCTTATCTGGGCGCGGCGTTCGGCTTCGCGGTACCGATGGCGTTCGCGGCGCAAACCAACGACATCCCACTGCACGGCTGGGTGTTGTATTTGGCGGTGCTGCTGTGGGCCTTGGTCTACGACACGATGTACGCGATGGTCGATATCGACGACGATTTGAAAATCGGCGTTAAATCCACCGCGATTCTGTTCGGCAAGCGGGTCCGGGAAATCACCGCCGCGCTACAAATCGTCATCCTGAGTCTGTTAGTCTGGATCGGCGGCGAGCAACATCTGGCCTGGCCATATTACGGCGGCCTCGCGGTGGCTGCCGGTCTAGCGATCTATCAGCAAAAGTTGATTTTTTATTTTCACAAGCCGGACTGCTTCAAGGCGTTTTTGAACAATAATTGGTTTGGGCTGGCGGTATTTACCGGCTTGGTTTTGGCCTATCTGGTGTGAGTGTGGCGAAGCCGCGGCTATCTCGGCTTCGACTCCGCTCAGTCAACGGTTAATTTTTAACGCTCAGCCTTCCGCTACTCCGGAAATCCAATGAACCCGATCTCGCCCGACATCCTGCTTTCGTATTGGTCCACGCCGCAAATCGAAGTCAACGTCGTGATTCTGATGAACATCGTCGGCGCGCTGTTGCTGGGCATGGTGGTCGGGTACGAGCGTTCGTTCCACGGCCGCGCCGCCGGCATGCGTACCTACGGCCTGGTGTGCATGGCATCGGCGGCCTTGACCATCATCGTCGGCTATCCGCATTACTGGTTCGGCGGCTTGCAACCGCTGACGCCGGCCGCCGATCCGACTCGGGTGATACAAGGCATCGTCACCGGCATCGGCTTTCTGGGCGCCGGCGTGATTATGAAGGAAGGCTTGAACATCAGCGGCCTGACCACGGCGGCATCGATTTGGGCCTCGTCGGCCATCGGCATCCTGTGCGGGTCCGGCTTTTATTTTGCCGCCATCGTTCTGACGCTGATCGCCTCGGTGACGATGATCTGGGGCGGGCATATCGAAAATATCCTGCCCTCCCGGCATTCCGCGTCGGTGCAACTGACATTCCGTCCCGGCCAGATTCCCAGCGAGCAACAGGTTCGGGAGCTTGCCGCCGGTCTGGGTTACCGAATCGCCGACGGTGCCACTGCCATCGTTCACGACGGCGAGCACGCCGAATGGCATTTGGTGTTTATCGCAACCTCCGAGCGGCCGGTGTCGATTCCGGCGCTGTCGGCCGGCCTACAAGCCAGCTCGCTGGTCGCGGGTCACAAAGTGGCGTTTGCCCGCAACTGAGCCGCGAGCGCAACGGGTCTTCTTCGACTAGACTTGCCGACTCCGTCACTTCAACTCGCCGTGGAGCCGCCGATGAATTACGCAAAGTTACTGGCCGTTGCTATGAATGAAGCCAGAATCGGATTCGAGGAAGGCGGCGTGCCGGTCGGCGCCGCGTTGTTTGCCGCCGACGGCCGCCTACTCGGCAGCGGCCGCAATCGGCGAGTGCAGGACGGCGATCCGTCGCTACACGGCGAAACCGACGCCTTTCGCAAGGCCGGCCGCCAGACCGATTACCGCGACAAAATCCTGGTTACGACCCTGGCGCCGTGTTGGTATTGTTCGGGCCTAATCCGCCAATTCAACATCGGCACCGTCGTGATCGGCGAATCGGCCAACTTCGCCGGCCACCCGGATTGGCTGCGCGAGGCCGGCGTCAAACTCGTCGAACTAAACGACCCTGAATGCATTGCGCTGATGCGTCGGTTTATCGAACGGTCGCCGACGATCTGGTACGAAGACATCGGCGTGCCGCCCGCCCCTTCAATGCCCTGAGCCGGGTGCGACATTGTCCACGTTAAACCCCTGCAACTCTACCATGACGTTGCGATCCGGCGCGGCCTGTAGGAAATCGGCAATCGCCTCTTGAATATCTTGATCGATGAACAAGGCCTTGGTACCGTCGATCAGTAAATCGCTGTCGTCCGGTATGCTGCTTAAGTGCCGACGCAACAGCGCTTTATTCAAAAACGAGACGTCCTTGTGCATCCGCAACAAATAGTTCTGGCCGTGTTGTGTCAACGTAATCGCTTCGTGGAAATTGGCGCGCAACACGAAGAATATACCGGCCGCCATGCCGATCGCGATGCCTTGCAGCAAATCGGTCAACAAGATCGCCGCGACAGTGATGACGAAGGGTAAAAACTGATTCCAGCCCTTCCGATAGAATTCGATGAACAAATGCGGCTTCGCCAACTTAAAGCCGGTTTGCAGTAAGATCGCCGCCAAGCAAGCCAGCGGAATTTTGTTCAAATACTCGGCGAAAAACAACACGCTGACCAACAACAACACGCCGTGCAAAAAGCAGGATATCCGGGTTTGGCCGCCGGCGTTGATGTTGGCGGAACTGCGCACGATGACCGCGGTAAGCGGCAAGCCGCCGACCAGCCCGCTCAGCAAGTTGCCTAAGCCTTGTGCCTTCAACTCCCGGTTGGTCGGCGCAACGCGTTTATGCGGGTCCAGCTTGTCGACCGCCTCGAGGCTCAGCAAGGTTTCCAGGCTGGCGATGATCGCCAATGTGACCGCCACGCTGTAAACCTTGGGGTTGCTGACGGAACTCCAATCCGGAAAACGCAATTGGCCGACGAAATTGGCCAAACTGCCGAGATCCGGCAACGCGACCAAGTGGCGCTCGCTGATCGCCCAAGCCGGCGCATTCTCGACCGCCCACAGATTGAACAACACGCCCCAGACCACGGCCAACAACGGCCCAGGCACCAAGCGCAGCCAGTTTATCCGCCTGATTGCCGGCGCATCCCAAATCACCAGGATGATCAAGGCCACCCCGCTGACCAGCGTGGCACCCAACGAAATGCCTTCCAAGGCTTCCAACAGTTCGAAGAAACTGGATTCGGCGGTTTCCTGCATGTAACTCTCGTCGCCGTCGAAACTGGCGTCGTAGCCGGTGGCGTGCGGCGTTTGCTTGATAATCAGGATCAGGCCGATCGCCGCCAGCATGCCTTTAATCACGGCCGCCGGGAAAAACGCGCCGATCAAACCCGCTTGCAGAAAACCCAGCAGCATCTGCAAGCCTCCCGCCAGCACCAGGCTGAACAAGAAGCCGTTGAAGCTCCCCAGCGCTTCGATCGCGTTGAACACGATCACGGTCAGGCCGGCGGCCGGGCCGGAGACGCTGAGTTGCGACCCGCTGGCCCAGGCGACGACCAACCCGCCGATGACGCCGGCAATCACGCCGGAAAACAGCGGCGCGCCGGACGCCAGCGCGATCCCCAGACATAGCGGCAGGGCAACCAGAAACACCACGATACTGGCCGGTACGTCCTGGCCGAGATTTTTAAGATAGTAATCCATTTGCGATTTCATGCGCGTCTCTCTCGTTATGGGCGGTGGTGACTCAATCGGCGTAACGGTAAATCGGATTGATTTGGGTGTTGTGGTCGAGCTTGATCAATTCGCTGATCAAACCGTCGTGCAAACCGTAAACCCAGCCGTGCAGCGACGGCTTATGGCCGTGTTTCCAGGCCGACTGAATAATCGAGGTATGGGCGAGCCGGTAAACCTGCTCGACGATGTTCAATTCGATCAAGCGATCCAGTTTTTTGTCCGGCGCGGTGAAATCCAGTTCCTCCTGGTGCAGCCGGTAGACGTCCTTGATGTGCATCAGCCATTTGTTGGCGATGACCAATCCGGCGCTTTGCGGTTGCAAGGCCGCCTTGACACCGCCGCAACCGTAATGGCCGCAGACGATGATGTGCTTGACCTTCAGCACGTCCACCGCGTATTGCAACACGCTCAGGCAATTGAAGTCGGTGGTGATGACCTGGTTGGCGATATTGCGATGGACGAAGATTTCGCCGGGCTGGGCGTTGACGATGGTATCGGCCGGTACCCGGCTGTCGGCGCAGCCTATCCACAAAAATTCGGGTTTTTGCTCCTTGGCCAGATTCTTGAAAAACTCCGGGTTCTTCGAAGAAACCTCCTGCGACCAGGCCTTGTTTTCCAACAGTAACTTCGCGGGTGTATGCATAAAACTCTTCCTTATCAGTGTCGGGTGGGAGATAGATGTTCGACCGGCGGTTTTGTTCAGTCGGTCACCCGACACGGCGGAAAACCCTCGGCATTTAATATCGAATCAAAACTATATTCCAAGCTCTTCGCTTAATCAACCCTCACCCGCCTTTTTGTTCAAACGCGAAATCGGCTTAAATCGACCGGTCCGCCGCCGGCGCCTGAAAACCCGTGACGGGCGCGAGCCTTAGCGCCGGCGGATTCACCCGCGACAGCCATGCCGTCAGCGTGGCCTCCTGGCGGGACAGCAGCCATTGCGGCGACAAACCGAGCGCCAGCACCAACAAGGCCGGGACGATCAACGCCGCCAACTCCCTGCCGCGTAAATCCCGCAATCCGGCCAATTCCGGCGCTTTTAGCGGCCCGAAAAAGCCCTTACGGATGAAGTCCAGGGTATAGGCCGCGCCGAGCACGGCTCCCAGCAAGGCCACCAAGGCCAATACCGGATAGGCTTGCAGAATCCCAAAAATCATCAGCAATTCGGCCGGAAAGCCGTTGCCGC
>NZ_LUUK01000008.1 GCF_001644025.1 Methylomonas koyamae
CAGGGGGTAGTTTTAACCGGGTCACTGGCCGCCGTTGTTGTCCAAACTACTTGCCGCTGGGATATTCCTGACCGGCGCGTGGTTTTGCGCGAGCGGCGACGCTGAAATCTGATCGTTAAACCACCCAATCGAGAGGCTATCGTGTTAGAAATCCACATCCCCGGCTTTGCCGATTTACGTATCGCTCACATCGTTTCCGACTATAACGGCACGCTGGCGCTGGACGGCCGCCTGTTGCCCGGCGTCGCCGACACCCTGGCCGAATTGGCCGCCGTCGCAACAATCCACGTCATCACCGCCGACACCTTCGGCCTGGCGCGCGCCGAACTGGCCGGCTTGCCGGTCGAATTGACGATAGCGCCGACCGAAGCACAGGCCGACACCAAGTTGGCTCTGATCGAACGATTGGGTGCCGAGTCGGTCGCCGCGTTCGGCAACGGCCGCAACGACCGAAAAATGCTGAAAGCGGCGACGCTTGGCATCGCGTTGTTACAAAAGAAAGGCCTCGCGGCGGAGACGCTGGCGAACGCCAATCTCGTCGCACCGGGCATCTTGGAAGCCCTTGACTTGTTACGCAAACCCAAGCGCTTGATCGCGAGTTTGCGTTCTTAACGAAACGCCATTAACACTCGCGCGCCACACCCGGCGGCGGTCGATTAACGCCTGGCGTTGCTCCGCCGCCCGCTATCAACTGGGCGGCAAATTCCGATAGACAATAGGGCCGGGTCAATCGCGAGGCGGCGTCTCGTTAGCGATGAGCTTCGCCGTATCCGATTGATCGGCACGTTTTTCCAAACTGTATTCGACAAAGCACCAGAACGGTTTCCGGTTTAAAAAGCCGTGGTTGGGCAAGACGTTTTTATCGGTCTGCACAAACCACAACGGCCCGTTGCCGGACTCGGCGGGTAAGCGACGCAGATATAGACCCGGACTGTCGAACAATGGCATCGGCAGATCGTCGCCAGCCAGCCAGGTCGGCCGATCCGCGTGTTCAGCGCGATCGTCCAGCAACGCCGGGCAAGCGTCGGCCGACTCCGGCCCTGCTTCCAGGCGATGTGTCAGAAAGGGTTGGAAGTGGCCAATCGCGGTTGCACTCAGCTCCCATGCCGAGGCTTCCCGCGTTTCCAGGGGACTGAATGAATCGAGGACGGATTCAAACAGCGCCGGGAACGCCCTACTCCAGGTGAACACCGAGCCGGTCATTTTGTCGGCCTCCGAGCCGATCACCATTAACGACGGATAAGCCGTTGGGTTTGCCGCCACCGGCGCTTTCAACTCGCCGACCGCCTGATGCAATGCAATGAAACGGCTGGCTTCGATGGCCGGATTGACTAGCAGCAGTAAATCGCCGAATCCCTTGCCTTGCCGGCGGACTCGCTCCAGCCAGTCGGCTTGCAATGCGTTGAAAATCGCCAATGCGCCCAGGCTATGGCCTATCGTCAATAAGCGATTGTCCGGATGACACTTAACCGCGCGTTCGACCTGAAGCAGAAAGTCCTTGAACGGACCCCGCCCCAGCTTGGCGCTGGCGGCGCGGCGATCCCAGAAGGTCAGCATCCGTAAATACGGCGCATCCAGGGTTTCGCCTCGCCAGCCCAGATATATGCCGGTCACCCGGTAGCCGGGATGGCGATGTTTAATCGCTTTCAGGCTTTCCTTGAAGCGGCCGACATTGAAGTCGGTTTCGCTGGCATTGTGGTGCCAGCCGTGGGCGTAAATCACCACATAGTGCGGTTCCGTACCGGCTTTCAGCCAGCTCAGCACATATTCGGCCTGGCGCGCGTCGTAAAACCGGCCGGTATCGTCGAATTCCACGAAGCCCAATGCGTAGCCGTCGTCCGCATGCCACTGCAAGTTGGCCGAGTCGCAGCCGGCCTTGCCGCCGATCCGGCAGGGCTCGGCGCGAATGTCGGTACGAAAGTAATCTTGCGGCGCGCAAGCCGACAGCAATAGCAACAGCGCGGCAAGACTCGCTCCGGATTTGCGGCAGCGCATCGTCAACGGCGTCGAACAGTATCCCGTCGGCCGCGTTGCTGAAAATCCGCCATTATCCGGCGTATTTGACGGTACAACCGTAAGGTTTGGTGACCGCCTTGCTGATCGGTTTACCGGCAGCTAAATCGGCCAGCGCCGCCGAAATGTAGTTTTCGGCTTGCGCAATGTCGGCCGGATCGGCGGACTGGATGCTGTCGATGCCGCCTTTGTAAAGCAGAATACCTTTCGGGTCGATGATGAACAATTGTGGGGTATTGGTGGCGCCGTACAGTTTGCCGACCGCGCCGCTGGCGTCGAACACGGTGTTGGCCGGCGTCGCGCCGCGCGTTTGGTTGAGTTGTTTGGCGGTCGCCGCATCGATATTGCCTTGCTTGCCGGGCGCGGACGAAATCACTTGCAGCCAAACGACGCCTTGAGCCGCCGCCTGTTTTTGCAGTTTCGGAATGTTGCCGGACTGGTAATGTTTTTGCACGAAGGGGCATTCGTGATTGGTCCATTCCAAGATTACGGTTTTGCCGCGCAGATCGGCCAAATTGAGATTGCCGCCCTCGGCGGCGGCGGCCGTAAAGGTCGGCGCCGGCTGACCGACCACCGGTTCGGCGTTGGCGGCGGCCGCTAAACAGCATAAGGCGCCACCGGCCAACCAATTAAACAACGATTTGGAAAACATAAAAACTCCTCGGGACAGCGATTAAAGTAAAACGCCGTTGACGGTCTTGACGACCAACTCTGGCGTCAGAATTTGCGGCAGCACTTCCGCCCGTGCCGCGTCGGGCGCGAAGTACAAGTACAGCGGTACGCCGCTGCGGCCGTGTTCGGCCAAGATCGCGGTGATGGCCGGATCGCGCTGGGTCCAGTCGCCCTTCAAATAGGCGATGCCGGCAGCGCGGAAGGCGCTCGATACACGCTCGCTAGAAAGCGCCACCCGCTCGTTGACCAAACAGGTGATGCACCAATCGGCGGTCAGATTGACGAACACCGGTTTACCGGCGGCGCGCAGTTCCGATAATCGCGCCGGGCTATAGGCTTGGGCGATTTCGCCGTTGGCGGCAAGGCTTTCCGACGTAGGGAACGTCAGAACGGTCCGGCCGCTGGCCAGCGCGCCAATCACCAGTAACAAAGCGCCGGCGCTGCTCAGGCCTCGCGCCAGTTCGCCGCCGTTCCGGCCGGTTTGGTACAGCCAGGCGGCGAAGGCGATCGCCAAACAGCCGGCCAACGCCCCAGCTAACGCCAAGCTGCCGCAGCACCCAGATCAGCCAAGCAGCGGCGGCGTACATCGGAAACGCCAAACCCTGCTTCAAGGTTTCCATCCAGGCGCCGGGCCGGGGCAAGCATCGCTGCAAGGCCGGCCACTGGCTCAACAACCAAAACGGTAAGGCCAGACCGACTCCCAGGCTGGCAAACACCGCGAACATGGCCGGCATCGGCTGGGTTAACGCAAAGCCGACCGCCGCGCCCATGAACGGCGCGGTACACGGCGTCGCCACGACGGTTGCCAGCACGCCGGTGGCGAAACTGCCGACGTAACCGCCGCGCGCCGCCCATACCGAACCGACGCCGGTGATGCCGGCGCCGATCTGAAACACCCCGGACAGACTCAAGCCGACCGCCAGCATCAAATAAGCCACCAGCAGCACAAACCACGGCGATTGAAATTGAAAGCCCCAACCGACGCCGGCGCCGGCGGATTTGACGGCCGTCAGAATACCGGCCAGCGCCAGAAAGCTGGCGACCACGCCGACCAGATAAGCCCAACCGTGCAAGCGGGCGAGGCGGCGTGCTTGCCCGGCCTGTTCGACCAAGGCCAAGGCTTTCAACGACAACACCGGAAATACGCAAGGCATCAAATTCAAGGTCAAGCCGCCGGCCAGTGCCAACAGCAGCGCGAACGGCAAGCTGATAACATCGCCGGCTAAGTCGGCATCGGCCGGCGCCGACGCTAGCGCGACGGTTTGCGCCGATGGCGGCGCGACGGCGGCAATTCCCGCCGGCCAAGCCGCCCGCACCGTGTAAGCTCGTCGTTCGCCACCTTCGCCGACCACCAGCAAGCCCTCTAGCGATTGACCCGCGGCCAAGGCTTGATCGCCGGGATGCAGACCCAGCGACACGGCGTCGCCGTCCAGCGCCACCGGTTGCTCCGCGCCGTGAGCAACCGGCCCCCAAGCCTCCGGAAAAAATTCCAGCTTTTGACCTACAAGCGTCGGCGCATGGCCGAAACGCCATTCGGCCCGGTCGCCGACGGCGATCAGTTCGGCCGGCCACGGCGCCGGTTGCGGCCAACTCGCCCGCGCCGCCGCAATCAGCGGCGGTTCTGGACCGACCGGAGCGGTTTTGTCGATCACCGGCAGATCTATCGTCAGGCTGGCCTGTTGAGGAATACAGATTTCCTCGCACACCAACCATTTGACGTCGGCCGTTATCCGCAACGGCGCGCCTACCGGTGCATCCGCGGCAATCGTCAACGGCGACAGCAAGGTCACTTGCGCCTGATAGCCGTAATTCACGACCGGGCCCAATACGAATTTTTCCGGCGTCGGCCATTCAATCTCGCCGACGCTCGCGCCCGGCGGCAGTTGGTACTGAATCCGGGTCGGCAAACCGGAATCGCCCGGATTTTTCCAATAGGTATGCCAATGCGGAATGATTTTCTGGTGGACGCCAATCCAAATCCGGTCGCCGGGCCGGACCGCCTCCGCCGAAGCCAACAACTCGACCTCGACTTGATCGGTTTTCGCGGTCGGCGAAGCGCCAGCGAAGGCCGGGACCAATCCGAGGAAGAACGTGAATGCGATGATTGACTGGGCTGTGCCCGACATATTGATAGGCTCCGGTGCGAGAGGACGACTTTAGGCGCCAGCAGATTTCATGCCGACGAGGGATTTGGGCCGCGCCTGGATTTTCCGTCGATTGGGACAACGGCAAGCTGTTGCCGGTTCAGCAGCCACTCAACAATCGCTGACCCTGTACCAACAACCCGCCGGCGTTACCTGCAAAATCCGAACACATGCTCGACGAGGTCGATTGGAGCGCCAAACCTAAGGTTTGGCGCTCCGGATTCAAAGCGTGACGGAGCAAAGACACCGGGTTGGACTATTCCGGGATCGCGGCATGGCGCGGTAGCGAACCTCGGTTTGCCGGTCGGGCAGCCGTGCCGTTGCAGCGCATGGCATAAGTTTTG
Source organism: Methylomonas koyamae (assembly GCF_001644025.1). GTDB lineage: Bacteria > Pseudomonadota > Gammaproteobacteria > Methylococcales > Methylomonadaceae > Methylomonas > Methylomonas koyamae_A. Next base: position 5,174 of record NZ_LUUK01000008.1, read on the forward strand.
CCGGTTGAGGGATTCATTGGCACGCCATTCATCCGACATCTAACTAGGAGTCTCCATGCGCAACACCCTTATCGCCGCCAACCTGGGCATCGCCCTGACCGGCTGCGCCGGCTTGTCCCACGACAGCGTCAAACTGGCGAGCGAATCGGCCGGCGTCGGCGCTATCAAATCCATCGAGTTTTCCGGTAACGGCCGCTGGTTCCAGTTCGGCCAGGCTCCGGCGCCGGATCTGCCCTGGCCGCCGTTCGCGGTCAAAACCTACAGCGCGAACATCAACTTCGACACCGCCAGTGCCAGGGTGCAAATCGCCCGCAGCCAGGTGGTCGAGCCGGGCCGCAACCGGCCGGCGCCGATCGAACAAAAAGTCGATCAATACGTCAACGGCAGCGTGGCTTGGAGTGTAGCGCCGCCAGCCGCCAACGCCGCCGCGCCGACGATTACCGCGCAGCCGGCGGCCGTCGAGGAACGCGCCGCCGAGATTTGGGCCACGCCGCAAGGCTTTTTGAAAGCCGCGCTGGCGCAAAACGCCAAAACCGAAACAGTCGGCGGCACCGAACAAGTGTCGTTTCAATTGGGCGGCAAATACCGCTACGTCGGCACGTTGAACGACCGGCATCAGTTGGTGAAAGTGCAAACCTGGATCGACAATCCGGTGTTGGGCGACACCCTGGTGGAAACCCGCTACAGCGGCTATAAAGACTTCGGCGGCGTCCAGTTCCCGGCCCATATCGAGCGCAGCCAGGGCGGCTTTCCGGTACTGGACCTCAACGTCGGCAGCGTGAAAGTCAATCCGACCGTCGATCTCCCGGTCCCGGCCGAAGCGGCCAAGGCGCCGGCGCAAACCGTGACCTGCACCAAGCTGGCCGACGGGGTGTTTTATTTGACCGGCGGTACCCACCATAGCGTGGCCATCGAACAACTGAACCACATCGTGTTGGTGGAATCGCCGTTGAACGAAGAGCGCTCGCTGGCCTTGATCGCCAAATTGCAAGAGGTGGTGCCGAATAAACCGATCAAGTACCTGATCAACACCCACGCGCATTTCGACCATTCCGGCGGCTTGCGCACCTTCGTCGATGCCGGCGCCACCATCGTCACGCATAATCCTAACCAGGCTTACTACGAATCGATTTGGGCCAAGCCGCATGGCTTGAATCCGGATCGCCTGGAAAAATCCAAAAAGCCGGCCAAGTTCGACAGCTTCTCCGGCAAGCATGTGTTGTCCGACGGCAAACGCAGCATCGAGATCCACTCGCTGGACGGCAACAGCCATAACGACGCCTTTGTCGCGGTCTACCTGCCCGCCGAGAAAATCCTGATCGAAGCCGATGCCTATACGCCGGCGGCGGCCAACGCCCCGGCGCCGACCTCGCCGAACCCCTATTCGGTCAATTTGTACGAGAACATTCGGAAATTGAATCTGAACGTCGAGCGTATCGCCGCATTGCACGGCCCGCGCGTGGTGACCTTGGCCGATTTGAAAGCCGCGATCGGCCAGACCCAGGCCGCCCGTTGATGGATCCCCGGTCGCCGGCGGGTCAACCCCAGCCAGCGGCCGGCGCTTTTCGGAAATAGTCCCGGCGGGAAGTTTCGTATTATCGAAACGTCCCGCCTTTAATTTGGAGCTTAGACGCTTATGAAAGGATACGGCTTGCTAGCCCTCGTCATCGCCGGTCTGGATTGCCAAGCCGCATTGGCCGACACGGTTTTCGTCACGCTGGAAAAGGACAACGCGGTCGCCGTGATCGACGGCGATCAGGGAAAACTGCAACGGACGATACCGGTCGGCAAAAAGCCGCGCGGCATCGCGCTCAGTCCGGACCGCAAGTTTCTGTACGTCGCGGTCGGCGGCGAAAATGCGATCAAGAAAATCTCGACCGACACGCTGGCGGTGGTCGCCAGCTTGAGCACCGCACACGAGCCCAAAACGTTCGCATTGGCGCCGGACGGCAGCCGGCTATACGCCAGCGACGACGCCGCCGACCAATTAACGGTGCTGGATACCGCAAGCGGCGCGACACTGAAAAGCATCGGCGTCGGCAAGGAAGCCGAAGGCGTCTCGGTCAGCCCGGACGGCCGTTGGATCGTGGTCACCAGCGAATTCGACGAGCTGGCCCAATGGCTGGACGCCGGCACGCTGGAACTGGCGCACGCCAGTCCGGTCGAGGGTCGGCCGCGGGCGTCGCGCTTTAGCGACGACGGCAAGCAACTGTGGGTCACTTCCGAGAGTAGCGGCCAATTGACCGTGATCGACAGCGACACCAAAGCGGTACTGAAAACGCTGTCCTTCGAGGTGCCGAACGCCGCGCCGGGGACCGCCAAGCCGGTCGGCATCCGCATCGACGCGGCCGGCCGGTTCGGCTATGTCGCACTGGGCCGGGCCAATCAGGTCGCGGTCGTCGATGCCAAAACCCTGGACGTCGTCGCCTATTTGCCGGTCGGCCAGCGCGCCTGGCATCTGGAGTTTTCGCCCGATCAACAGCGCCTGTACGTCGCCAACGGTTTAAGCGGCGACTTGACGATGATCGATTTGGCGACTCGCGGCACACTCGGTACCTTGGCGCTTGGTCAAACGCCGTGGGGTGTCGCCGTCGCGCCTTGATCGGTCCGCCTGGGGACTAACGTCCGATAGCGTTTGATCGCGGCAAATCCAAACGCCGCCCATTGGGGCGCACCGGCGCTGCTAGCCGCTATATCGGCACTGATCGTCACCATCATTCAAGCCATTTAACTGCTTACCGCGCCTAACGAACCTATTCTCATAGCCGGCTTGCGAAGCGCCGGAGAAACCGATCTCCGGCCTAAGTTCATGACATTCCCTTGTTAAAGAAAAATTGGCGCGGAACCGGCTTTGGCCGCGATTAACGCGTTCCGGCATGGGGACGCCAACAAGCCGTGATTTCCGAACCCGACATGCCGTTTATAACCGACCCGGGGAGTCGCTATTTTAGCGAAAGTTTTTTGGGCAATCCCTTGCCCGACAAATCGGCCACTGAAAATCGTCACTTCGCTAACGCGCTCCGTTTCCGCGATTTTCAGCAGTGGATTTCTTTTAAGATTCCGTTCGCCCCCTAGCCCCGATTTCAGCGAATTTATACCGGGAGCTACATGCCCCGTCTTGCGACAGGGTAAAAGCAACCGGCATTAAATCGTTTTAGGGAGAACCGCAAATGTAGTCTATCCGGGCAAATCCTCGCTAAATCTTGCCGCTCAGCTGAATACCGAACCAGCGCGGGTAAGGGTCTGGCGCGTAAGAATTCCAGCCGCTTTCGTGCGCTCTGTCGTTGAAAATATTTTTGCCGATCAAACTCAAATCCCAGGCCTTGTCGCGGGTGCCAATCCCGATCGCGGCGTCGGTCCTGGCCCTGTCGCCGACCCAGCCGTAGGCGGACAGCGTGTCGGAATTGTTAAACTCGGTCTGATAAGTGGTATTGAAACTGGTATGGCCGACAAATTTGGTTTCGAAGATCGGCCGGCTGTACTCGGCACCGACGTTGAAGTTCCATTTGGACGCCCCCGGCAGCAGTTGGCCGGTCATATCCACGTAATCGCTAGTCAAATAGCCTTGCTCGTCCGGTTTCGGGGCATTTTTGTAGTCCAGATATTCCGCGACGTTGTAAGCACCGTTAAAGCGTATCGACAGATTGGGGATGGTGTTGATGACGCTGTCCAATTCCACGCCATGTACCCGCACCCGGCCGACGTTGCCTTGCGCCGCTGTGTAAGCGGTCAAGCCGGAACCGCCGGGCGCCATATTGACTTCGGTCTGAAATTCGTCGACCACCTGCACCGCTTGCTGGTAATTTTTAATGTCCATTACGAAGGCATCGACATTGACCACGACTGATTTATCCAGCCAGAACGACTTCAAACCCAGCTCCAAAGCGTGAGTCTCTTCCGGTTTCACGGTAAACGGCCGACCATTGACCGGCGCGATAGAACCCGATTTTTCGCCGTATTGCCATGATAAATAAGTGGTCAGGTCTTCGTTGATTTTGTAGCTGGGCGTCAACTGCGCCGTGTACAGCACGTCTTGATAGTCGTCTTCGACGCTTTGATTCAGGCGGCCAATTTGCGATGCCCGTAGCGTCTTGGCGTTGGCGACCATGGTCTTTTGCGCGGCGGTCAATGCCGAATAACTCGAGCCGCCGAAATAGCGGGCCGCCAGCGAATCCGCCAACCCGGTTTGTTCCGCGCTGTTGACGATGGCATCGCCGGCGACCACCGCAGTTTGCGCGTCGTTCAATTTACCGTAATTGGCGGTCGAACCATAAAAGGTGTTGGTAATCGTCTTATTCGAACCGTCCGGATTCTTGTCGATGACGCCATCGCCGTTCTGATCGACCGCAAACGATTGCGTGGTATCGGAGTTAAAGCCGCCGGTTGCCACATCGCGCACCGATACCGGGTTGAACGCACCGCCGGCGCCGTTGCGGGCAATCAGTTTGTAGTTCCGGGATTTGCGATCTTCGTGCGCCACCCGGACGCCGGCGGTCAGCGTCAACTTGTCGGTAAAGTGTAAATCAGACTCGCCGAACAAAGCGCCGGATTGGGTACGCACCTCGGTCGTCTCCTGAGTTCGGGCATCCTGCAACAGATCTTTCAGAATCGCCTCGCCGGCGCCGCGATTGGTACCGGCGTTCCGGTACAAGGCATTGTATTGGCCGTTGGTGGCGAACCAAGCACCGGCATCGGCACCCCAGCCGGTCTTGGAGTCGATATTGTCCTTGGTCCACAAACCGATCACGCCGGCTTTGTAATCCAGCCAGCCGCCGGGTTTGTTGGCAACTTTGAATTCCTGGGTCCACTGGTTGTACTTGACGCCGCCGCCGCCATCGACGCTGATGTCGAACGGCGTGCCCTCGTCGTTGTGGGCGTCGAAGCGGTACTCGCGCACGCCGGTGCGGGAACTCAGAACATGATTGCCGACTTCCCAGTCGATCAGCGCGGCGGCGCCTTGGTTGTTGACGGTCTGACCCTTGTTCTGATCGAACCAAACCGTACCGCGCTGCTCACCCCCGACGTAATCGTTATAGGTGAAACCGCGATTGTAAAAATACTGGCCGGCTGCGGCCCTGGAGCCGACGGCGCTGATCGCGCCGGGACTGGTGGTGTCGTTCAGCGCGAACTGATTGCTGTGGCTGAAATAGCCGTTCAACTTGGAATAGGCGGTCGTGCCGTTGCGATCGGTCAAGCTACCGTCGGCAAACCTGAACGGCTGATCGTGATAAAAGGTCAGCCCGTTTTGTACTTGCGGCTGCTTGGGCTCGAAATCCGCGACAAAACGCGCGGTCAGATTGGAGGTCGGCGTGAACAAAAGTTGAGCCCGGCCGCTCAACCTGTCCCGGTTGTACAGTGTGTAATTGCGGTCGTATTCGTTCTCGTAAAATCCCCTGGCCTTATCGACGATGAAGGAACCGCGCCAGGCCAGAAAATTGTCGATCACCGACCCACCCAAGGCCCCTTGCAGGATCAGGGATTCGCGCTGACCGTAAGCCGCCGACAACTCGGCGGTCGGCGTAAACGTCGGCATTTTCGAGGTGACGTTCACCTTGCCGGAGCTGGCCGACAAGCCGCCCTCGGTGCCGCGCGGGCCGCGCGTGACTTCCACCGCCTCCACGTCGTAAAAGCTGAAGTTGGCCAATTGCGTCAACGCATACGGCACGCCATCCAAAGTAACGCCAACACTGGGGTCCTGGGTTTCGGTAAAACTGCGTTTGCCCAAACCCCGCACCGACAGCGATGCGCCGCGCGTATTGTTTTGGTTGAACTGCACGTTGGAAGCCCGCCGGGTAATATCGCCCAAATCCCGCGATAATTCCCGATTCAATTCCTGACCGGACACCACCGACACCGATTGCGCCACTTCATGCAACTTCGCCAGCTTGGGTTTGGCCTTGACGACGACCTCGCCCAAATTTTTGTTTTGGGTTATATCCTCTTCTTCCGGCTTGGCTTCCGGTATCGGTTCGGCCGCCGCCACTTCGGTGGCGGTTTGACCGGTCTGCGCGGTCGCGGTCGCCGCGCCGGCGCCTTTTTTGATTAGTTCTAGCTCGCGCCGTTTAGCGGCCGCCAATTCCGCGCGCAATTGCCGGTTTTCCAATTCCAGCTCGCTGGCCGCTCGGCTGGCCGCCGCCTTGCTTTTCTTCTTGGGGGCCGCTTCGGCCTCCAAACCCACGAACATCGATGCACCGGCGATGCTCATCGCAATGCAAGCCGACAGTTTGCGCCTGACGCCGACGGCCCTGGGTACGCGACCTAGACTGTTAGGCAAATCCCGCTTTAGTTTGTGCTTCATATTTCCCACCGGTTTTCTTTAAATTGATCGAAAGGCGAACCGCCAAACAGCGTTGACGGGCCGAAAACCGGGGCGCAATGCCCGTGCCAGGGTAAAGATTGGTTAAGGCAATCCGGGCATAAATCAATTAACCCATTGATATTGGTTAAATATCGAAGCTGTCGAACTGGCGGTTCGGCTCGGAATCCCGATAGCGAAGCAACGCAATCTGCTGGTTGCCGAACAGCCGTTGGTGGCGCGCTGAACGGGCCCTGCGGCGGCCCTGGTGACCAACGATCAAATTCCGTTGCCAGGCTGTTGACTAGCTGATCAGCGGCTGAACGGCGTTAAACAGCCGTTGCTGGCGGCTTGACTCGCGATCAGCAACCCAATGCCCAACGCCCGAGCGCATGGCCGATCGGCCCGGCGGAATCTAGGGGTTTCCGGGCAACCCAAGCCCAGAAACTTCGGGAACCCGCCGCTTTCGCGCCTCACGTTTTAAAACGCTGGCCCATTAATTGCTGATACCCCCAACAAAGCAATCAACCCAGGAATGTGACCGTGACTTTGATTCCAACTCGAACCGGCAAGCCGCGACGCGGCGTTCTGTTTCAAACGCCGCTTCGGCATCCCGCGCTGTGGGCGGCCGCCTGCCTAGTACCGGCGTTGGCCGCCCACGCCGGACCCAGTGTTTTTCCGACCGGCACGACCCGCTACGATCCGGCCAAGGCTTATAACTCATATATCTTGTTCAGCGGCGGCGATAACATCGCGCACTTGATCGACATGAACGGCAATTCGGTACACGAATGGAAGGACGCCGCCGCGCACAGCACCGCGATCGACCCGGCCGTTAACGGCGGGAAATTGGGCCACGTATTCGTCACGCTGGATACCGTCGAGGGCAAGGGGACCGATCTGGTGCCCGGCCAAGTCAACCGCAGGGTAACCAAAACCATCGGCGAGCTGGACTGGGACGGCAACGCCGTCTGGCGCTTCGGCGATCAGGCGCCCGGCGGCGCGGCGCAGCAGCATCACGATTGGGCCAGACTGCCGAACGGCAATACCGTGGTGTTGGCCAACCGGGTGCATCCGGTCAAGGGTTTCAAACAGCCGCAAGTGCTCGACGACGTGGTCTACGAAGTCGATCCCGCCGGCAAAGTAGTCTGGCAATGGCTGGCGTCCGAACACCTCGGCGAATTCGGTTTTACCCCCGCCGAGCTGAAATTGGTCCGCAACGCCGATATTCCCGACTACCTGCACGTCAACAACTTGAAAGTGGTCGGACCCAATCGCTGGTTTGCCGGCGGCGACCAGCGCTTCGCGCCGGAGAATTTATTGTTCGATTCGCGCAACGCCAACTTCATTGCCATCATCGATAAAAAGACCGGCAAAATCGCTTGGCGCTTGGGACCCCACTATCAGACCGCCAGTCGGGAAGAGCAGTTGGCGCGCAACCTCCCCCGGCCGGTCGATCAGATCAGCGCCCAACACGATGCCCACATTATTCCGGAAGGCCTGCCCGGCGCCGGCAACCTGCTGGTTTTCGACAACCAGGGAGTGGCCGGCTATCCACCCGCGTCGGTACCGCGCACCGGCGGCTCGCGGGTACTGGAGATCGATCCGATCAAAAACCAGATCGTCTGGCAATACACCGGCGAGGATTCCGGCGGGCCGAGCTGGTCGTTCCGCAGCACCCACATCAGCGCCGCCCGGCGCTTGCCCAACGGCAATACCTTTATTGACGAAGGTCAGAGCGGCCGGCTATTTCAAGTTACGCCGCAAGGGGAAATCGTCTGGGAATACGTCAATCCCTATTTCCGCAAGGGCAAGGACACTCTGACCGGCCGCGACACCGCCAACAATCAACTGTATCGGGGCCAACCGGTACCCTATGCCTGGGTACCGGCCGGAACGCCGCATGGCGAGAAAGCCGTGGTGCCACCGGAGTTGGGGCAATTTCACCTCACTGCCGCACCCTGACCGGGGGCGTGGGCTTTGGGGTGCC
>NZ_LUUK01000009.1 GCF_001644025.1 Methylomonas koyamae
CGGCGCGATCAGCCGCGGCCGGGTTAAACTGAAAAACACCGATCCGACGATTCTTGACGCGGTACTGGTCAAGCTCAAGGAGGCCGGCGCCGACATCACCTGCGGCGAGAATTGGATCGAACTGGACATGCACGGTAAGCGTCCGAAAGCGGTCACGGTGCGCACCGCGCCTTATCCCGCTTTCCCGACCGATATGCAGGCCCAGTTCACCGCGCTGAATTCGGTGGCCGAAGGCGTTGGTCTGATTACCGAAACCGTATTCGAAAACCGCTTCATGCATGTGCAGGAATTGCAGCGGATGGGGGCGCAAATCAAATTGGAGTCCAATACCGCGATCTGTACCGGTATCGAACAAATGAAGGCCGCGCCGGTGATGGCGACAGATTTGCGGGCCTCGGCCAGCTTGGTTTTGGCCGGTTTGGCCGCCGAGGGCGAAACGCTGGTGGATCGGATCTATCATATCGACCGCGGCTACGACCACATTGAGGAAAAGCTGGCGCAACTGGGCGCCACCATTCGCCGCGTTCCCAACTAACCAAGATATCCGCCATGCTGACCATCGCCGTATCCAAGGGCCGAATTTACGAAGAAGCCTTGCCGTTTTTGGAACAAGCCGGTATCACGCCGACCGACGATCCTGACAAAAGTCGCAAGCTGATTTTGCAAACCACTCGGTCCGACGTGCAATTGGTGATCATCCGCGCCACCGACGTGCCGACCTTCGTTGAATACGGCGCGGCGGATCTGGGCATTGCCGGCAAGGACGTGTTGCTGGAGCACGGCGCGGAAAGCCTGTACGAGCCGTTGGATTTAGGTATCGCCGGCTGCCGGCTGATGACCGCCGCGCCGGTCGGGGCCCCGGCCTTGAAGGCTAACTTGCGGGTGGCGACCAAATATGTCAAAACCGCCCGACGTTATTACGCAGACCTAGGGGTGCAAGCCGAAATCATTAAGCTCTACGGCTCGATGGAGCTGGCGCCGCTGGTAGGTTTGGCCGATTGCATAGTCGATCTGGTCGATACCGGGAACACGTTGAAAGCTAACGGTTTGGAGCCGCGCGAATTGATCGCTAACATCACCTCGCGGTTGGTGGTCAACAAGGCCGCGATGAAAATGAAACATCAGGCTATCCAGGCGTTAATCGACCAGTTCGAAACCACCTTAGCGCGGAGGTCCGTATGACTGCGATCAAGATGCTCAGACTCGACGGCAACGCCGCCGACTTTGAAAAACGCCTGCAAGCCCGTTTGGCTTGGGATGCCAGCGAAGACCTGGAGATCCACAAGCGCGTGTTGGACATTATCGGCGATGTCCGCAACCGTGGAGATCGGGCGTTAATAGACTACACCAACCGCTTCGACCGAACCGCCTTTAAATCCGGTGCGGAACTGGAGCTGTCCAGCGGCGAGCTGAAACTAGCTTGGGATACGCTGCCCAGCGCTCAAGCCATCGCCTTGCAAACCGCCGCCGACCGGGTAAGCGCCTACGCCGAGCATCAGAAGCTGCAATCCTGGCAATTCACCGAACTCGACGGCACGTTGTTGGGCCAAAAGGTCACTCCACTGGATAGGGCTGGTCTGTACGTGCCGGGCGGCAAGGCGGCGTATCCGTCGTCGGTATTGATGAACGCGATACCGGCCAAAGTGGCAGGCGTCGGCGAACTGGTCATGGTGGTGCCGACACCGGGCGGCGAAACTAATCCGTTGGTGCTGGCAGCCGCTTACGTGGCAAGGGTCGACCGGGTGTTCACGATCGGCGGCGCTCAAGCCGTCGCCGCGCTGGCCTACGGCACCGAAACCGTGCCGGCCGTCGATAAGATCGTCGGCCCCGGCAATATTTACGTCGCGACCGCGAAAAAACTAGTGTTCGGCCAGGTCGGCATCGACATGATTGCCGGACCTTCCGAGATTTTGATCATTTGCGACGGTCAGACCAATCCAGACTGGATTGCGATGGATCTGTTTTCTCAAGCCGAGCACGACGAAAACGCCCAAGCCATTCTGATTAGTCAGGATGCGGTTTTTCTAGATAAGGTTGAAGCCAGCATTAACCAACTATTGCCGACGATGGAGCGGGCCGACATTATCCGTGCTTCCTTGACCGGTCGCGGCGCCTTCATCAAAGTCGCCGACTTGGCTCAAGCGGCCGAGGTTGCCAATCGCATCGCGCCGGAACATCTGGAGTTGTCGGTCGAAAACCCGGAGGCGCTGGCCGATAACATCCGTAACGCCGGGGCTATCTTCATGGGCCGCTACACCGCGGAAGCACTGGGTGACTATTGCGCCGGGCCTAATCACGTATTACCCACTTCGAGCACTGCCCGTTACTCGTCGCCGCTAGGCGTTTACGACTTCCAAAAGCGCAGCAGCCTGATCAACTGTTCCGCCGCCGGCGCGCACAATTTAGGCAAGATTGCGTCCGTGCTGGCGCGGGGGGAAAGTTTGACGGCACACGCGAGGTCGGCGGAGTTTAGGGTTTGATCCGGCGGTTGACACTCCGCACAGGGTCATTTTGCGGGTAATTCCATTGCATTGTTCCGTGCGGTCGGCGGTAGCAGGTTGCGTGGCTTGCGATTACGTCGTATCATAAGCGGCTGTCTATCAAGTTAAGTGGCCCCAAGCGGGTATGTGAGCGCTATGAAACCAGAAATCCATCCTCAATATAAACAGATTACAGTGACCTGCGGTTGCGGCAATACGTTCGAAACCGGTTCGGTTTTGGGTAATGACCTGCATATCGAGGTCTGTTCGTCTTGCCACCCTTTTTACACCGGAAAACAACGTGTCGTTGATACTTCCGGCCGGGTAGATAAGTTCCGTAAAAAATTCGGTAAGTAATTTGTTGTGTCCCTCGAGCCTCGGTAAGCGTTATTTGTACGCTTGCCGACGGTTCGCTGATGTTTGGCTGGGTTTTCCGCCGCCCTCTTTCAGTTAAAACAGCGCTTCTTCCGGGGTGAAGTCCTCAAACTCAGGTTCAAGCTTGGGTGTGGACATCGCGGTTGGCGCGGTCTCCTTCGCGAAATATTCCCAAATCCCGCCTTTTTGGTCTTGCGGTAACAGTAAGCCGTCCGAAGGGTTGATGTAGGCTTGGACGATGCCTTCCGGTACCGTTAGCGGTTTTTCCGGAAAATGGTGCTGTATCGCTTTCATGAATTTTATCCACATCGGCAGTGCCGCTTTGCCGCCGGTTTCGCCGTGTCCAAGCGGCGCGGAGTTATCGAATCCAATCCATGCGGAGGCAACGATGCCGGTCGCAAAGCCATTAAACCAAGCGTCTCGTTGCGCGTTGGTTGTGCCGGTCTTACCCGCTAAATCTGCCCGGTTCAGTTGCTTGGCTTGAGTGGCGGTGCCGCGCTGTACCACGTCGCGTAGCAGGCTGTTCATCAAAAAATTGGTTTTCTCGGAAATAACTCGCGTGGCCATGTTCGGCCGGATTTCGCCGGTCGTCGCGCAGTCCTGGCAGGCCGTCGCCGGTTTCGCGGAGTATATCAGTCGATTCTCGCGATCTTCGATGCGTTCGATTAAGTAAGGTTGAATCGAAAACCCGCCGTTGGCGAACACTGAATAGGCGGCCGCCATCTTTAGCGGTGACGCCGAGCCGCTACCCAGCGCGAGCGAAAACGTGGTCGGCAGTTGGTCCTTGTCGAATCCGAAGCGTTGGGCGGTATCGATAGCGCGAGGGATGCCGACTTCTTGCAACAAGCGTATCGAAACCAGATTGATCGATTCCCTTAGCGCCACTCGCAATGAGGTTGGTCCCAAATACCGGCGATTGTAGTTTTCAGGGCGCCAGTCGTTTTCCTGAGAGGGGTCTTCTATGACGATGGGGGCGTCGTTGATGATACTGGCCGGGGTGTAACCTTTTTCCAGCGCGGCCGTGTAGATGATGGGCTTGAAGCCCGAGCCGGGTTGTCGTTTGGATTGGGTCGCCCGGTTATACTTGCTGTGGTAAAAATCGAAGCCGCCGGCCAGGGCCAAAATCGCGCCGTCATCGGGGTTCAAGGCTACGAACGCGCCTTCCACGGTGGGGATTTGGGTCAACGCCCAGCTTTGGTTTTCGAGTTGTCTGACCCAGATCAAGTCGTTGGTTTTAATAATGTCGCGGCTTTCCCGTGCAGTTTTTGCCGATGCCTTTGCCCAATTCACAGATTCCCAAGCCAGTTCGATATTGGTGCCATCGTGGAGCTTGGCCGCAACGCCGCTGTCAGTCAGACCGGTAACGATGGCTCGATGCGCGTCGCCGACCAGGGTGTCGCCGTCGCTCTGGCCATTTATATGAGGAGCATTCCGGTAGCCGTGACGTTCTTCGTACTCATGTAGCGTCGCTTGCAGGGCGCGATCAGCGGCAAGCTGAAATTCTTGGGTGATAGTCGTGTAAATTTTCAATCCTTGCGTGTAGGCATCTTCACCGTATTTGGCCATGATATCCTGCCTAGCCATTTCTGCGGCGTAGGGGGCCTGCATTGCGATGCCTGACGGTTGTTGGGCGGCGTCATCGCTCGTGCTTAGCGCCGCATCGTAGGCGCGCTGGCCGATATACCCAAGTTCCAGCATCCGTCTGAGTACGTAATTGCGACGCTGCAGCGCACGTTCCGGGTTCGTTAGCGGGTTATAAATTGACGGAGCCTTGGGAAGGCCGGCGATCATGGCCTGTTGCGCTAGCGTGAGCTGGTTTAGTTCCTTGCCGTAGTAGGTTTGCGCCGCGGCCGCCAGGCCATACGCGCGTTGCCCCATGTAAATTTTGTTTAAATACAGCTCGAGTATCTGATCTTTTGAATAGCGCTGTTCGATCTTTAGCGCCAGCATGATTTCCTTTAACTTGCGTAGGTAAGTCTTCTCATTACTCAGCAGGAAGTTTCTGGCGACCTGCATCGTAATCGTACTGCCGCCTTGACGCTTTTGTCCGGTCGAAATCAAGCGATTCGCGGCCCTGGCCAAGCCTTTGAAATCCACGCCGCCATGCTTGTAAAACCGGTCGTCTTCAGCGGCGATGAACGCCTGTAATTGGCGTTGAGGGACGTCGGCGATTTCGATAGGGATGCGGCGCTTTTCGCCGAATTGGCCGATCAACAAGCCCTCGCGGCTGTAAATGCTGATTGGTGTTTGATATTGGACGTTATCGAGCAGGGATATGTCCGGCAATTCTTTATCAAGCTCCAATAGGAAGTAGTAGCAGGCCACCGCCAGGGTGCCGACGAACGTGAAGATGACCAACAACAGCCATTTGAATAAGGTTTTTAGCAATGACTTCGGTTTGGGGGGCTTTTTTAACGGCACTGGCGGCGGGGCGTTTGGGGTTTACCCGAAATCGGCAAATATCAGCGTATAAGATCTTAGGAACAACTTAAAGTATGTTCTATAACTTACTGTCATAAATGTGTGAAAATCAAAAAATCTAACTATACTTCGGCTTTAAACGGGTGGCGCGTTGCGGCGCTGCTCCCGAATTGACTTTCAATGTTTGGTAAGGGTTTGTTCATGAGCTGGTTTAGCAGTGGTCAATCGGCTGTGCTCGGTGTGGATATTAGCACCGCGGCGGTAAAATTGTTGGAGTTAAGCCGGGTGGGCGCGCGTTACAAAGTCGAGAGCTATGCGGTGGCGCCTTTGCCGCAAGACGCTATCGTCGATAAGAACATTACTAACGTAGAGCAAATCGGCAGTGTGATCAAGACCGCCGTCAAGCAATCCGGAACGCGCGCCAAGCACGCTTGCGTGGCGGTGGCCGGTTCGTCGGTGATGACTAAAATCATTTCCATGCCGGCGTCGTTGTCGGAGGCGGAAATGGAAGAGCAAATCATGGTCGAGGCCGATCAGTACATTCCGTATTCCTTGGACGAGGTTAATCTTGATTTCGAAGTGCAGGGCGCTACCAAGGCCAACCCGCAAATGGTCGATGTGTTGTTAGCGGCGTCCAGACGTGAAAATATTGAAGACCGAGTGGCGGCCTTGGCTTACGCCGGACTAAAGGCGGTCGTTGTCGATGTCGAGGCTTTTGCGATGGAAAACGCTTTCAAATTGTTGGCCGATCAATTGCCGGAGGCTGTCGAACACAAGACGGTTGCGATTGCCGATATCGGCGCCACGATGACCTCGCTGAATATTCTGCATGACGGCAAGACCGTCTATACCCGGGAACAAGGCTTTGGCGGCAAACAGTTAACCGAGGAAATACAGCGTCGCTACGGCTTGTCTTACGAAGAGGCGGGGTTGGCGAAAAAGCACGGCGGCTTGCCGGACAACTACGTCAGCGATGTTCTGGAACCTTTCAAAAAAGCCATGCTGCAACAAATTGCCAGATCGTTACAGTTTTTTGTGTCTTCCAGCGCTAACCGGGATGTCGATGCGTTGATCTTGGCCGGCGGTTGCGCTTCGATAGCCGGTTTGGACAAATTGGTGGAACGTGATTTGGGCATCGCTTCCTATATCGCCAACCCCTTCATCAACATGGCTCTGTCCAACAAGGTTAAGCCGCAGAGCCTGAATAACGATACTCCGGCGATGATGATCGCTTGCGGTTTGGCGCTGAGGAGCTTCGACTGATGGCGAAAATCAATTTACTGCCCTGGCGGGAAGAATTAAGGAAAAAGAAGCAGCAAGAGTTCGTCGCCGGTATCGGCGCGGGTGTGGCGGCGGCGTGCGCTATTTTGGGTTTGGTTTACCTCTATATCGAAGGATTGAAGGAATACCAAACCCGCCGCAATACTTTGTTGCAGAACGAGATCGCGATTTTGGATAAGCGGATTCAGGAGATCAAGGACATTGAAGACAAGAAAAACAAACTGTTGACCAAAATCGAAGTGATTCAAAAATTGCAAGAAAGTCGGCCGGAAGTGGTGCATTTGTTTGACGAGCTGGCCAGGACGACGCCGGAAGGGATCAATCTGAGTAAATTCAGTCAGGCCGGCAGCGATTTGACGTTGGTTGGCAAGGCGGAATCGAACGCCAGGGTCTCGGCCTATATGCGGGCTATCGACAATTCGCAATGGATCAATAGCTCGGTACTCACCGTGATTAAAGGTGAAGGCAAATCCGGCGGACAAATGAACGACTTCACGTTGACGGCAAAGCAAGGCCGAAAAACCGACAAGCCGGCGGGAGGTGCGGGCAAATGAATCTTTCCGAAATCAATTGGGATGTCAACGCGGCTGGAACTTGGCCAACGCCGTTAAAAGCGATTGCTATTCTGCTGATCGCGTTGGTCACCGGCGGTATCGGCGTGTATTTGTTGACGGTACCGCAACTGGAAGAACTCGATACGCTTGAGAAGCAGGAAGAAAGTCTGAAAACCGCATTCGAAGCCAAGCAAAAAAAGGCTGCGAATTTGCAGGATTATCGGGATCAGCTGGATCAGATCGAAGCATCGTTGGGCGAGATGCTCAAGCAAATGCCCACCAAAGCGGAGGTTGCCAGTTTGTTGGTGGATATTTCGCAGACCGGTTTGGCTAGTGGTTTGGAGTTCAAGTTGTTTCAACCAAGCGGCGAGATTAACCGCGAGTTCTATTCCGAGCTTCCCATTGCGATACAGGTTGTCGGCAAATACGAGGAATTGGGGTTGTTTGTCAGCGGATTGGCATCGTTGCCCCGAATTGTCACCGTTCATGACGTGGTGATGACGCCGCTCGGCAAGGACGGCATGATGACGATGAATGCGACGATCAAGACCTACAACGAAGGCGAGAGCGCTAGTAAGGGTCAACCCGCCAAACGACGGAGAGGCTGATGATGGGAAATCGGACGGCAAGGCCGAAATGGTCTGGCGCGTGTTTAGCGGGCATGACGCTACTGATGCTGGCGGGCTGCGATAACGACGACTTCAGTGATTTGAACAAATACATTCAAGAAATCAAAGCCAGGCCCAAGGGGGCAATTGAGCCGCTGCCGGAAATCAAAGTGGTCGAATCCTTTATTTTTAAACCGGATGGACTGCGTGATCCGTTCCAGCCGATTGAGCGTAAGGACAGCGAAGACAGTATCGATGTGTCCGGAGTTACCGGCGTCAAACCCGATGTCGAGCGGCGGAAGGAAGAGTTGGAAGCCTATCCGCTGGATTCTTTGCGGATGGTGGGTACCTTGCGCGACCCCAAAGGATTTTGGGGGTTAGTCCGGGCTCGCGACGGCACGATACATCGGGTTCAGGTGGGCAATCACCTGGGGCAGAATTACGGCAAGATCATTCGTATTGTCGAAGATAAGATTGAATTGATGGAAATTGTTCCGGATAAGCCGGGTACGTGGCGCGAACAACCGACTTCATTAGCGCTGGCTGGCGACAAAGGGTTATAAACATGGCGAAATTACGAAACACCTTAGAATCTCAATCCGCCGGCGCGGGGCGCCTATGGCCGCTGTTGCTGGTCTTGTTGTTGAGCTTGTCCTTGTCCTTGGCGAACGCCGAAGATGCCGCCATCAACAATCTTGAGTTTTCGACGTTAGCGGGTAATCAGGTGCAAATTCAATTGGATATGGTCGGAGAGGTTGTGACGCCGAAAATATTCGAAACCGATAATCCGAATCGGATCGCGCTGGATTTTGCCGGGGTCAAGAGTAATTTGGCCAAGAAAAGCTTTCCAATCAACCAAGGCGCGGTGGGTACGGTCTACGCGGTAGAGGCGTCGGGAAGGACGCGCGTCGTGGTTAATCTGCTGGAGAAGGTGCCTTATGAAATCAAGGCGGAAGCCGGCAAATTCTATTTGGTCTTAAAGTCGGCCGCCACCGTGGCGTCGGTCAGTCAGGTGTCGCCGTTAAAGCAAACAGCCAAGGATTCGGTCGTCAGCAAATTTTTGCCCGAACAAACGATAAAAACCATCGACTTTAGACGCGGCCCCAATGGCGAGGGGCGCTTGTTGTTGGGCCTGTCGAACGCGAACACGGTGGTCGATACCAAGCAGAACGCCGGTAAGGTGGTCCTCAACTTTTTGAACACCAAGCTGCCCGACGCATTGACCAAGAATTTCGATGTCTCCGATTTTGCCACGCCGGTGCAAAAGATCGAGGCCTTGTCCAAGGGCGAAAATGTGAGGCTGACGATTACCCCGAATAATGAAAATTACGAATACTCGTCCTATCAAGCGGACAACCTGCTGACGGTCGAGTTCCGGCCATTGACGCCCGCCGAGAAAGAGGCGCAGCAAAAGGAAAAATTTCCTTATATCGGCAATAAGTTGTCTTTAAATTTTCAGGACATTGAAGTCAGGTCCGTATTGCAAATTCTGGCCGATTTCACCGAACTCAATATTATTGCCGCCGACTCGGTAGCCGGCAACGTGACGTTGCGTTTAAACGACGTGCCTTGGGATCAAGCATTGGAACTGATTCTGAAATCCAAAGGCTTGGCTAAGCGGCAAAGCGGAAATGTGGTGATGGTGGCTCCCGTTGCTGAGATCATGAAGATCGAGCAGGAAGAGCTGGATTCTAAAAAAATCTTCGAAGAGCTGGAGCCTCTGAAGACCGAAAACATTCAAATCAATTACGCGAAGGCTGGAGAGATTTGCGGTGTGCTGATGGGGGTGGGCAATAGCTCGCAGGGCGGACAATCCGGTGCGGCAGGCAGTTCAGCAGGGAGCGGCGGTGGCGGCGGAGGTGGTTGCGGCGGTGGCGGTGGCGGAGGAAGCGGCGCGGGCGGTCAGTCTGGCGGAGCTGGTCAAGGCGGCGCTATCAGCATGCGTCTATTGTCCCCGCGCGGTACAGCTATCGTCGATGCTAGAACCAATACGCTGATTGTCAAGGATACCGCGAAGGCGATGGAGGACATTCACAAAATGGTTAAGTTGTTGGATGTGCCGGTTAGACAAGTGCTGATCGAATCTCGGATAGTGATTGCCGACACTAGTTTCGCGCAAAATTTGGGAACTAAGTTCGGAGTCGCCAACAAAGGCGCGGCGGGTGGCGGCAAGCAATATGGATTTACGGCATCCGGTGCGGAGACCAGTGAAAACTCGCAAATTCTGTCCGACTTGGGTACTGCTTTGGCGGCCTCCAGCGGAGGCTCTCTGGCCATGACCCTGGCTCGCGGCGCGGATTACATGCTGAATCTTGAAATTAGCGCGTTGCAAGACGATGGTAAGGGTGAGCTGGTATCGAATCCTCGGGTGATGACCAGCGATCGGGTGTTGGCCTCGATCAAACAGGGGGTGCAAATTCCCTATCAGACTCAGAGTCAGGCGACCGGTCCGGTGACGCAATTGGTCGATGCGGTTCTGGAGCTCAGTGTGACGCCGCAAATCACCCCTAGCGGTAGCGTCATTATGCAATTGGATATCAAAAAAGATTCGCCGGGTACGCCATTGGCAACGGGTGGTAATACTACCGTGCCTATTGATACCCGGCAGTTGAAAACCAAGGTGCAAGTTGAGGACGGCGAGACAGTCGTGCTTGGCGGTATCTACGAGTCGACGGTTCAAGATTCCTACAATAGCGTGCCTTGGTTGGTCGATTTGCCGGTGGTTGGATGGATGTTCAAGAAAACCGTCAAGACCGACAACAAGAAGGAATTGCTAGTGTTTATTACGCCTAAAGTCGTCAAGGAATCGTTGACGGTCAAATAATCTGCGACTGCTTCGTAGGCTTGGGAGCGGGCCCGCATGGCCAATGGCAGGTGAATATTTGCGGACGGCCTATGTTATATTGGTCTGCGTTGATCTTTTGATGCCTAACCTATGATTGTCTTTCGGCTTTTAATTGCTGTATTCGGGTGGTTGTTGTTGCAGGGCTGCGGTCAGACTGGCCCCTTGTACCACCCGGACAGTCCGCCGCCTATCTACGTACCCAAATAAGCCTCTATCCATGGATTTTTTTAATTATCGGCAGAGTACGCTCTACGCCGAAGGCGTGCCTGTCGATCAAATTGCGGCCGAGTACGGAACGCCTTGCTATATCTACTCGCGAGCGACATTGGAGCGCCACTGGCTAGCTTTCGATCAGGCCTTGGAAGGGCGCCGGCATTTAATCTGCTATGCGGTAAAAGCGAACTCCAATCTGGCGGTCCTCAATCTCCTGGCCAGATTGGGGTCGGGCTTCGATATCGTGTCGCAAGGTGAAATGCGGCGTGTTTTAGAGGCGGGTGGACGTGCCGACCAGATTGTATTCTCCGGGGTTGGCAAGCGTGAAGACGAGATAGTCGCGGCGCTCAAAGTCGGAATTCGCTGTTTCAATGTCGAGGTTAGTGGTGAATTAGATCGGATTAACCGGCTAGCGGGAGAGTTGGGTGTAATTGCGCCGGTGTCGTTCCGGGTCAATCCGGATGTGGATGCCAAAACTCACCCGTACATTTCCACCGGACTAAAGGAAAATAAATTCGGTGTTGATATTGCTTCGGCGCGGGATGAATACCTCCGCGCGGCCCGGATGCCTCATATTCGGGTGGTCGGCGTTGATTGCCATATTGGATCGCAATTGACCGAAACCGCGCCGTTTTTGGATGCATTGGATAAAGTACTCGAATTGGTCGATCAGTTGGCTGGCGACGGCATTGTGCTTGAACATCTGGATTTGGGCGGTGGCTTGGGCATTTGTTACCGCAACGAGCAGCCACCGGAACCGGGAGAATATATTTCCGCCGTGTTAAGTCGCTTAGGCAATCGGAACATCGAAATCATGCTCGAACCGGGCCGTGCAATCGTCGGAAATGCCGGTATTCTGGTGACTCGGGTCGAATACTTAAAGCCGACCGAGAACAAAAATTTTGCGATCGTCGACGCAGCGATGAACGACCTGATCAGACCGGCGTTGTATAGCGCTTGGCAAGACATTATCCCGGTAATCGCCGAGAGCGGTGGTGCCGGGGAGCGGGTTTGGGATGTTGTCGGTCCGGTTTGCGAGACCGGGGACTTTCTCGGAAAGGAACGTCGATTGGGTTTAAGTCCAGGCGACTTGCTGGCGGTTCGGTCGTCGGGAGCGTATGGTTTCACGATGAGTTCGAATTACAATTCCCGTCCCAGGGTCGCCGAGGTCATGGTCGACGGCGATCGTTGTCATTTGATTCGGCAACGGGAGCCCGTCGAAATGCTCTGGGCCGGTGAGCAAATATTGCCTTAGAAGCGCCCATGCGAATTCACTTCACCAAAATGCAGGGGCTGGGTAACGATTTTGTAGTTATCGATGCCATCAATCAGTCGGTACGGCTGGACGCGCGGCAAATTCGCTTTATCGCGGATCGGCATTTTGGCGTTGGTTGCGATCAGTTATTGTTGGTCGAGTCGCCTGTTAGCGAAAATGCCGATTTCAAATACCGGATTTTTAATGCCGATGGTAGCGAAGTCGCGCAATGCGGAAACGGCGCGCGTTGCTTCGCTCGTTTCGTGCTTGATCAAAGCTTAACCTCGAAACGTTCTATCGTCGTCGATACCGACGCCGGTCAGCTAGTGTTGAACGCGAATGAGGATGGCGATATCACCGTGAACATGGGCGTTCCGCGGTTCGAGCCTAAGCAAATTCCGTTGCTGATGCCGGAGGAAGCGCTGGTATACACCGTCTTTCTCAATGGAGATCAGGTAACATTTTCCGCTCTGTCTATGGGGAATCCTCACGCGATCATTTGTGTTGAGGATATCGAAACGGCTCCGGTGAGTGCTCTAGGGAAAGTTCTGGAAAGCCATCCGCTGTTTCCCGAGCGCGTCAATGTTGGCTTTATGAAGATCATGGATCGCCAGAGTGTTAAGCTCCGCGTGTATGAGCGAGGCGCCGCCGAAACCTTGGCATGCGGTAGTGGTGCTTGCGCGGCGGCGGTCGCGGGAATCGAGCGGGGGGCATTGGAACGGGTGGTTTCCGTGCAGTTGCCGGGAGGATCGTTAAAGATTGCTTGGCAAGGTCGCGGTCATTCCGTTTATATGACGGGTCCTGCCGTTTCAGTATATGAGGGGCAAATTGAATTATGACTGGTGAAGCATTAACGGATCAGCAAGTGGAGGCGTATTTGCAAGCGCATCCCGATTTTTTTCAACACCATTTGTCGTTGCTGGAAAGAATGCAGATACCGCATCCCAGTGGAAATGCCGTTTCGTTGATCGCCAAGCAGTTGGAGATTTTTCGCGTTAAACACCAAGAGCAGGAAAACCAGTTGACCGCGTTAATTGAAATCGCCAGGGAAAACGACGCTTCGTTCGGGCGGATGCACGAATTAACGTTGGCGATGTTGGAGGCGAATTCGTTGGAGGATGTCGTAGCGAATTTAAGCGAAGTGCTAGCGGAGTGCTTTTTGACCGACTTTGTAGCGGTCAAGATCATCCGGGAATACGCCGACAGTCCCATCGGGCAATTGTTTGTTTCGCCGGGGGACGAAGGGTTAAAGCTGTTTTCCGCCGAAATGTCCGGAGAGCTGCCTAAGTGCGGTCGGCCGACTCTGGCTCAGGCCAAATTCTTGTTTGGGGATATAGCGCCAGAGGTCAAGTCCTGCGCAATTATTCCGATGATGTACACCCAGCTGGAAGGATTGCTAGCTATCGGAAGTCGTGATGAAGGGCGTTTCCATTACAGTCTGGGAAGTCTTTTTTTAACCCAAATGGGAGAGATTGTAGGTACCCGTCTAATCTCGTTGATGCAGCGTGTGGAGTAAGCTGCGTGGAAGAGTCCTGCGAGGCAGTTTTACAAGCCTACCTTGACTATCTCTCTTCCGAGAGGCGATTAGCAGCGAATACGCTAAGTAGCTATCAGCGAGATTTGTCGCGGTTTGTAGGTTACTGTGGCCAAAAGCAGATTCCAGTATACGGCGTCAAAACGTCAGATGTTCGTCGTTATATTGCCGGTCGGCACCGCGACGGGTTGGACGCTAAGACCATTCAACGCGAATTGGCTGCCATTCGGGGATATTATCGGTACTTGGTGAGGACGGGGGGCTTGGATCAAAACCCTGCTTTGTCGGTTCGCGCGCCGAAGGGTGAGCGAAAAATGCCGAAGGTGCTGGATGTTGATCAGATGTGCGGTTTGCTCAGCGTCAACCCGAATTCGATATTGGAGATTCGGGACTTGGCAATGTTTGAATTATTCTATTCATCGGGGCTGCGGCTGAGTGAGTTGGTCGGGCTGGATGTTCGCGATCTTGATTTAAACAGCGGAATGTTAAGGGTGCGTTTCGGTAAGGGAGGCAGGCAACGATTGCTGCCGATGGGAACGCGTGCCGTATCGGCGGTAAGGCATTGGCTGGAATATAGACCGTCTTCGGAGTGTCAATCCCTTTTTGTAGGTTTAAAAGGTAATCGTTTAAGCCCTCGAAGTATTCAGTCTCGGTTAGATAGATGGGGTAAGAAGCAGGGCGCTGCTGAGCGCTTGCATCCTCATATGTTAAGGCATTCGTTTGCTAGTCATATGTTGGAAGCCAGTCACGATATTCGCGCTGTTCAAGAGTTGTTAGGACACAGCAATTTAGGAACTACACAGATATATACCCATTTGGACTTTCGCTATTTGGCTGACATCTACGACAATGCGCACCCAAGAGCTAGGAAAGTGAAAAATAGTTGACAGATGATGGTATCTGGCTATAATGAGCGGCTCTTCGTTGCTGACTGAGTTAGTGGCGAAGAGCGGCAGGATTTGCCGGGCTTGCGGTAGTGTGTAGTGGCTGGT
>NZ_LUUK01000010.1 GCF_001644025.1 Methylomonas koyamae
CCAACCAACCAACCAACCAGGCAGTCAGCCTCAATTAACCACCCGCCCGCGAATCTCTTCCAGCACTTCAACAAATTGAGTTGGTTTCGCTGGAGGGAATACGCTGAATTGCCTCTGACCCTTGGGCGTTGAGATCGGTAGGAGAGAGGATCGCCGGCCGGTTGTCATTACGACGAGTTGAAGGGCGTGAGGATGTATTCGCCACGCCGTTTTGATTTGCAAGGTTCGAGTTTAGCTAGTCATGAATCGAATGCTCTGATCGATTTAAGCCTTACTGTCCGCTCCAGTCGCACTTTGTTGTTGATCCCTGATTTTGGCCCGCTGCGCTACGAAATAATCCGGGTAGTACCAACCGGGCCGAGCCGGCGGCGGCGTTTGTCTGTTGGTGGGCATGGGCGCTCCTGTGATTTTGGAGTCTTGAGTTTAGCGTAGGATTTTCGGGCATTGATCGCGGTGTTCCATCTTTGGATTACACCGTTGTACTCCAATAAGTCAACGGAGTCTGCGCAAATGGGCCGAGGCGAGATTTGCCGAAGAACATTGGCGCCGGCAAAACTGCCTTGAAGAATTTTAAGGCGGCGCGGGGAGTGGATAACGTGCGTGATGCCTTGTTAGCGGCCCGTTGCAGTTGCTGGACAGATTGCAATGGCAGAACACTCGCTCCGACCAAACTCGGCCAGAGACTGCTTTTCAGCGGATGGGGGCATTCAATTTTGGCAGTAAGTTGAGCATTCAAGACTAGAAACCGAGGTTGTCGGCCCACAAGGAACAGCTGCCTAAAGCCAAACCACACCCTGGTTGAATGTCAATCCGCTGCGTATGAAACTGTGGCGCCCGGCCAAGAGGTAAGCACTTCGCACCCCGAAGGCGTTACCGCCACCATGTGCTCCCACTGGGCGGATAGCGACCGGTCCTTTGTCACGACTGTCCATCCGTCAGGCAATTTCTTGGTTTCGCGTTTGCCTGCGTTGAGCATCGGCTCAATGGTGAATACCATCCCAGGCTCCAGTTTGAGTCCTTCCCCGCGCCGTCCGTAATGAAGCACTTGCGGTTCATCGTGGTAGACCTGCCCAATGCCGTGTCCGCAGTATTCGCGTACTACGCTGAAATGCTCTCGTCGAGCAACCGACTGGATTGCGTGGCCAATATCGCCAAGAGTGGCTCCCGGCTTAACCTGCCGGATTCCGGCCAGCAATGCTTCGTATGTCGCCTCCACCAGTCGCCGAGCCAACACACTTGGGGTACCGACGAAGTACATACGACTGGTGTCGCCGAACCAGCCATCCTTGATGACGGCGACATCAATGTTGATGATGTCTCCTTCCTTCAGAATCTTGTCGGCTGAGGGGATGCCGTGACAAACCACCTGGTTGACGGAGGTGAGGACGGTTTTGGGGTACCCATGATACCCGACGTTGGCTGGAATGGCGCCCTGGACATTCACGATGTGCTCATGGCAGATTTGGTCGAGAGTCTCTGTGCTCACGCCGGGTGTCACGTATTCCTGAACGATGCTCAGAACCTCAGCAGCAAGTCGCCCGGCCTGGCGCGCCAGTTCGAGCTCCTTGGCCGACCTGATGGGAACGCCGTGAGCCATCAGTGTTTTTCGGCCATGATTGTATCGGTCTTGCCAAGTTGTCCTTTTACTACCCCGGCGATGTCTAGCCCTCCCGCCAGTTCAGCCCGTATCAACAGTTGGCAGATTTCCCTATAGTTCAACTCTGGGTGTATCTCGGTTAGCATACCAACTCGCATCCAGTGTTCGGCTTGGGCATTGATTGATCGGCTTAGCGCGTTCCCCGCCACGCGCAGATTCTCGTGCATTTGTTCCGAAATTTTTACAATACCCATCAGCGACCTCGTATATGAAATATATATGAATTATATTCGTTTCATATACTGCATCGCAATACGGACAGATATGTTTTGCCAAGCGCCGAGACAAGCGTTGATTCAATTTGGCCTTTCTTCGCAACCGTGCATGTTTGCGATCGAAACGACAGGCGGTTTTCAATTTGGAATCAGTGGCGTTTATAAACGGAATACACAGCTGATCGAGCGTGGCTTCGGTTATGAAGAGAGCAGATTCTGTAACAAGGCGTGGCGCGGTCGATCAGGGCGTAACCGTTGAGGCTCTCGCGCAAAAAAGCCGGCGCTGGGCCGGCTCGAGATTGATTGCTAGACTGAGACCTAATTCAACTAGCTATTTTGAGTTTTGCGAATTCCACAATATCGAGGGAAATCATTTTTGAGTTGCCAGCGTATGGCTTAAGATGCTCGCTCGATAGATGCGCGTATCTTAGGACCATGTCGTAGCTCGCCCACCCACCAAGCTTTTGCAACGCGTCCAGCGGTGTCCCGGCCTGAATATGCCAACTGGCCCAAGTGTGGCGAAGGTCGTGCCAGCGAAAATCTTCAATGCCAGCCCTAACCAGCGCCTTTCGCCACGCATTCCCGCCGGCCTTCTTTACGGGCTCGCCTTCGTAGACGAACACGTAGTCCCGGTGCTGGCCTTGCCGACTTCTCAGTACGGACATGGCGTCGGAATTGAGCGGTACCGCAATCGGCTTTCCGGCCTTGGCCTGATGAGATTCGATCCAGGCGCACTCTCGCCGCAAATCGACCTGTCTCCACAATAAACCGGTGACGTTGGCCTCTCTGAGACCGGTCGCCAGCGCGAACCTAGCCATCGCCGCCAGATGCTCCGGAAGCTCCGCGATGACGGCGGCCGCCTCTTCGTGCGTCAACCATCGGATTCGCTCCTTTGGCTCAGGCAAGAACCGAAACACCGGCACAGTATCGAGCCAATCCCACTCGTTCTTGGCCCGGTTCAATATCGCCCGGATCAGCGACAAGACCCGATTCGCCGTCGCATTGCTTGACCCCTCCGACTTCTTGGCGTCTCTGATCGATTCCAAAAGCGGCTTATCGATCTGGCTAAGCGTCTTGCCGCCTAAATGGCCGTCCAGCCAGCGCAGGTGATAGCGATCGGTCTCGATGCTGCGCTTGTGGCCGTCCTGCTCGGTAATCCACTTGATCACCGCGTCTTGCCAGGTGCGGTCTTCTTTCTTTCCGAGCTTGCAGACCTGCCATTGCTCCGACTTGAGCTTGTCGTGCAGTTCTTGGGCTTCTCTTTTGACTTTAGTTTTAGCAGATCGGCGTATTCGTTCGCCGTTTGCCGTGGTGATGTCAATCCACCACGTGGTGCCACGTTGGAAGATGGGCATGGTTTTTCCTCCCTTGGTTTAGCTCCATCAATGACTCGCAACGCTTGCCCGGCCGACTCAGGATAGCGGCCGCTGACCCAGTCGGCAAGGTGTTCTTTTACATAAATCCAGCGCCGCCCCGGTTTCTTGCCGGGGATTTCCCCGGACTTGGTTTTTCGGGCCAAGACGATGGGGTGCATCATCAGCATTTCAGCCGCCTGTTGCAGGGTTAAGATTTCCATTGTTTTCTTCCGTCTTATGGTTTCTGGAAGGTTTATTATGCCTCTACGCCTTCGGTCGAATGGCGGCGATATTAACCTTCCCGTGCCGCTAAGCCCTCTCGGTAACGCCTCAATTCAACGTCGATGCCTGCGGCCTCTTCGGCGACGGACTCGGCAAAACGAAGCAGCTTGTCGAACAGACCGGCGTGGCTTGAGCGCGCGCAGTCTCCGGCCGGCTCGGCTTTGGCGCTGGCTGCGGGATCGGAGTCTGGCGCTTGATCTTCCGGCCAGTTCAGAGCTTCGACAATCCCCAGAACCTCGTTGACCTCGCGCTGCACTGCGTACAGGGCCGTCTGGACGTTCTCGTTCGGAATGCTATCGATAAACCCGTCAAATATCAGCGCCAGGATAGCGTTTGCGCGCTGCGCGGCGTTGTAGGCGTTGTCCAAGGTGTTTGCTGGGGCGGCGCTCATGCTGCACCGCCTTGCGCCCAGCGAACAAAGCGGTCGCCGCCATCGCCTAGATACTGGTGAATCTCCTTCGCGGTGGCTCGGGCGTCCAGCGTCAGCACGGCCACGCAGTCATCGAACAGGACTTTGTCCAAGCCCCGAAGTCGAACCAGATTGAAAGGGAAGTGGTAACCGTTATACAGGCCAAGCAGAAAGCAGCGCACGGTATTGGCTTGGCCGGTATCGCGATCGGCCACTTCGGCCAGACGGATCAACGCCGGAATGCCGGCCTCGGTCGCGGCTTGGCGTTCGGTGTCAAAATCGAAAAGTTGCTGTAGCAGAGCGTCAACGGGGGCGCGGGCGAGTGTTGGATTGTTCATGCTGCATCTCCAACGGTATCAGTGGCGTCGGCCCAGGCCAAGACAATCGCTTTAATGTCTCTGAGGTCCTTTAGCGCGCTATCCAGCGCAAAGTAAACGGTTTCCGGGTTGATGCGATTAATCTTGCCGAGCCCGTTTTCGTCTTCGCCGGCTATGCAAAGCGCTTGCACGGTTCCGATAACCGCCTCGGCTCTGCCGGCGATTTCCTCTATTGAGCAGACTATATCGGCGTTCCCGCCAATGTCGAAAATGCGGTGGCTGAAATCAATTGAATTTGGGCGAATTTTGCCTGTGGTTGGGGTGTGCATGTCGGTTCTCCACTGAAAAGTAGTAACCGCCGCCCATTGGTTCGAATCGTTGGGCGACGTGGTTAAGTGGGTTCGAACTACCGCTCAGTGGGGCGGCCAGCCGTAAGGCTGCCCAAATAACCACGCCATAACAAACATGGCGCGGCAAAGCCGAGCCAATATGACAGGCACAAAAAAGCCGCAAGGGTATGCGGCGCTTTTCATCGCCACTGATAAAAACGGGGTTCGAATCCCGCCCCCGGTGCGCCGGGGTCGAAAACATTCTGCTACTGGGGCGGTGGGGATGTCAAGGGGTTTTTGATGCTCAAAGACGTATGGGGGTAAAAACCCGCCGAAGCGGATGATGCGCCTCGTGTAATTCGAGTTGGCAAAGAACTGTGCCACAATTGGGGAAATCAACGCAAAGTTTCAGGCTTCGCTTATTAAGCCTTCAAGGCAATATTGCCTTTATCTTCTACACTAAGACGGGTAACATAACGCGCGAGTGTGCAGGATCGGAGTGACTGATCTACACTTTCAACACTAGGGATTAACCCAAAAACAAGAGTGCAAAACGATAAGCACCAATTATCTGTAGGAGGCAATTATGGCTACTCAACAATTGAATCATTTTGGACTTGACAATCAAAAGTTTGATATGTTTAAAACGTCTTCGCCGCAACGTTTTGGCCGGACCGAAGTAATCGTTCATCAAAGCATTAGCGAGGATGATCGCCTATTAGATGCCAGGAGAGTCTTGGCAGAGGGTGGAAGTCTTTTTATGGAAGAACAAAAACGTAGATGGAAGTAGGGTTTTTTTAAATGGCAGAGTATTTTCCAAGGACATCGGATATTCCAAATCAATCGCCATTATATTGGGTGCAAAATAAAGACCGATATTTGCGACAGCTTTTAATTAAGGACATTGAAGCTGTCACTGGTAGGGAGTTGGTTGTCTATTATACGGATTGCGATAACACTTCGGCTCAAATTGATCGAAGCGACGATATTGCATTCCATGAATTGTTAAATCAAACCAAAGGAGATTCGATAGACTTATTGCTGGAAACCAATGGAGGTGCTACTGATGCGACTGAAAAGCTTTGTGGTCTGTTAAGACAAAAAACAACCGATCTTAGAGTAATCGTTCCACGCCGGGCAAAAAGTAACGGCACTGTCATAGCGCTTTGTGGGTCCAGTATTGTGATGGGGGCTCAGTCTGAGCTTGGCCCCATTGATCCGTCTATACTTGGATTCCCTGCGGAATTCATTGTTAAAGCTCCACCTGGAACAATGAATCCTATCGATATTCAATACGCGGAATCTGCACGATCGCAGACTACCAAGCTGGCAAAAAGCCTTCTAAAAACAGGAATGATGGCTGATTTTAAAGATCAGCAGATAGATGATACCGTTCGCAAACTGGCGACCAAAGAACATTACCATTCTCACGGCTCATCTATCGATGCGGATGAGGCGAAATTTCTTAATTTGAACGTTGAGAAGCTTCCACCAAGCGATGACTTGTGGAAAAAAATATGGTTATTAAGAACCATGTATCAATACGATTGCATGACCAATGGCTATGAAAAGTTATTTGAAGGTAATTTCGTTAGCTCATCAGTTTTGGTAAAAAAACAACAATAGGTTAATTACAACTGTTATTGCCTATTGCATATCATTAGCCAATACCCCATCTATTAATCCACTTTCTTTTTAAACCACTTGGTCGCCGGATCGGCATACATATCATTGATCGATACTTGTACCTCGGGCTCTTGTCCGTCAGTCTCTTGTTCCGTCTGAGCCTGCTGATTTTTCGATAAAGTTCGAGTCGTTTGATCCGTTCTTCCAGTTTTTTCGCTCTTCGTGGCGCTATCATTCAGGCGTTTTAACTCGGCCAGAATCCCTTGCAATAGCTTAGTTTGAGCGTCCAGTCGGTCCTTGATCCCAAACACCGCAAAGGGTAGTAGCGTCCAAAGAACCAGCAGCAAGATCGCAAACAACAGCTCAAATATTCCCAGCGATCCAAATAAAGTGGCCATACAATTTCCTAAAAAAACGCTAAGTCTATGCCGACTTGTCCTGAAATGAAAAAATGAATCTATGGGTAACGGTAAATCACACATTTACGCGCAGGGTATGGCGAAAGACAGGTCGGTTTTATCAGTCGTCTTCTGGCCAGATGGTTCGACTAGACCTGTTATGTTATCCCCAATCTCTGTGGAAAACCCTGTGACAAAGCCGTGACAAAACTTGGAAATGGCTCGGCATATCTGAAGGGAGATCGGATTGGCTAAAAGTTGGACAAGCGGTTCTCTGGATCTGCCGGAACAACGCCCAATTTCAACAAAGCCTCGAACTTGATCCTGCTGGCCTCGGCCTTTTCAGCCGGTGATGCGGTGTCGCTGGCAATGACTTGGTTTTGCTGAATGATCAAACGCTGGAGTTCGCGTTTTTCTTGAAACGATAGCTTTACTTCGGGCCGGTCATTCACCCTTAATCCCTCAGCGCGTCGTAGAACTGTTTCACCGTAACGCCGGCCTGCCGTGCCATGTATCGGATGAGGTCATGGCTAAACGGTTGTTTCGGGCAATCGACAGTGACTTTGAAAAGTTGGCCGTTTTCTCGTTTCTTCCAGTGTTCGTGAGACGTGCCTTTTTGGGGTTGGGGTTCAAACCCCAGCTTTTTCAGAATACTTTTGACTTGAGCGCAAGAAAGCGGCGGGTGATGCCCGCTCATGCGTGCCGATACGGACCGTGCGGGATGTTCGGGCTAAATGCTTCGCCTAACCACTCCGACAGTGACCGGCAACGCTGGAGAAAATCGATGATGTAGAAGACTGCCCAATCTTGCCAGGGTGCTTTTCGCAATAACAAGGCTGGAGCGTAATCTTTGTCGTCGCCCTCAATCGCGTCATAGAGGTATTCATCGATTTGGTCGATAAGCTTTGCCTTGGCTTCATCCAGGCTGTCGCCAACGGCATACAAGGTAAAATCCAAGCATCTAGCCGACCAATATCCGTCATGCTTTTTCGCCAAGCAATGCAAAACCTGAGCGCAACCGTTACTTTTCAGCGAATCGGCCATTGTTTTACTCCTACCCATCTAGTATTCGTCTCGCGTCATTTAGCGTGAGGCTTTGCTTACAAATTTGTCTCGTTGTAAGTCGAGTTTGGTCGATAGTTTACCTTGAAGTATGGCAATCAATAAAGCTCAACAAGTGTCAATAAGCGCCATTAACGTCCAATAAGCCGCAAAATAGCAAAAAGCCGCGACGGTGCGGCTTATTTGCGGACAAAGGGCGTACCACCGAACACAGCATTGGAATTTACCGATGCAACAAAAATGGTAAGAGTCACGCGGCCAAAGCCGGCCTAGGGTGCTTGGCCCGGTAATCGGCAACGAAGACATCCATCAGTTCTTTGCGGTCGGCCTGTTTGGGATGCCGCGTCATCAACCGCATGTTGTGCTTTCGAATTTCAGCCAGCAAGCGAGTGTCGTACACGTCCAGCTCGGTTTCGTCGATCGCCGCCCATTTGCCGGTCAGGGCGCGATTGCAAAACATGTGTTCGCTGATGAAGTGCTTGGCGGCGGTCTGTTTGCCGGCGGACTCGCGGACGAAACGCAACATGTCGGTCATTTCCGCCCCGGTGTTGCGCTTGGCGATCAGTTCGGCGTTACGGCCGGGCTCGTTGATGAGCTTCTTCAACCGCATGAATTCATCGACCAGCGCAATTTGCCCGTCCACAGATTTCTTGCCGCCGATGAATGGCATAGCGATCAAAAACGCGCGCTCGTCGAGCTGATACAGTTTTTGCTCGCGCCCGTATGAGTCGCTATAGGAGATTGGCACAAATTTGAGCCGATCTTTCAACGTGTCCAAGCTTCGTAAAACGCTTTTATGAGGCCTTCCAAATTGCTCGGCTATCACCAAGCTGGTCGTGGTCAATTTCCGGCCATGTACTTCGACCAACGCGAGGTTGGTTTTGGCCTTGGCTTTCATGCCGCCCCCATATTGGCGCCAGGCTCGAAGCTTTCGATCAGGGCCAAAATGTCGGACTTGCGCCATGCCGAGGTCCGTTTGCCAAGCTTGACCGGTTGCGGGTATTTGCCAGCGGCCACTCCATCCAGGAATGTCGAGCGGCCTATCGGCAGGATCGGCTCAATTCCGCGCTTTTTGTCGTCGGTGATATGCCAAATCCGGTAAAAACCGGGTGATTGCGCCGCGATTCGGTTCGGGCTGGGTTGATACGCCATCACGACCTCCTTGGGTCTAAAAAGTGATGGCTGTATTCTGCTGGACGATTTTTAGGCGGATTCGCGCGTTTTCCGGTTTGAAAATAGCGTCCCCAGGAACGTATAATCAGGCCGTGGGCTTTGCTGCCAGCAAGCCTGTTGTGCCAGCTCGACAACTCCGACTGGTACCCCGCTCAGCCAAACACGGCAACGGGGGGTACTTTCAACCAGTTTGGAGACTTTGTTATGGCACGCTGCCGAAAATCCCTCGTCAAACCCCGTTTAATCGCTTTCAACCGCCAAGCCGGCCGCTGTTTTTACTGCGAGCAGCCGATGTGGATGAACAACCTTGATGAATTCGCATCGTCGCATCGATTAGAGCCCAGTCAGGCCATGCGCTTGAAATGCACTGGCGAACACTTGCAGGCTCACTCTGAAGGCGGCAGCGCTGATCGAACAAATATCGTTGCGGCGTGCGCTTATTGCAATCGATTAAGGCATCAGCGTAAAGAGCCGCCTACCCCGGAAGACTACAAGGCCCTGGTCAGTCGCCGGCTTAGCCAGGGGAAATGGCACGGGTTGCGGCTATGAGGAAAGTCCAGGCCTAGTGGTCGCTGTAGACCGTCTTACAGACCTTATTGGCGTCACAGGTTACGGATTTTTTGATGACGGTTGGTTTTTTGATCGCCTGCTCAGTATCTGATGCGGCCACGGCGATCGCAGCGCCTGGAAGCGTTGCCGAAGGCTTTGTGGCCGGTGATTGGCTGGCCGGTATACCGATGGTGGTCAATGTAAGCCGGTTGCCTTCCTGAACCATTTTGAACAGCTTCAGCGTGTTCATACCGATCAGAACTTCGTTCAAATAGGGATTAGTGTGGGCGTTGAGATTCTGAATCAGCGCATTGCCGAGTTGAAGCGATTCGATTCGGGTTTCGCGCTCCGCGACATCGCCACCTGCTGTGCTGGCTTGAATCACTCGTCCTAGGGCTAGCTTGGCGGCTGGCGCCCATTTCTCTGGGATTACGGTTGTGGTTGCGCCGGTGTCGATCATAAACGGCATCGGCAGGCCATTGATCACGACGGTACCGCGAAAGTGACCTCGCCGATCAGCGGTAAGGATGGCCCCTCCCGTTTGAGGTTGCGCGGATCGTTGTTGGGTGGGTGCCGGGTCAATCGTTACCGGTGCTGGGGGGCTGGTCTGAATAATTGTTGGGACCGGCGCCGGCTGAAGACCAAATTGGCGATCCTTCAAGAACCGGTCTGCCCCATACCAAAGTAGGCCAAGCGCCAGGATCGGGTATATCAGAAACCGAGCACCTCCGGGTTTAGGCTGCGAGGCATGTCGGTGCTTTTCCCGGTAGTAGTCTCTGTCCTGTATTCCCATTTTCCCGCCCTTGGAATCTGCTAAGTTTGACGACGGAATTATCGCATTAGACGGGACGTAAGACTGGCGTCGGGGTCACGAATTAAGGCAGGAGTCGGCGCCACCAGCCGCCCGATATTCGAAATACTGCTCAATTTTCCCCCGCATCCAAATACCCGCGCTCAATCAACACCTGTTGCTGTCTCGCTCTCGAAGCCGCCATCCTCTCGACGAATTCCGTCTTGATGCGCGCCATCATTTTCGGATCGAGTTTGGCCGTGTTCTCGATTTCGATCTTGTCGCGCCAATCCTTCGGTCGACGATTCTTGAGCCAGATGAAGGCCGCGCTCGTATCCGGCAGGGCTTCTTTCTCGGTGGTCACCACTTCAACGACCAGCAAGTCGTCGTCGCCGGCCGCCACCATTCCGCCTTCGCCGTCGTCGCCCGCCATTGGCCTTACTTTCTTGGTCTTGACCTCAGTGTATCGGAAACCGGTTGCGCGCCGGAACAGGCCGTCGGCCGCTTCGGCGTCGGCCCACATTTTCCCGCTCTTGATGGACTGAAAGAAAGTGACGTACATCCTCTTCCAGTTGTTAATGGTTCTCTCCGATACCCGAAAGAACTCGGCCAATTCGGCATCTGTCGCGCCAAGCCGGCATAACAGATGCGCCTGCCGGTCAAAGCCGGGTAGATACTTGGCGTTGCCGTGCAGATTGGCCTCGTCGACTTCTTCCCATTCCGGTTCGGGAATAGCCTCCGGAGCGGGCTTTTCGGTCGGCGCGGGAGTGACATTGTTGAGTGACATTTCGTCACGGAGAGTGACGTTTTGAGTGACATTTCCGCGTGACGTTTTGTCACTCTGCGTGACGTTTTTTGGCGTAACGTTTTCGGGCTCGCGCTTGGCCCAGCCCTGCCGACCGGCAGCCTTGGCGATAGCTGCGCGGTTGATGTCGTAGCCTTTGGCGGTCAGTTCATCGGCCAGCCATTGATGCCCATCGCGCTCATCGTTTTCCCAGCGGCGGCGGATGTCGGCCCATTGATCCTTGGTTAGTTTTGCCATAGACAGGATTTGCTTCGTGCATTAAGGCTATGGCGAGTCGGCGGTAACCGCTTGCTGGAGGTCCAGGGCTTTGTCGTCGAAATCGACTTCTATCACCACCGGATAGCCGGCCGGATCGTCGGTGCCGGGTACGCCTTTGCCGTCGTTCGGCTCGCCGGCCTTTGGCGCGTCGTAGAGCGGTATTTGGGCTTTGATTGTGATGTCCACCGCCAGCATGACCACGTTCTTCATGCCGGTACGAATGGCGACGGCCGGAATATCGGGCGATTCGATGGTCGCCACCCAGTCTTCGCTGATACCGGCAAACGTGGTCGAATAGCCAAACCGGCGATTCGGTACCGCGTCAATGAAGTTGAGGAATTGCGCCGCCAGGGACCGCGCCGTCGGCTCATCAGCCGCCGCGAACACCAGTTGAGTGCGGATGTCGCCGAATACAGTCCGCAAGCCGAACAGGCGCTGCTTGGTGTCGCCGGGCATGATGACCTTCATGGCGTCGGCAATTTGCTTCGCGAACTCGCGCCCGGTCGGCGTGTAGCTCTGATCCATTGCCACCAAGATGACCGGCAGCTTGGCTGGCTGTGTCGGCGCGCTGTCGGTGTCGTTGCGCTGCCAAGACGCCAGCATTTCCTCGGCAGCATCGACCATGCGCGACGGCGCCCAGGCGATGCTCTTGGCAATACCGCGCTCCAGGTATTCGGTCATCGGCTGGGTCGTGGCGACCAGCGAGGCGTAGAAATCGGTCAGGTATTGGCCGAAGCCGACTTTGACGGGTTCGAACATCGTTTAGTACCCCAAGACGGTGGATCGCGTTTTCAAATAATCGGCGTAGGCGCGTTCAGCTTTGGCCTTGGCGGCGGCCGGCCCATCGGCGTCGGCCAGATCGGCCGAGGTCAACGCTTTTTTCAGGTCGGCGTTTTTGAGCCACCAGCGCAGTTGCTGCGGTGAAACTTTGACCAGGCTGTGCAAACCATTCCAACCGCGTTCGTAGCTGTCCAGGTAGGCGCGGCGCGCGGTATCCATGTCGGGGAAACACAGCATGACCTTGTGTTCGTCGAAGGCGCCGCCGACGTGCTGGTTGATAACCCAGACGGTTTCCGATTGCGGGTAGGGACCGATGAAGCAATCGACGGGATCGCCG
>NZ_LUUK01000011.1 GCF_001644025.1 Methylomonas koyamae
GCCACGATCTGAATGCTTAAAATAGAATCGCCGCCCAATTCGAAATAGTTGTCGTCGATGCCGATGCGGTCTTGGTTCAAGACTTCCCGCCAGATACCCACCAAGCGTTGTTCCACGGCATTGCGCGCTTCCCGGTATTGCTGCTGGGCTTTAATATCCGGCTCCGGCAAGGCCTTGCGGTCCAGTTTGCCGCTGGCGGTCAACGGCAATTGCGCCAGCCTGAGATATTGGCTGGGCCGCATGTACTCGGGCAGTTGCTGCAATTGCTGCTTGACGGCCTGATCGAGGTCGGCCGCGTGGCTGACCACATACGCCACCAGACGCTTGCTTTGTCCTTGGCTCCACAGCTTGACCGCCGCTTCTTGAATCGCGGCGTGCTGTTTGAGCACGCTTTCGATTTCCCCCAACTCGATTCGAAAGCCTCTGAGTTTGATTTGGCCGTCTTCCCGGCCTTGGTATTCGATGACGCCGTTCGCCCGGTAGCGGCATATGTCGCCAGTCCGGTACAGCCTTTCGCCTTGACCGAACGGATTCGGCACGAAGCGTTCCGCCGTCAGCTGCGGTTTGCGCTGATAGCCCCGCGCCAAGCCGATGCCGGCGATGTACAGTTCGCCGGACACGCCGATCGGCACCGGCTGCAATTGGCCGTCGAGGATGTATAAACGTAGGTTGTCGATCGGTTTGCCGATCGCGACGATGGGGCTGGCGGTGTCGGCTTCGTCGCAAGGCCATTCGCTGACGTCGATCGCCGCTTCGGTCGGGCCGTAGAGATTGTAGAGACGCGCCGATGTCAATTTGCCGTAAACCTGTTGTTGCAGGCTCAACGGTAAGGCTTCGCCGCTGCAGATGATGCGCCTTAAGCTGCCGCAGTGTGCCGCTTCGGGGTCGTCGATGAAGGCTTGCAGCATGGACGGCACGAAGTGCAGGGTGTCGATTTGCTGGGCCTGGATCAGTTTGGCCAGGTAATCGCTGTCTTTATGTCCGCCCGGTTTGGCGATGACCAAACGGGCGCCAGCGATCAACGGCCAGAAAAATTCCC
Source organism: Methylomonas koyamae (assembly GCF_001644025.1). Classification (GTDB taxonomy): domain Bacteria; phylum Pseudomonadota; class Gammaproteobacteria; order Methylococcales; family Methylomonadaceae; genus Methylomonas; species Methylomonas koyamae_A. The sequence continues at coordinate 1,040 of NZ_LUUK01000011.1, forward strand.
AGACCGAGACGTCGAAGCTGTACGGGGTTTTTTGCAAGACGCTGTTTTGCCCGCTCAATGGATAACGCCGCTGCATCCAGTTGAGTCGGTTGGCCAGCGCTTGATGGTGGTTGGCGACGCCTTTCGGTTGGCCGGTGGAGCCCGAGGTGTAAATCAGATAGGCGAGCTGTTGCGGATGGCATTCAAGGGCCGGCGCGCCGGCCGGTTGCCGGGCCAGCTCGGTTTGCAAGGCTTCGATGATCAGCACTTGGCCGGGATAATCTTGCAGCTTGCCGGCCAAGCCCTGCTGAGTCAGACACCAGCCGGCACCGGCATTGGCGATCATATAGTCCAAGCGTTCTTGCGGGTAGTCGGGGTCTAGCGGCAGGTAGGCCGCGCCGGCCTTGACGATCGCATGCAGGCTGACCACCATCTCCAGGCTGCGCTCCATGCACACCGCCACCAGATTCTCCCGGCCGACGCCTTGCGAGATTAGATAATGCGCCAATTGGTTGCTGCGCCGCTCTAGTTCGTCGTAGGTCAATTGGCGTTGTTCGAACACCAAGGCCACCGCCGCCGGCGTCCGTTGCGCCTGACGGCTTAACAATTCCGGTATCAAGGCGTCCGGGTACGCGTAGTCGGTGGCGTTCCAGTCT
>NZ_LUUK01000012.1 GCF_001644025.1 Methylomonas koyamae
CTTGCGTCGGCACATCCTATCGGCGCACCTTATCGAGTTGCCGGTCAAATCCCGCTCAAACCCTTCGGTGCTCGGCGCGGCATCAGGGGAGAAAACCTGTCGTGGTCGCAACGTTGCTCAATCAATACGCGCAGCCGGGCGAGTCTCGTAGGACCGTAGGTCCGATTAGCGGTAGCGTAATCGGACGTATGTGATTGCGTTCCTCCGATTACGCTGCGCTAATCGGAGCTTGTACTGTGGCGCGCGCCTCTTATGTCGAATGTTCGGTCGCTTAGAGATTTACTCTGGTACTGCCAATATGAATACTTACGTCGCCTTTTTTCGTGGCATTAATGTCGGTGGCAACCGTTCGCTACCGATGAAGGAACTTGTTGTCGCCTTGGAACACATCGGGGCACGGAAGGTCCGGACATATATTCAAAGCGGCAACGCGGTATTTGAGAGTACTGAAAAAAACCTAGCTCATCTTTCCAAGCAACTTTCCGCCGAGATCAATATGCGCCGTGGTTTCGAGCCGCATATTCACATTCTTACTCTCGAAGCACTCTCCAAAGCCATCGCGGAGAATCCATTTCCCGAGGCGGTGATCGCCCCGAGTAGCTTACACCTCGGTTTTCTCTCCGCATCGCCAAAAAATCCAAACCTGGAGAAGCTTGCCGCCCTAAGAACGAGTAGCGAACGTTTTCTGTTAACCGAGCACGTGTTTTACCTTCACGCGCCGGATGGGGTTGGTCGGTCAAGGCTCGCTGCTAACTCAGAGAAACTTTTGGGTATTTCAATGACGGATCGCAACTGGAAAACGGTTTGCAAAGTCATGGAAATGGCGAGTTTGGGATAGCCCCCCAAGCGCGCAATGCGCCGGAGCCGCGCAAAAAGCCGCGCAGTTCATGGTTCGTTACCATATTGGTTAAAGCCCGGCGGCCGGGTTTTCGTAGAGCCGAAGGCTAGGGGAACGGTAAGGGCGTTGTCGTGACAGGAATTACCAAGCCCCCGCGAAAGCCGGCGTTCTAAAACCCTTCAATTTCGTTGTGATTCGGCTCATTCCCGACAGGCTTGACTTCTTTGGCAAGTTTGAGCCATTTTCGTCAACGATGATTGCTGACCGTCGGCGGAATGGAGTTGCCGCTAGCTTGCAAGTCTATGGCTTCCGGGTGTGCGGTATAGTGTTGCCTGAGGCAAGCCGCGAACGCTTGCTTGGTCGCGTCTTCGATCGGGCAGGGGTCGGTTTCCGGCAGACAGGCCAGCAGGCCGCGCAGCAATTCGTCTTGCGGCGGCGGCATTCCGGCGAGCCACGAGGCCAGCAAGCCGCGATGAATTTGGGCGGGCAACGAAGCCAGAATGCCGATGTCGTTCTGATCGTGTACCAGCAAGCCGGAAGTGGTGCCGCGATCCAAGGTCAATACTTGGAAAAGATACAAAGTGTGGTATTCGAGCTGGCGTTGGCGGTGTTCCTGGCTGGGTTGGGTACGGGTCGCCAGCGCCGCCGCCAATATCGCGCAATAGGTATCGATCGCGGCCGTGCCGACGGCCTGGGCCAGCGCCAAATCGGCGTCGAAATCGCCGCTATTATGGTTTTCCAAATAAAAGTGGCTGACGCCGCGATGGCGTTCCAACGCCGGGATATAGAAGTAGCGGTCGCCTTGTCGCGCGGCTTCGTCGTAGAGCGCCGGCGCGGCTTGTTTCAGGCAGTCGGTAAACCGGGTCGTGTCCGATTCGATCGGGTTCGACGGATTCAGGTCGGCCATCATCCGCCAGTATCCGTTGCCGTCCTTCATTTCGGTCCAACTGATGTGGATGTGTACCGACGGCGCCAGCGGGTTGTTCGGATGGATGATCGTGGAAAGCGCTGACGCGGAAGCCAGCTTCTTGGCGGGATCGTCGTCGTACTGGACTTGCGAGGTGTTGATCGATGCGCGGTTGAATGCGATCCGGTCGGTGGCCATGTAGCGGGCGCCGCCGCCGTGCCGGCCTTGGTCGCGCAGCCATTCGATCGGCTCGAATGGCTGGCCGTCGCCGAATTGGACCGCGATTGGGTTCAGTTGGCTCACGAAACGCCGCCTAAGCTCGCGGAGCATCGCGTAAGCGCGCTCGGCGCGCGGGGATTTTGCGTGAATTGCTTGCATATTCTGATTTCCGAGATTTAACGAGTTGGTTGAGGTCGGTTAGGCAACGGTCGCCGCCGCGATAAGCTAATCGGGTGAACATGAGAGGATCGATGGTCTCGAATCCGGTTTACTCTGAATGTCGCCGGACACCGCCCCCAATCCGGTATTGGAACGCTGTCCATCGCGGCGACAGCCGCTCCGCCACTGGCTTTCATTTTCATGATCAGATTTACGCAACGCCGTCATGCCCGGTGGGAAGCGGGCATCCAGTGCCATGGATGGCAAGCTTCGATCCGTCGGTGGGGTCTGGATTTCGGCAATCCCTGCCGAAATGACGAGCACTACCGAGAATCTGACAAGGTAGAATTAGGTTTGTTGTTGGAATTCCGGGACCAATTGTTTCAAACAAGATAGCAGCTCGCCGGCTTCGCGGCACAGGCAGCCGGCCTGCATGCGTTCGATGCTGGCCAGCCATTCCCCGCTGTCATAGACCCTGGCCTTGGCTAGCCGCAGTTTCGGCAGGCCGGTGGCTTGCAAGGCCTCTTGTTCATGGAACAGCTCTTCGTACAATTTCTCGCCGGGACGCAAGCCGACGTATTCGATCGCGATGTCGCGATCCGGGATTTTGCCGCTGAGCCGGATCATTTGTTCGGCCAGATAACGGATCTTGACCGGCTCGCCCATGTCCAGCACGAAAATCTCGCCGCCGGCGCCGGCGGTTTCGGCCTGCATGATCAACTGGCAGGCTTCCGGTATCGTCATGAAGTAGCGGGTGATGTCCGGGTGGGTGACCGTGACCGGGCCGCCGGCCTTGATTTGCTCGCGAAACAGCGGCACGACGCTGCCGGCCGAATCCAGCACGTTGCCGAAGCGCACCGTCGTGAAGCGGGTCGAGCCCGGCCGGTCCAGGTTCTGGCACAGGATTTCGGCGGCGCGCTTGGTCGCGCCCATCACGTTGCTGGGATTGACCGCCTTGTCGGTCGAAATCAACACAAAGCGCGCCACGCCGCCGGCGATGGCGGCTTCGGCGAGGATTTTGGTGCCGATCAGGTTGTTGTGCACGGCTTCGCGGACCTGATATTCCAACAAGGGCACGTGCTTGTAGGCGGCGGCGTGGAACACGATTTCCGGACGCTCGGTTTCGATCAGGCGTTGCACGGTTAAGACGTCGGCCACGTCGCCGAGCACCGCGACGCGCGGCAATTGTGGAAACAGCCGGGCCAGGTCGGCGTCGATCTTGTACAAATTGAATTCGCATTGGTCCAAGACGATCAGTCGCCGGGGTTTTACCTTGGCGAGTTGCTTGCACAGTTCCGAACCGATAGAACCGCCGCCGCCGGTGACCAACACCGTCTTATCCCGCAGATGGGCCTGAATGCCGGGCCAGTCCAATTTGACCGGCGCCCGACCCAGAATGTCTTCGATCGAGACGCTGCGCAGATTGGCCTTGGTGACCGCGCCGCTCAACAACTCCTTGACCGACGGCAGGGTTTGGAAATCGGCGCCGCAGCCTTCGCAGATTTCGACGATACGGCGCATCTGCGCGGCGTTGGCCGACGGCACCGCGATCAACACGGTTTCGATGTCCCATTGCTTGACCAATTCCGGAATTTGCTCGGCGTTGCCGGCCACCCGGATGCCGCGAATCTCTCGGCGAAATTTGCCGGGATGGTCGTCGACGAAAATGACTGGAACGTAGCCGCTGTCGTGATTCGCAAGCAGGTCGCGCGCCAGCATTTCGCCGGCCGATCCGGCGCCGACGATCAACGCCCGCCGGCCGACCCGCTCGACGAAGGCCCGCTCCTTCCAAAACCGGTACACCAAACGCGGCACGCTGAGCAGCGAGAATAGAATGATCACGTATAGCGGTACCACCGAGCGCGGCACGCCTTGCAGACGGTTGTAAAGAAACAGGCCGCAGGCGATCCAAAACACCCCGCTTAACACCGCCTTGCCGATCCGGATCAGATCGGGCAGCGACGAATAACGCCAGACGCCCCGGTACAAGCCGAACAGCCAGAATTGCCCGACCTGGACGCCGATGACGCCGGGCAGAAACAGAAACGCCGAATACAGGTATTCGTCCGGAATCGCGTGCAGATTAAAGCGCAGCCAATAAGCGCCGAACCAGGCCAGCGGCACCATCGCCAGATCGTGCAGAAAGATCGTCGTGCGCGAGCGGAAACGCCAGGTCACGGCTGAAACTCGGGTTGGCCGGCTTGATAATGCCGGGCGAGCAGGATCAGCGGCGTGTAGGCCAGCGCGATCGCCGCCAGCGCGTAAGCGGGGCGGGAGAACACCCAAAATGCAATCGGCAACAGCCAAAGCAGATTGATCGCCCAGCAGGCCAGCAAGACGTTGGCGTGGCCGTGGCGCTTGGCGGCGTGTTGATAGGTGTGCGAGCAATGCGCCGCGTACCAGCGTTGGCCGCCGAGCGCGCGGCACGCCAACGTGTAGCTGGCATCGACGATGAACAAGCCGTAAAGAATGACGCCGCAATACAGCAGAGCCGGGGCTTCGCGCGTGGCCAGCACGATCAGCAAACCCAGCGCCAAACCGATGAAGCCGCTGCCGACGTCGCCCATGAAGATTTTCGCCTTCGGCCGGTTCCAGATCAGAAAGCCCGCGCTGGCGGCGGCTAAGGCCAGCGCCGTTGCTGCTAGGCCGGGGTGGATGTAATGTAGCAAGCCGGCCAGCGCCGCCGACACGAACAGGGCTTCCGAGGCGGCGATGCCGTCGGTGCCGTCCATGAAATTGAACAGATTCAACGACCAGACCAAGCCCAACAACGCCAAGGCATAGCCCAGGCTGCCCGCTTGCCAAATCAGCCCGCCCAATAATCCGTCCAGCGGCGCCGGGATTAGCACGGCCGGTAAACCGTTCAGCAGCCAGACGGCCGTGCCGGCCGACAGCAGATGAACGGCCAGTCTTAAACGGGCGCTGACTTCGGCATGGTCGTCGAGAAAGCCGATCGCGGCGACCGGTAGCGCGGCGGCCAAGGCTAGCGCGGCGTCGGCAGGTAAACGACCGCCGAGGTATAGCCAAGCCGAGGCGGCCGCGAAACTAATAACCATCGCCAAACCGCCGCCGCGCGGGGTTGGCGTGGTGTGGGAGCTGCGTTGATTGGGGATGTCCAGCACGCGGTTGCGCAAGGCGTAAAGACGGATCAGTCCGGTCAGGCCGGCCGACAGGCAAACGACGAGGAAGAAAAGCAGCACGCGGATCAGGTCAAATAGCGAATCAGGTCGGGCAGGGCGTCCCGAAGATTGCGGGTGGTAGTAAAGCCCAGTTCCCGGCGGATTTTAGCAGACGAATACCAGGCCGAATCGGTTAATTTCCGCAAGGTGTCGCTATCCAACGGCATGCGCTGCCGGCACAGCCGGTTCAGGCCGTCGCCGAACCGAGCGGCGGCGCGCAGAGCTTGGAATGGCACGCGCCAGCGCGCCGGCGGTTTGCCCAGCGCGGTGCGAATCCAGTCGTAAATTTGCCGGGTGGAATAGGGCGTATCGTCGGTGACGATATAGATTTGGCCGGCGGCGGCCGGGTGTTCCGCCACCAGGATCGCCGCTTCGACCAGATCGGCGACGTGCACCATCGAGCGCCGGTTGCCGGTTTCCGGCAGTGGCGGAAACCGGCCTTGGTGGATGGCGCGTATCATCTGCGGCAAATTGCCCTTGTTGGTGTTGCCGTACACCATGCACGGCCGGATTACGACCGGATGCGGCACGTAGCCGCCGTGCAATACCAACTGCTCGGCGGCGTATTTGGAGCGGCCGTAAGGCGTGTCGGCCGGCGCGGACGCGGTTTCGTCCCACGGCGCTTGCTCGGCATCGCCGACGGCCTTGACGCTGCTAAAATAAATGAAACGCCGCACGCCCGCCGCTTTGGCGGCTTCCAGCAATTTGCGGGTGCCTGCGGTATTGACCGCGAAATACTCGGCCTCGTCCTGGCGATTTTCGGCCAGCGCATGGGCCTTGCCGGCCAGATGGAACACGGTATCGATACCGTCCAGCAACTCGGGCGGACAAGCCGCTTCGCCGGCCATGTCCCAGGCGAAATCGATGCCGGCCGTCGTGGCGCGGCCGGCGGTTTTCGGCGCATGACCGCGCACGCATAAGGCGTCGCGTAGGGCCGAGCCGATAAAGCCGTTGGCGCCGGTGATTAAAATCGAGCGGATCGCGTCGTTCATCAAGTGGACAGGGATGCGGCTGGAGTTGGGTTTAGTCGGGGGCGGCGTCGAGCAAGAGCCGATACACCGCGAGTGTTTGCGCCAGCACGATGGCGTCGGAGAATTCCTGTTCGACCTTGCGGCGGCCGGCTTGGCCCATACTTTGCCGCAACTCGGGGTTGGTCAGCAGTTTTTCCAGCGCGGCGGCCAGGGCCGGTACGTCCTTGACCGGCACCAAATAGCCGTTCTCGCCGTCGGCGACGATTTCGTCGCAGCCCGGCGTGTCGGTCGTGACGATGGCGCGGCCGCTGGCGGCGGCCTCGATCAGGCTCTTGGGAATACCTTCGCCGTAAAACGACGGCAACACCGCGATGTGCGCGTCGCGCCAGAAGTGGGCGACGTCGTCGACGTGGCCAACGCAGCGGACGTCGCCTTGTCGGTTCCATGCCGTCAATTGGGCTTGGCTGATCGGCGCGAGGTTTTCGTGATCGGGGCTGCCGACCAGCAACGCGTCAAACTCCAGGCCCTTGCGTTTCAAAAGGCCGACGGCGGCGACATACTCGCCGATGCCCTTGTCCCACAGCAAGCGGGAAACCAGGGCTATCGTTACCCGGCCGGGCGGTTCCGGGACGGCGCGGAATTCGTCGGTATCGACGCCCGAACCCTTGATCAGGTGCAGGGCCGACTCGGGAACCCGCAACTGGTCGCGCAACAACGCGTAATCCGCGCGGTTCTGGACGATGGTTTGGCTGTTGGGGCGCCGGAACAACAGGCTGAACAGCGGCTGGACCACTTTCCGCAGCCATTTGGCGCGTTGGTGTGACGACGAAAAAATTGTACCGAGGCCGGCCAACAGGTTGACCGTTTTCAGTTCCGGCATCAGCAATGAGACGATGCCGCCGTAAAGTACCGGCTTCAGCGCGACTTGGTGGACCAGATCGGGTTTTAGGTGGCGATAGGCCCGCCACACTTGCATCAAGGTGTTTAATTCGATCCACGGATTGGTGCCGCCGCGATCGACCGGCAGGTCGATCAGTTCGAAGCCGGCCGCGCGGATCGCGTCGCCATGGCGAGTGACGCGGGTCATGACGCTGATGTCGAAGCCGGCGGCTCGAGCCGCCTTGGCCAACGCCATCCGGTGCGAGCAGAAATACCAGTCCTCGGTGACGAAATAGAGCAGTTTCGGGTTTGCCATGACCGAATTATCCGCCTAGCCCGTCTGCTTTTCCAGCCATGCCTGAAACATTAATACGTTCCACAGCGGGTATTGACAATTTAACCGGCCACCTCGGTGGGCTTGCCAGGCCTCGACTATCGGTCGCGGTTTTAGAAAACCCTGCTCGCGCAAGCGGCGTTCGTTCAATAGGTCGTCGGCCCAGTCGCGCAACGGTTCGCGCAACCATTGGTCCAACGGAATCGAAAAGCCGGTCTTCGGCCGCTCCAGCAACGCCAGCGGCACGTGGCGGTAAAGCACTTGTTTGACGATATGCTTGCCTTGGCCGCCGCGGATTTTCATCGCCAACGGCAAGCGCCAGGCAAATTCGACCAATCGGTGATCTAGAAACGGCACGCGGGTTTCCAGGCTGACGTTCATCGCCGCTCTATCCACCTTGACCAGAATGTCGTCCGCCAGATAGCCGACGGTGTCGGCCAGCATCATGCGTTCGACGAAACCGAAACGAGCGTCGGGCGATGGCGTTGCCGGCTCGCGGCCGTCGACGACCAACTCGGCCGGTTCCCGCCAGTGCGAAATCAAATGCCGATACAGCGCGTCCGGCGAGCGGGCATGCAGCACGCCGGCCAGTTTGTGCAATTTGTCGCCGGGGTTGGCGTAGCGCCAGGCGTTCGGCAATAACGGTGCGGCTAATCGGGCCAGCCGGTTCCACTGTTCGGCGCCGAAGCCGGTTAACAGATTCGCCGCGAGGGTGCGTGCGACGGGCGGCAACGGCGCCAATTTGCGCCATAAACCGGCACCGAGGAAATAGCGGTTATAGCCGCCGAACAATTCGTCGCCACCGTCGCCGGACAGGCTGACCGTCACTTGCTCGCGCGCCAATTGGCTGACTAGCCAGGTTGGAATTTGCGAGGCGTCGGCGAAGGGTTCGTCGTAAATCGTCGGCAGATTCGGGATTACCGCGCGGGCCTGAGCCGCCGAGACGTAGAGTTCGGTATGCTCGCTGCCCAAATGGCGGGCCACCGCGTGGGCGTATTCGGCTTCGTTGTAGCCGGCTTCGTTGAAGCCGATCGTGAAGGTTTTTACCGGCCTGGCCGATTGCGCTTGCATCAGCGCGACGATCAACGACGAATCGATGCCGCCCGACAAAAACGCGCCGAGCGGCACGTCGGCCAGCATCTGACCGGCGATCGATTGGTTCAGCAAGTGCTCCAATTCGGCGGCCGCCTCGGCTTCGGTGCCGGGATACGGAGAGTCGATCCCGGCCGCCGCCGCGTTTGCCGCCGACCAATACGCGACCGGTTGCGGGTCGTCGCGCCCGGCGAAACGGACGTAACAGCCAGCCGGCAATTTGCCGATACCCCGGTAAATCGAAAGCGGGGCCGGCACGTAGCTCAGACGTAGAAACAGGGTCAGCGCTTCGCGGTCGATCTCGCCGCGAAAATCCGGATGCGCTCTGAGCGCTTTCAACTCCGAGCCGAACAGCAGCGTGCCGTTTTGCCGGCCGTAATACAACGGCTTTTCGCCAAGCCTGTCGCGGGCCAGCGTCAACACGCGTTCGCGCCGGTCCCACAACGCGAACGCGAACATGCCGACACAGGCGGCCAGGGTTTGTTCCAGGCCCCAGGCGGCCACGGCCGCCAACAAGGTTTCGGTATCGGAGTGACCGCGCCAGACCGGCGCGCGGTTTTCGCGTTCCAACTGTTGGCGTAGCGCCAAGTGGTTGTAGATTTCGCCGTTGAAGGCGATGACGTAGCGGGTGCAAGCCGACGGCATCGGCTGGTGGCCGGCCGGACTCAAATCCTGGATCGCCAAGCGCCGATGCGCCAAACCCAAGCCGGCCTCTGCATCCAGCCACAATCCGCTGTCATCCGGGCCGCGATGGTTCAGCGTGGCGTTCATGATAGCGAGGCTGCCGTCAAGACGCGTGGAATCGCCGCCGTTGGGCTGAAAGATGCCGGCAAAACCACACATGGTTTCAGTGTCCTCGAATATTGTATGTAAAGGTGTTCATGCCAGCGCTTCCGGGAAAATCGCTTCAACCGCCCGCCGCCAAGTATAGCTGCGATTGTAGTCGCTCAGATCCAGCTGAATAGTGTCGGCCAGATAGGCGGCGATGCGCTCGGCCGCCGCCACCTCGGCTAGCGAACAGGGAATCCGGCAGGCGCCGGGCGGGGCGATTTCCGGCAACGAGCCGCCGTCCGACACGACGATTTTGCGGTGGAAGCGGGCGGCTTCCACCACCGGCAGGCCGAAACCTTCGTAGGCCGATAAAAACAATAAGGCGTCGGTATGGGCATACAGCGCCAGGAGTTCGGCGTCCGAGACGTTGCCCAGTACGCTGATGTCGGTGCGGTCGGCGATATAGGCGTCCAAATCGAAATCGAAGTTTCGCGGCGAACCGGCCAAGGCCAATCGGCCCTGGTAACCGTGACGGTCGCGCAGCAACTTGAAAATATCGACGATGCGGCGCAGATGTTTGTGTGGACGGCGGTCGCCGACGTAAAGCAGATACGGCGGGTTCAGCAGTGGTGGCCCGATGTTGCCGACGGCGTCGGTCAGCACCGGTCCTTCGTAAGCCACCCGGACTTTATCCGCCCAGCGTTCGCCGACCTGTTCAAGAATATCCCGGCGAGTCGTGGCCGACACCGCGTAACAGGCTTGCGCCCCGGCGACGTGGTGGCGCAGCATTTGTCGGAAATACAGTTTCTTGGCGAAGCCTAGCGATTGCACATAGCCGTCCACTAGTAGAGGAATCAAGTCGTGGACGACGAAGGCGCTCGGTATCTTGATTCCCAGCGGCATGTCGAAATGCGGATAGAAATAGCGGTCGGCGCCTTGCCGGTTGACCCAGCGCGCCACCGCGAGGTGTTGACGGAACGAAATCGGCGGCGCATCGACGGTGTGTAAGCGGCAAGCGCCGCGTTCCAGATAGGGTTGCAGGGCCTGGTAGTGCATGCCGTTGGGAGCGCAGCCTCGGTCGATCAGCACGTCGATGGTCAGGTCGGCGCGGCGCGGACTGTTCAACAGGGCGAACAGTAACGAGGCGGTGTAGCGGCCCAGGCCGGTGTATTGCAGCGCGATCGGGCGGGCGTCGTAGATCAGTTTCACGGTGGTCTGCTTGGGTTAACGGTGATTGACGGCCGGCGCTAGACGTTCGGCGATTTTTGTCAGCCAGCTATCGATGTCGTCCGGATCGGCTACCAACGCCGTCGGGTCGCCGATGGCCTCCGGCAGGCCGCCGCACGCCGAAGCCACGACGGGAATACCTAGGACTTGCGCTTCCAGCACCACGCGGCCGAATGCTTCGTGCCAGCGCGACGGGACGATGACCAGTTTGGCGTGGGCGTAAACCCGGCCCGGCGATTGCCACGGCATCGATATCAGATTGCCGTCGCGTTGCTCGGTCAGGTTGCGCCGGTCGAACAAATAAAACCGCTCGCCGGGCAAACGCGCGGCGATTTTACGGGCGATATCGCCGCCCTTGAGAATATTGTCGCCGATCAGGACGATGCCTTTGTGCGACACGTCGGCCGCATGGCGCGCGAAATCGGCTTGTAGCGTCGCGGTATCCAGCTCGGGATATTCAATGTCGATGGGGGCGTCCGGCGCCAAGCCCTGCAATTCCTGGGCGATAAAGCGCGAATTGGCGATCAGCCGCGACTTGGCGATGGCACGGCGCAAATCGCGCAACCACAAGCGCTCCAGCGGCCATTCGGCGAGCCGGTACAGCGCGAACAACCATCTTTTCAAGCCTTGCCGGTAGTTCCGGTTCCAGCCCAGTCCGTATTCGTCGCGCACCAGATACACGGTTTGGCCGGTAAAAGCGTTGATTACCGCCGGTGCGTAAAGGCCGTAAGCGTAAAGTGCGTCGAAATCCTTCAAAGAGCTACCGAGTTCGCTTAGCGCGGCGCGGTTGCGCCAGTAGGCGAAAAAACGGAAGCGCACCGTATCGGCCGGCAGCGAAATCGAGCGAATGTGCCAGGTGTCCGGCAGCGGCATGCGCAGCGACTCGGCGCCGTGGCTGCGCAGATTGGCGACGATGACGGCGGTGATATTGTCGCCGGCGGCTTCGCGGCGTTTCAACAGCTCCAAGGTGCTGTGTTCGGCGCCGCCGATGTTGTAACCGAAGTACTTGGAAAAGATCGCGATACGGGCCATCAAAAATTCCCGCCGGCAAACTGTAAGATCGCTTCGGCGCGCCGATGCCAGGAATAACGTTGTTCGGCGGCGCTCAGCGCGTTGGTGGCACGGCGCGCGGCGGCGGCTGGGTCGCTCAGGAATGCTTCGAAGCCGGCGTTGATACTGGTCGCTTGCTCGGGATCGAAACAAAACCCGACGCTGTCGTCGAAGACTTCGCCTATCGAGCCGATGCGGGCGCCGAGTATCGGGGTGCCGCTGGCCATGTATTCGAACAATTTCAGCGGTGAGGTACACCAGTAAATCGGCGAATGCCGGGTTGTCATATAAAACAGCAGATCGGCGGCGACCTGGTACTCGCGTATCGTGTCCGCCGGGCGGTGCGGCACGAACTGGACGTTGCTTAGGCCACGGTCGCGATAGTAGTCGCGCCAAACCGCGCACTCGCCGTCCTTGCCGCCGACATGCACGACAGTGATCTGTTCGCGGCCGCGCGCCAGATATTCGAACAGTTCGGCGCCGCCTTTGTAGAGGCTGCCGGTATGTACCACCAAGAGTGTATCGGTCGGCAAATTCAGGCGTTGTCTGAGCGCGGCTTTCGGCAATGCACGCAACGGCGCGTAGGCTTCCGGGAAGGCGGCATTGTGGGCCGGCAGCAGGTTGGCGTCGCTAAAGCCGTAGACCTTGCGGTAGTGTTCGGCCAATGCCAGGCAATTTGTGGTCATTTTAAAGCGGCCCGCTCGGTTCAATAGCCGAAACAGGGTTTTGGGCAGCCAGCCGTGCGGTTGATCGTGCGCTTCGTAAACTACTTGGCCGCCGGCGAAAATCACGCAGAACGCGACGACGATGTCCCGGGTGACAAATAGCGCGGAACGCTCGGCACGAGCACCGCTCAACGCCGCCAGACAGGCTCGGATATAGCGTTGCCATTGCTTGGCCGACCAGGGCAGCGGACGGTGCGCGAACGGCGGATTGCCGCTCAACCCGCCGGGCGAAATCAGCAGAAATTGCCCGGCCAGCCGGTCGTGGTAGGCCTGGGCCATCGACAAGATTTGACGGGCCTGGGCACCGGACGCGGACAAGCTGGCACGGGTGATGTAAATAACGCGCATGCGGTTCCAATATTTTCAACTAACGATCATGAAGCGGTTTTTTCGGCCGAACAAGCAAAAAACTTGGCGTGGGAACGGCCGGGCTTAAGCCGGACGCCCTTCCGCGCCGGACCAGGCCAGCAGCAATTTCGCGGTCGCCACGTTCAATACGGTATTGACCAGCAAGGCCAGCGCCAGCGCCAGCGGCTGGGTCAACTCCAGCGCGGCCAGCAAGGCCAGCAAGGCCGTGGCCGGCAAATAACTCAGCGGCGACACCCAATAGACTTGGCGTTGGGTGATGGCGTTGCTCAGCGTCGTCCGCCACACCAAGAACGGCGAGCCGGCCAAAATGGCCAAGGCCGCCAGCAAGGTATCGTTCCAGCCCTGTTCCAGCGCCAGCGCCAATGCCGCCAACCCGGTGCTGAGCAGCACCGAAGTCGCCAGCACCCAGCGGGCTCCGCGTCGGTATTGATCGCCCAAATCGCGATCTTGCCGGAATAGGCCGTGACGGACATGCAGGCGTTGTAGCACAAAGTCGGCGATGTTGGTCACCAGGCCGCAGACCTTTTGCAAATAACCGAACAGGCCGGCGCTGCCGAAATCGGCTTGCGCGGCCGGAATCAGCAGCAAGTAGCGCACGCCTAACTGTTGCAGCAATTTGGAGAAAAACAGCGTCATCGCTTGATAAAGGAAGTCGCGGTCGAGTCGGCGCAACGACAGATTGACGCTCAGCCGATAGTAACGGCAGATTCGCAAGTTGCTCAAACAGCCGCCCAATAATTCCAGTGTGACGATTTGCAGCGCGTCGCCGTACCAAACCAGCGCGGCGGTCAAGCCCAGGCGTAACGCCGTTCCCTGCGCCAATTGCGCGTCCAGCAACTCGGCGTAACGCTCTGGATCGGCGATTTTGGCGGCGTGAATTCGAAATCCGCAACCGGCCACACAGAACAGCAACATAGACCAAAACCCGGCGGATAAGGGTTCCGGATACAAAGTGGCGAACAGGCCCGCCGCCCACGCTAGGCTGATCAGACCGGCATAAGTCGCGGCGCGATCGATCAACGCGTCGCTGGCGGCTTTATCGAGCGACAATGCCGCGCGGCGGCGGATCAATTGCTTATCCAGTCCCGACGCCGTCAGCAAGGTTGACAGATTGAACAAGGCCAGCAAACTCATATATTCGCCGATTTCCGCGAACGGCCAGCGCCATTGCATGACCAATAAAAACAGGCCTTGCGAGGCAACGCTGAGCAGGCGCAGCCAGATCGGTTTAAGTACCGCGCGGGTTCGGGCGCGCTGGGGGCGGGACGGAGCCGGCATCCGGTCCTACCAAATACTGTCGTGGCGGGTTTCGCCGGTGTAGGCGGAACCCGCCAGAGCCGGTCTAGTCCGCATTCGCCAGACGCGCCCGCAACTCGGCAAACATTGCGCGGACCTCGTCCAGTTTCTCGGCGCGGTTTTGCCGGTAAGCGCCTCGATAATACGCGCGCCCGGCTTCGACGGTGTCGGCGTCGACCAAATTCAGCGGATATTGCCAAGCTTTTAGTAGCGATTCGTATTTTTCCGACCAGCCGACCGTCAGCAAGGGGACTTGCGCGTATAAGGCCAGGCAGCAGCCGTGGTAGCGTGCCGATACGCAAATCAGCGCTCGCGGCAGCCAGTCCCATACCGCTTCGGGATCGGCCGCGATGCTAACCTCGACGCTACCGGCGAGCGCGGCGCGGATTTCTTCAAGGTAGGCGGCCTTCTCGCCGGTATAAAACGACGCGATGACCACTTTCCGGATTGCGTCTCCGTGAGCGCTCAGCATGCGTTGGGCGGCCGCGACGATGTCGGCGGTTTGCGATTTAAAGTTGGGAATCACCAGCAGCACGTCGCGCGCTGCCGGGTCGTTCGCGGTTTCGAACGCGGCCAGCCGGGGATGGCACAACACGAAGTCCGAGCATAGGCCGATGGGCTGGGACAGGCCGAGCGCGCCGGCGGCGGCGTGGGAATGTGCGTCCCGGGCGTATACGACGTCGGCCAAGGCGTAGAGTCCTTGGAAAATAGAGCGGTGCGCGGTTTGCTGAATCGACAGCGAATGGGGCAAAAACGCGATCTTGGCGCCGGCGGACTTGGCGAGCCTCAACAAATGCAGCTTATTGTTCATCAGCATCGGCGCATTCGCGTGGTCGTGCAAATAGCCGCTGATGTCCAGTACCGTACCGATGTCGGTCAGCGTTTTAAAACCGAGCCGGGCGAACGGGCCGGGCGCCAGTCGCGCGCACAACCGGTCCAGGCCGCGCCGGATCAGCGCGTTCGGCATCAAGAAATAACCCCGGTACCAGGCGTGCCACTGCGAGCCTCGCGGCATTTCGATGACCGGCGCCGCGCCATCCAGTAAATGATGGGCGACGGTTTCGAACATCAGCCGCGAACCGAAATTTTCGTAGCCGAAGCCGGTCAGCAATACCTGTTTTTTCACGATCAAACCTTGCAAATGCGTCCGCTTTTCGGTGACTTACCGCTGGAAAGCGCGGGGTTTTGGTGGCCGACCAACAGACAGAATACGATCTTCTGGGTGGCGGGTAAATTCAGAAGGACGCGGGATTGGCGGTCGGTGTTTGGGCGGATCGGCCAGTTCAAATAGCAAGTGGCCAAGCCCCGGCTTTGCGCGGCCAGCGCGAACAACAAGGAGGCGAAGCTGCAATCCATGACCGGCACGTGGCGGTCGCGCGGATGGTTCACCGCCGCCAGGTCGGCGACGAA
This sequence comes from Methylomonas koyamae, assembly GCF_001644025.1. GTDB lineage: Bacteria > Pseudomonadota > Gammaproteobacteria > Methylococcales > Methylomonadaceae > Methylomonas > Methylomonas koyamae_A. The sequence goes on from NZ_LUUK01000012.1 coordinate 15,427, forward strand.
GGCCAGCACCGTGCAATGCTCGACGCCGGTGAAATTGGTCAGGCCGATGCTGTTTGCCAGCAGCCAGTTGCGTTTTTCCGGAGTTTCGACGATCAGTATTCGGTACGCTTCGCGGTTGCACGACGTCGGTATATGGCGGGTGTCGTGCAGGATCTCGGCGATGGCGTCACCGGCGGGGGCAGGCGCGATGAAATGCCGGCAACTTGTGCGTTGGGCGAAGGCGGCGCGCAAGCTGGCGTAGTCGGGTGCATCGAGCGGGATCGCGACGTCGGCCGGCGCTTCGACCGGCAGCTCCGGATTGGCGTGTCGTTGCCGATATTCGGCGAGGACGTGGTCGCCCCAATCGGCGATGGCTGGCGGCAATTGCGAACGGTAGGTTTCGAAGTCGCGTTCGGTTTGGCCGGCATAGGCTTGTCCGAACGGAATCCGGCATTCCGGGTTGCGCAAGCCTTTTTCCAGCCGATGAATGTTACGGCGTAGCAAATATTCCTTGGCCTTGGCGCCGCGCCGCTGGCGGATACCGGCGAACAGCAGGCGGTTGTCGGCCAGAAAGACTCGGAAATATTCGCGAAGAGACTTTAATTTGCTGAACACGGGTGATAGGTCAATGGATTGAGCGGGCTAGCTCCCCGCGTAGCCGGCGGATTCTCCACTTAGCGGGCGGCCTTGTCAATCGGAGCGACGCAAGCGTGGGCGCGGTCGGCGAGTTCCCGATACAGCTCGATAACCTTGGCGGCGTAACCGTCCCAACTGAATTGGCGCGCTCGCGCGCGGGCGTTGTCGCCCATCGCGCGGATTTGTTCGGGATGGGCCTTGAACCACAACATCCGCTCGCGCAACGCGTCGCGGTCGCCGGCCGGGATCACGAAGCCGTCGATGCCGTCGCGCACCACCGAGCCGGACGCATCGCTGACGATGGCCGGCAGTCCGCAGGCCATGGCCTCGAACACCGCCTTGGCCGAACCTTCCAGCCAGCTGGGAAAGACAAACACATCGCAATTCGGCAGGTATTCGAAGGTGTTGACGAAACCCGGCGTCAGTACCGGGTTGGTGGCGGCTGCGACATCGATTTCGGGATACAGCCGGCCGCACAAATGCAGGCTGTCGCCGGCAAAGGCCGGATCGCGCCAGGTATCCAGCAGCAGATCGACGCCCTTGCGGCGGTTAATGTTGCCGGCGAAGCAGAAGTCCAGCGGAGCACCGGGGCTTTTGGGCGGGTGTAGCTTAGTTGGGTCGGAACGCGGGTCCACGCCGAATTCGGCAATGCGGATTTTGTCCGGCGTCACGCCGATGCGTCGCAATTCCTCGGCGACGAACGGCGATGGCGCGGCAATCAAGTCGGCTAGTTCGCACGCGGCTTGCTCGAAATCCAGCATGCTGCGATGGGTCATCAGAAAATCGAGGTCGTATTGCTCGGCGATGCGCAGTGAATACGCGGTCGGTGCGACCGGCATGTCCAACAGGACCGGAATACCGGCCGTCTTCAATGCCGTCAGCAATCGCGGGCAGGCGTCCCAGACGTGGGCGATCGGCCGTGGTCCGGCGCTGGCTTCTTGCCAGTGGCGGGCCGCGAACCACTCGAACAATTTGACGTCCGGATAGCGATGATTAAAGCCTGGCGCCAGGTAAATTCGGGTGGCGTTCAACAGTCTGGGGAGATGGCCGAGCCAGCCCATGTCCCGGTAGACAAAGCCTGGCGATTTGAGTTGAGCTTGGCGTGACAAACAATAGCCGCTATCGCCTTGGGCCGACAGCGCGCGGATGATGCGCTCGGTGCGCACGCCGATATTGCCGGGCTTGCCGACGATGGTATTGGCGAAATGGCGGATATTCAACATGGCCGGAGGAGTGGGCAATACCCCCGCCCGGCGAGAGGTGGCCGGGATGAAGGGATCAAAAAACCTAAATTTGCGATTTGATAACGATATTCCGTCATTCGGAGGGTGTCGTAAAAGCCCCTCTCCTTGCGGGAGAGGGGTTGGGGAGAGGGTTCTGTTTCGACTTTTACGACACCCTCATTCCGACGGAGGACGCCGAATCCAGCCGCGTCAGAACACAAGACTTGGCGTTCTTGATTTGAGGTCCACTCTCGGTTATCGCTGTTTAGCTAGGCTTAAACCGGGCTGGTAAAAGCCGGGCGGGTTTGCCGTGCCAGCCGATCAGCGACCGTTACCGTGTTCGGCATAAACTGCGTAATGCCCATCCTTATCGAAAGACACGACTTTGTAGTCATCCTGGCGGCCGCCCATTTCCATGCCGGGGCTGCCCATCGGCATGCCGGGCGCGGCCAACCCGGCGACGGCGGGTTTTTCCTTCAGCAATTTTTGCACGTCGGCGGCCGGGACGTGGCCTTCGATCACGTAGCCGTCCACGACGACGGTGTGGCAGGACGCCAATTTCTCCGGCACGCCGTAACGGGCCTTGATTTGATCCATGTCCGAGCTGATCACGTCCTTGATTTTAAAGCCGCTGTTTTCGGCATGCTCCAGCCATTTGCCGCAGCAACCGCAGGTTGGGCTGCGGTAGACGGTCATTTCGGGTTGGCTGGATTCCTCGGCGAATAACAGACCGCTGAACATCGTAGCCAGCGTTAAAACGGAAATTTTCGCTATTTTCATAAGAGCCTCTTCATTCGCCATTCAGCGTTACGATAATCGTGCGCGGCCCCGCGTGATTGCGGTGTTCGCATAAATAAATCCCTTGCCAGATGCCCAATGCCAATTGGCCGTCGCCGACCGGTATCGTCAGCGAGCTGCCGAGGATCACGGTCTTGATGTGGGCGGGCATGTCGTCCGCTCCTTCGAGGGTGTGACGGTAGTAAGGTTCATTTTCCGGCACCGCTCGGGAAAAGTAACTTTCCAGGTCGCGGCGCACATCGGCGTCGGCGTTTTCGTTGATCGCCAACGAGGCCGAGGTGTGTTGCAAAAACAGATGCAGCAGGCCGACTTCCAGTTCGCGGATTTCGGACAATTGGCTAACGATCTCCCGGTTGACCAGATGAAAACCGCGCGGTTTGGCCGCCAATTGCAAGCGCTTTTGAAACCACATTAGTCGGCCGCGTGGTATTGCGGGCTGAACTCGCGCACGGCATCGACCATCGCCTTGACGTGCTCGGGGGCGATGTCCGGCAAAATGCCGTGACCGAGATTGAACACGTGGCCCGTGCCGTGGCCGAAGTCGTGCAGGATCTTGCCGACCTTGGCGCGGATCACCTCGGGCTTGGCATATAGCGTAATCGGGTCCATGTTGCCTTGCAAAGCCACCTTGGCGCCGACTCGGGCGCGGGCGTTGGCGATGTCGGTCTGCCAATCCAAGCCCAGTGCGTCGTAGCCGGTGTCGGCCATCGTTTCCAACCACAAGCCGCCGCCCTTGGTGAACAAGATGGTCGGGATTTGCCGGCCGTCACGCTGGGTGTTCAGTAGTTCCCGCACCTGGCGGGCGTAGCGCAACGAAAACTCCAGATAATCGTCATGGCTGAGCATGCCGCCCCAAGTGTCGAACAGCATCACCGCGTCGGCGCCGGCGGCGATTTGGGCGTTCAAATACGCGGCCACCGCTTGCGCCAGTTTGTCCAGCATTTGATGCATCAAGGCCGGTTCCTCGAACATCATGCTTTTGACTTTCTGAAAGCTTTTGCTGCCCTTGCCTTCCACCATGTAAGTCGCCAAGGTCCACGGGCTGCCGGAAAAGCCGATCAGCGGCAGTCGGTTGCGCAGATTGGTTTTGATCAGACGCACGGCGTCGACGACGTAACGCAATTCGGTTTCCGGATCGGGAATCGGCAGGCGCTTGACGTCGTCGGCAGTGCGGATCGGATGGGCGAATTGCGGGCCCTCGCCCTCGGCGAAGGATAAACCCAAGCCCATCGCGTCCGGTATCGTCAGAATGTCGGAAAACAGGATGGCGGCATCGAAGCCAAAGCGCTCCAAAGGTTGCAGGGTTACTTCGCAAGCCAGTTCCGGGTTGGTACACAGTTGCATGAAACTGCCGGCTTTGGCGCGGGTAGCGCGGTATTCGGGCAGATAGCGGCCGGCTTGGCGCATCATCCAGACCGGGGTGCGTTCGACCGGTTGTTTTAACAGCGCTCTAAGGAATAAGTCGTTTTCTATTGTTGTCATCGGTGAGAAGGTGGTGAGTGATCAGCGTTTGCCGTCTTTTTGAATGGCCTTGAACCGGATCGGCTGGGCGGTTTGAAATTCGCCGGGCATCAGCGTTTTAAACTGATTGGCTTCCGCCGGGCTGGCGAACGAACCGTAAATCAGCACGAACTTTTCCTGGTCGCCTTGGCGAATCGTGTAGTACTTCAGACTCTCGCTGTATTCCGCGTATTTTTTGAAAAAGCGCGGCAGGCCGGCTTTATTCGACAGCGTCATGACTTGCAGCGTGTAATGAGTGCCCGGTTGAGCGGCAATCCAGTCGCTATCGCCCTGATCCGACGGCTTGGCCGGTTTCGCCGGCTTTTCGGGCGGCTTGCCGGCGATGACCGGCGGCGTCGCGGATTCGGTTTTGCTCGGAACCGTCGGCGTCACGGCCGGTGTCGGCGGCGCAACGGGCGGAGTCGCCGCAGTGCTTGCCGCAATCGGCGCCGGAAGGCTGGGAGCAGCCACTGGCGCGGGCTGCGCTGCGACGGGTGCCGACGCGGTTTGCACGGCGTTTGGTTCGTTTTCGGCCGGCGCGGCTTTAGTCGTTTGCGGCGGAGTTGGAAGCGGCTGGGTGGATTGCGGTGTTGGCAACGGCGCCGGTTTTGCCGCGTCGGCGGTAAGCTCGCCGGCCCGAGCGACCGGTGCGGTCTCCGTAAGCGGTTTGGATGCCGGTGCCGGCGTTTCAGCCGGGGCCTGGGCGGGTGGATTCACCGGCTCGGCCGGTAGCACTTGGCTCGTCGGCTTGCCGAGGGACGGCGCGGCGACGAGGGTTTTCTCGTCATTGTTCGGCCACAACCAAACCATTGCACCCCCGGTGCCGGCGATCACCGCGATGACTCCCAGCCACAAGCCCCAACGCGCGCCGGTCCGGCCTTGTTGCTCGGCCAGTTTCGGCAATTCTTCGAGTATCCGGCCGGGAATGCCGTGGGTTTCCAGGTACAGCGCTTCGATCAACGGATCGGTGACGGCGTTGAACGAAATGGCGGAACCCGGTAGAGCCGACAGGTTTTGTAGAAAATCCCTATAATGGCGCTGCTTTAGCGGCGGCAGTTCGATGACGTGGGCGTCTTCGATGCGCCGGTCGGTACCGGCCTTGATGCTGAATTGGTCGTGGCTCAGTGCGAATACCAGATGCAGGCCCGGCAGCGAATCGGCGAATTCGATCAACATCGTGATCAGCCCCGGCATCAGATGGCCGGCATCGTCGATCAACAGCACCACCGCCTGCTTGCCGCAAAGTTCGCGCAGTCGAGTCAAATCGAAACTGGCGGCAAGATTAGGGATATTCAGGCTGCGCAACAATTCGTGGACGATAGTCTCGAAGCTCGACGCCGGTGTCGCTTTTAACAGCGAGATTTGCCATTGTTCGCGCTGGCTTTGTTGCAAGGCTTCCAGCAGCGTGGTCTTGCCGATGCCCGGCGGGCCGCAGACGACCAGGGCTTGCTGCAGATTGCTCAGCAAATGCACCAACAAGTCCAGCTTTTGGGCGCGCTCCGGCGTCAATAGGCTGCGCTCGGGCCTATGATCCAGCGTGCGCTTTTGGTAGCTGTAAGTCAGATTTTCGTTATCCGGCATAAGCGTTCAAGGTTGCCTGCAACGGCGCTCTCTCCACGCTGATCGGCAACAAGGCCTTGCCGAGCGCTTCCAACAAAATCACCCGAATCTTGCCGTCGACGTTTTTCTTGTCCACCGCCATCAAGTCCAGATATTGCTCGGTGCTCATCTCGGTCGGCGGCCGGGTCGGCAGGCCGGCGGCGTGCAAAATCGCCAGCACGCGCGCGACATCGGCATCGCTCAGATAACCCAGCCGGCGCGACAAGTCGGCCGCGAAGCCGGTGCCTATCGCCACCGCCTCGCCGTGCAGATATTGGCCGTAACCGCAACCGGTTTCGATGGCGTGGCCGAAGGTGTGGCCCAGGTTCAAGGTGGCCCGTACGCCGTTTTCGAATTCGTCTTCGCCGACTACCGCCGCCTTATTGGCGCAGGAGCGTTCGATCGCATAAGCCAAGGCGGCTTTGTCGCGAGCCAGCAACTTCGGCATATTGGCTTCCAGCCAGTCCAGAAACTCCGGATCGCGGATCAGGCCGTATTTGATCACTTCGGCCAAGCCGGCCGACAATTGGCGATCGTCTAGGGTATCGAGCACGTCGGCGTCGGCGATCACGCATTGCGGCTGATAGAACGCGCCTATCATGTTCTTGCCGAGCGGATGGTTGACGCCGGTCTTGCCGCCGACCGATGAATCGACTTGCGCCAGCAAGGTGGTCGGAATCTGGATGAAGGCGATGCCGCGCTGGTAGCAGGCCGCCGCGAAGCCGCCCATGTCGCCGATGACGCCGCCGCCCAGCGCGATTAGCGTGGCATTGCGGCTAAATTTGTTGGCCAGCAGTCCGTCGAAAATCTTTTCCAGATATTGCAGGGTTTTGTACTGTTCGCCGTCAGGCAAGATGACCGTTTCGGTTTGGTAATCGCCAAGCCCGGCTAAGACCTTGGACAGATACAGCGGCGCGATCGCGTCGTTGCTGACGATCGCGACCTGCTTGGAACGGACGTGCCGGGTCAGCAGCTCGGCTTGGCCGAGCAGGCCGGCGCCGATATAAATCGGATAGCTTCGTTGCTTGTCGAGTTCAACTCGCAGCTCTTTCATGGTTCTCCAGGGCGGCTTGATATTGCTGCAAAATGGTTTTGACGACGGTCTTGCCCGGCAACATGCCGGAATCGATTCTAAAGTCCGCGCATTCCCGGTACAGAGGATCGCGGATGGCAAACAGTTCCTGCAAACGCTGGCGCGGATTCTCGGTGCGCAGCAGCGGCCGCTGAGTATCGTGTTTGGTGCGGTGCAGGATTTTGTCGATCGAACAATGCAAATAGACGACAAAGCCGCGGGTTTTCAGGGCCTCGCGGTTTTCCGGCCGCAGTATCGAGCCGCCGCCGGTTGCCATCACGATGCCGTCCAGTCCGGTCAATTGGCGAATCATCGCCTGCTCCCGGTTGCGAAAGCCTTCCTCGCCTTCGTAGGCAAAGATGGTCGGGATGTCGGTGCCGGTGGTTTCTTCTATGACCTTGTCGCTGTCGTAAAACGGCCATTGCATCGCTTTCGCGACCTGCTTGCCTATCGTGGTTTTACCGACACCCATCAGGCCGATCAGATAGATATTGGGAGCTGGTTTCATGGCGCGGATGGGAAGCGGCTATCAAAAAATTCCACCATTATGCCGTCTTTTGCCGTCGAACGAAACGCCAGCCAACCCGCGAACACGGCAAATCGAGATTTGCACTCCGCACAGCGACTCGAACAGACCCTACCGGAGTGCAAACCTCGGTTTGCCTCGATGCTTATTCAAACTGAGCCGCAATTTGCCGCTGGATTTTTTCCGCCATGGCTTTGCGGTCCGCGGCGTCGCGGATCGGCCGGCCCACCACCAAATAATCGGCGCCGCTTTGGATGGCCTGTTCGACGCTAACCGCCCGTTTCTGGTCGTCGTCTTCCCGGTTGTCGACCGGTCGTATGCCCGGCGTAATCACCAATAACTTGTCGCCCAACTGGGCGCGAATCAATTCCGCTTCCATGCCCGACGACACGATACCGTCGCAACCAATTTGCAGCGCCCGCTTGGCGCGCGACAGCACCAATTCGCGCACATCGCATTGAAAGCCCAAGTCGTCCAAATCGCCCCGGTCCAGGCTAGTCAACGCCGTCACCGCCAAGACCTTCAGATTGCCCTTGGCTTCGGCCGCGGCTTCCATGATGGAATCGTTGCCGTGTATCGTTGCCAGGTCCACGCCCTTGCTGCTCAGGGCTTTGATCGCTCGCCCGACGGTGGCGGGTATGTCGAAAAACTTGAGGTCCACGAAGACTTTCTTGTCGCGCGCCTTCAACCATTCGATAAAGCCGAAATAGTCGCCGGACATAAACAGTTCCATACCGACTTTATAAAACACCACGGAATCGCCCAGTTCCTCGACCAGGGCTTGGGCTTCGGCGATGCTGGCGACGTCCAGCGCCATGATCAGGCGTTCGCGAGGAGGAATGGGTTTTTGAGAGATAAAGGTATTTGACATGAGAAGTCCGAATTAACGTTAACGGCGAGATTTTAACCGCAAGCCGGATTTAAATTGGGAGCATTTGCTGGCCCGTCAAAGGCCTGGGCGGGGATAAACACGCAAACACCGTGTCCGCGCGGGAAGGGCGGAACAAAATGACTAAGCCGCGCGAGGCTTTCCTGCGATTTATCCAAGGCGGTGTAGGCCGAATTCGTGACCGTTTTCCGAGCGTGACGTGAACAAGCGACGGAACTTTTCCTGGAAAAACTTTCACGGAATGGATTTTTGCATCATTATTAACTTGGAAAAGTGGGGTAACCGATGACGAAAACATTAGGATGTCATTAAAAACGACAGATCGGAATGCCGTTCGCGTATAAATCGGCCGTTTGTTTACGGCTGCGGGAATGCTTGCATTCGGGCCGGGGAGTCGTAAAGCATTGATTAGCAGGCTAAAGGTATCGCCGAAAGGCGTTTTGCGACTTTGTCGGCGTGATGATGAACCAAGATGGTGCGGTTGCAACTCTATGGATGGTCGGCAAAAAACTCGGGCACTGGGCACTTAGCGCGTGTTGTGCCTGATGAAGATTGGCTTATCGGTGTATCCTTAAGGCGCACTCGGGATGGTGTGTTCGGTCACGCTTGACATTGCTGCGGTGGGCCACGAGTGGAACCAGCGTTTAGAGGTATGGCAATCGTCGGGGGCTTCCCGGCTAGCAGGGATAACTGGTGTGCATTTTGCTGACAGTTACGTTTGAATCCAGTCGCCGCATCGAACGGCTGGCTTATAGAAGCGGCCTATCAGTGTTTGCAACGACTTAAAACACCGAAAGGCCGAATCGATAGTCGGGTAGGGAGCCTAGATTCATGGGGCTGAAATAAAGTGCTGATAAATTATTGGATCAGCGCGGATCAATCGGATGTTCAACGAATAGTCTATAACTTCTGGATATGAACCAACTTCGCTCAAAAGGATTTATCCGTCCCTTGCGGCCTGAAATGCAAGGGGTTAAACGCGCCATCGATACCGGGATCATTTTTGTGTCGATGTTTGCGTCGCTGGAGCTCTATCAAATCCCTTTCACGCGCGAGTATTTGATCCTCTTCATCGCTTGTACGGTGTTGTTCGGTATCTTCGCCGAACATCAAGAGATCTATCACGGTTGGCGCGGCGACCCGATGTTCGACGATGCATTGCGGATTTTACTGTCGTGGATAGGCTCGTTTGCGGTGGTGTCCAGCGGCGTGTACTTGCTGGAGCCGGATTTCGAATTCTCCAAGCAAGTGCTCGAGTTGTGGTTTCCGCTGGTGCCGTTGGGCATTATATTGGTGCACACGCTTCGGCGAGCGACATTGTCGTTTCTGCGTTTGCACGGCTTGAATGTCCGTTATTACGCGATATTGGGTGCCAATCCACTCGGCAAGCGCTTGAATATCGCGCTGACCGAAATGCCCTGGTTGGGCTACCATTTTGCCGGCTACTTTGACGATCGCGTCGAAAACCCGCAACGCCGCGAGCAAGGCGAGTTGATAGAAGACGACATTACCGGCGATTTCAAGGAATTGTTAAAGCGCAGTCAGCGTGGCGAGATCGACCATATCTACATTACCCTGCCGCTCCGCGCCGAAGTACGGATCAATCAGTTGATCCGCGAACTGGCCGACAGTACGGTGTCGGTGAATATCGTTCCCGATTTTTTCACCTTCAACCTGATGCAATCCAAACTCAGCAGCGTCAAGGGTATCCCGGTAGTCAGCGTGTTCGACACCCCGCTCAATTCGGTGTTGGACGGTATGGCCAAACGTCTGGAAGACTTGGTGTTGTGCTCGCTGATTTTGCCGCTGATCGCGATTCCGATGCTTCTGATTGCGCTCGCGGTCAAGGTCACTTCGCCCGGTCCCGTCATCTTCAAACAATTGCGTTACGGCGTAAAGGGCGAGCCGATCGAAGTCTGGAAATTCCGCTCGATGTCGGTCTGCGAAAACGGCGACACCGTCAAGCAAGCCACCGCCAACGACAGCCGGGTCACGCCGCTGGGCGCGTTTTTGCGGCGGACATCGCTGGACGAATTGCCGCAATTTCTTAACGTTCTGCGCGGTACAATGTCCGTCGTCGGCCCGCGCCCGCACGCGATTGCCCATAACGAATATTACCGCAAGCAAATTCAGGGCTACATGCTACGCCACAAAATGAAACCCGGCATCACCGGCTTGGCGCAAATCAGCGGCTGCCGGGGCGAAACCGAAACCATCGACAAAATGCAGGCCCGCATTCACTACGATCTGGAATACATCCGCCAATGGTCGCTGTGGCTGGACATTAAGATCGTGTTCATGACCGTCTTCAAGGGCTTTGTCGGGGAGCAGGCGTATTAGCCAGCAACTTCGACTATAGTCGTCGTGGAATTAAATTAATTCGGCGACAAGTCCAAAGTTGCGTCACGCACTGCAGCGGACGCAGTATCTAAACAAAATATCCAATGTGACAAATTATGAGGCTAAGGTTCATTGATTTAACCGTTATTCTAATGGTGATTTTGCTGCCATTGAATAATATGAAGCTGATGCCGCAGCAGGTTCTGGGGATGACCGGATTTAATCCTGTAAATATAGTCTGGTTGCTTGCGGCCGCAATGGTTTTCTTTAATAGAAAAAAAAATGAATACAAAGTGCAAGGTGTTTTTTTTGCGCCGCAAGTTACCATATTTTTTCTAGCTTATATTATGGCAGTATTGTGGGCGGTGCTGGATTTTGAAAAAATGCACCCCCCAGGTGGATATAAGATTGCCAAGGGGGATTTGATTGTAAAGGATTTATTTAAAGCGATTCAGTTATTAGTAGCGGGTTGGATTGTTTATAAATATAAAGCAATAAGAGGAGGAAAATATATAGAATTGGCAATCCAATTGCTTCCGGTAATAATGCTTGGGTTTGCGATACTGTTCTATATCGTTGATATCCCAAGCGCCAGTGTAACCGAAGATGGCGAATACGCGACCGGACGCGATGCGATATCGGCAAATATCGGGTTCCACGCCAATGGATTGGGGGGGCTGGCGGTTAGCATATTTGCATACCTAGTTGTTGGACTACGCAAAGGGGCATCTATTGGGCGCCTAATCGGAATCGCGGCGGCATTAATGTTGGTGGTAATTTCATTTTCGAGAATGTCTTATGTTGCAGTGGTAGTCGTTTATTTGTTGTTAAGCCGGAGATTACCGGTAAAGCATAATCTATTAGCAATCATAATGGCGTTTTTGGTGATTTTGGCATTTCTGCCTCAAATCATATCCCGTGTTCAATACGGTATGGAAGGAGGGAATAAAAACCTCAATGAGGTATCGGCGGGACGGGTTGAGTATATTTGGATACCCGCTCTGAAAACTGTGCAGAATAATATTTTACTTGGCCAAGGATTATATGGGATTTGGAAGGGTGAAAAAATAAAGACTAAGCAAGGCACAATAGCACTACCTTCACATCCCCATAACGCTTACCTGCAAATACTATTAGATATGGGGGTTGTCGGATTCACATTTGTGACACTATTAATTGGACGGTTATGGCGCGTATCAAAATTAAATCTCGGATTCAGGTATGCATTAATAAGCTGGTTGTTAATGGCGCTCACCGGAAATTCATTTTACCCCAATCCATTTAATTATTTAATATGGGTAATGTATGGGTTAGCACTCATAGAAGATCAGCGAGCCGAATCCTCATTGGCCTAATCTGGATTTTAAACTGAGATAAAACAAACCATGCGAATAATGATAATGGTGTCATCCTTGGTATATGGAGGGTGCGAAACACAGGTGATTGCGACTGTGAAAGGATTGATTTCCAAAAATATCGATGTGTTTCTATATTTTTTGGAAAACAGAGTGCCTAGGCTAAGCGAGTTACAAGATGAAATAACGTCTGGAAAATTAGAATATTTTATCGGAAACAAGGCTCACATGTTGGACTTGCAGGCGATTAAGGATATACGGCGGAACTTGATACGTTGGCAGCCGGATTTAGTGCACAGTTTTTTATTTCATTCCGATATTTATAGCCGCTTCGCTTTGTTAGGATTAAAAATACCTTTGATAAATTCAGAGCGAAATCACGAGTACAGGCTTAAGTCCAGGCAATTATTGCTACATTACTTGACAAGATTTAGAGCGGATGCAGTTATTGCGAACACGCATGCAGGTGCAAAATTTGCAGCGACGAGATACAGATTGCCGGAATCTTCCATTTATGTGGTTTGGAATGGCATCGATATAGACAGTATTAATGCCAAAGCATCAGATGATTCGATCGACATTAAAAGAGAATATTTTGGTCAGGAGAATATAAAATTAGCAACAATGGTAGCTAGTATTAAGCCCCAGAAGAATCATGCCTTAGCGCTGGATGTTGCTACAGAATTAATTAGTATGGACCCGACATGGCGGGTGCTATTTGTGGGTGGGGCTATAGAGGGCAGTAAAGATTCGCATTGTAATACGATAATAGCAAAGTATTCTCGGCTAAAAAACTCTCAAAATATCCGCCTTACGCCAAACACGGATAAAGTGATATCGATCATAAAACAAAGCGACGTATTCTTTCTTACCTCAAAGCACGAAGGATTCCCTAACGTCATCATGGAGGCGATGACACTGGGTGTTCCGATTGCCAGCACGAATTATTCCGATATTAAAATGATTGAGCCACTTAAGAATTATATCGTGGATAATTTTGATGCTGTAGAAATGGCTTGCACTATCCATAGAGCATACGATGATCGCCAATTATGCGAGGAAATCTTTCCGAAATGGGTCGCGGAAAACGTATCGTTGGATTTAATGATAGAAAAATTGATTTTCATATACCAGTCAACAATAAATAGGTGCGTCGGATGAAAATCATTAATGTAGTCAGCTCTTTGGTGTACGGGGGGGCCGAAACTCAGGTTATTAATTTAAGCAAGGAGCTTGTGAGGCAAGGCCATAATGTAAAGATTGTGTCTTTGAGCAATTACAATCCACGATCGTTTGAACTAGTAGATGTGGGCGTCGGATTCGAAAGTTTGAATAAAAAGCTTAAATTGGATTTTTCTTCAATAATTCAGCTGAGAAGAATTGTAAAGGAATTTCAGCCGGATATTGTTCACGGTTATCTGTATGACGCTGAACTGTATGCTCGATTGGCGGGGTATGGTTTAAAGATACCGATTATAAACTCCGAGAGGAATCATAACTATAAAATAAAGCCACTACAGCGAATAGCGGATGCCTTGACATGTTGGCTGATAACCGCAGTTGTTGCGAATAGCAATTCAGGTCGGCGATTTGCGGTCAAAAGGTTGCCATTGCTCGAAAAATGCAGATTCCATGTGGTTTGGAATGGAATTGAAGTTGAATCGGTAGAAAAGCGGGTGGCGTCTTGTACGTCCGATTATAAATTGGAGTTTTTTGGTAACAACGATATTAAACTAGCATGCATGGTTGCCGCAATTAAGCCTCAAAAGAATTATGAGCTTGCTCTGAATGTGGCGGAAGAATTGATAAGTCTTGACTCACGATGGCGCGTGGTATTTTTAGGAAATAAATTGGAAATTAGCGGTGGGACGTATATGGATTTTATTCTTAACAAATATAAATTAATGAAGCATGGGGACAAAATTGTTTTTTTGGGTAATCGAAACGATGTCTTGGAGATTCTAAGTCAATCTGATGTCTCGTTTTTGACTTCCGAATATGAGGGCTTTCCGAACGCAGTTTTAGAGTCGTTGTCAGTTGGAACGCCAACGGTTACAACATATTTCTCCGATATTGAAGATATAACTCCGTTCGACTGGAGTATTGAAAAGAGCAATAATGTTTTGAGTTTTGTTGAAAAAATACGGCACGCCGAAGCCGTTAGAGATCAAATATCGAGGGATTGTAAGAATCATGTGATTAAAAATTTTTCTATAGAGAAATCAGTTAATGACTTGGTTGATGTTTATAAAATATATTCTGAGGTTGGAGCATGCTGATTGAGTTTATTAGGCAGATTAGGGATAGGCGTCATATTAAAAACGCCATATCGAAAGGCATGATAGTTGGCGAAAGATTCAGAGCAATGGGTAAGGTTAATTACGGGTCTGAACCTTACTTAATTAGAATTGGTAATCATGTTACGCTGTCCTTTGAAGTCTGTTTTATTACGCATGATGGCGGGACATGGGTTTATAGAGATCGATACGATGAGCTCGCTGATGTAACGCGCTATGGTCCAATTCGCATTTATGATAATTGCTTCATCGGTGCACGGGCGATAATAATGCCAAATGTAAAGATTGGGCCGAATAGCTTAGTGGCAGCAGGTGCCGTTGTAACCAAGGATGTTCCGCCAAATTCCGTGTATGGTGGAGTACCGGCCAAACTGATCATGACTTATGATCAATACGTGGCAAAGTGCTCGGAAGCGGGTCAACGAGTGAGTAAAATACACAAACGACAGCGCCTATTGAAAATGTTTGATAACTTTTTAAACGGGTGATATGCGTAGGTTTTTTAGGCTAACTTTTTTTACGTTATTTGGAAAAGTACTTTCAATATTTATACTCGCTTACATAGCAAGAAAGCTTTCTACTGACGATATTGCATATATCAGCATCGTACCATCGCTTGCCATTTTGATGACCTCAACGTTTTCATTTGGGGTAAACACGCTCTTAGAAAAAGACGTGCCAAAACTTATGGTTAGTGATACCCATAAAGCCTTTGGCCTTCTTCGCAAAGGGATGTTAGTAAATTTGGGTGCGATTGTTCTGGTCGCGTTATGCTTTATCTTTTATTCCGACTTTATCGGCCGTGTTATTTTTAAAAGTCAAAGCTCTGAAAATGACTTTGGATATCTAATATTCCCTTTGTTGGGGTATATGGCAATTAACGCTTTGTCTTTACCTTTTCAATTAACCGGAAAAGTTGATGTCTTCGGTTTTTATAGAATTTATAGTGATATGTTGTCTAAGCTGTGCGCGATAGGTTTCTATACTATGCAGATAAGTGCTCAACCTGTGTTGAATGGATTGCTGATAGGGCAGTTGCCATTTGTTTTGGCGGCGCTTTTCAAGCATAGAGCGTGGCTGTTTAATTTGAATCATTGTACAACTCCGGTTTGGCTGAAATGGAGTTGGGGATTTTATTTGGAATCGATTGTAAATGCCGTACGGGTATGGGGAGATACCTTATTGATTTCTAGTTTATTTGGAAGTGAGCCATTGGCTAATTATTATGTTGTTAAACGAATTGCCGATCAAATAAACGTATTATATCAGCCCTTTGTAACGACATTAGTGCCGATCATATCCGCTAGTTATTCATCAGGCATGGAGAATTTACGCCAAAAATTCCGCGTATGCTGGGTAGCGACGATTCCGCTATTTATCGCGATCGCCGCTTGCTTTTCTACGTTATCCCCGTTTTTGATAAAAATGATCGCTGGAACAGCTTACATGGGGAGTTTGCTATTGGCGGTTGTACTGATCTGGGGTGTATACGGCTTAGTGTTGTACTCGATATCAAGTAGAATTTTATTGATTATAGGCGACAGTATGGCGCGGTTTAAAATCGCCTTGTTTCAGGTTGTTAGTACTTTGCTTTGTATCGGGATTTTAATAGATTATGGAGCGCTTGGGCTCGGGGCGTCATGGCTCGCAGGCTCGGCAATAGCGGTGGTCGGGGTTATTGTGAAAGCCAGGCATTATGGGTTTATATGGCCAAGCTTATATCCTGCAACATTGATGAATGTTATGGCGGCTTGTTGGTCTTGTTATGCAGTATTGGTATTGCATAACGTTAACTCCGAAATGGACTATTTGATATTAGCGGTCGCAGGGAATCTTGCTTTGATCACGATCTTTATCATCACGACGTATTCGGTTGATAGGGATGTTTGCGATGAGTTGCGCCGTAAAATTTCGAAAAGATGTTAACACCGATGGGATGTATTAAGCCGTATTTTAGTTTCGGAGCTTATAGTTTTTTGCTGTCGACAGATTTTTTCCAGTTTTTAAATGACGGGTTCGATAATGAAAAAAATTTTATTGACAGGTAATCAGTTAGGCACCGCTAGTGGCATAGCGACTCATCTTGAGAATTTAATTTCTGCTTTTCACGGTAGCGATTGCCAGTTTATACACTTTTGCACAGGGTCACCTATAAGTAATGAAACTAAGCTTGGAAAATCTCTACGCCTTTTTTTGGGCCCTTTGCGTTTTGTTATGGTTCTCTTCCGAGAACGTCCAGGCCTCGTTCATATCAATACGTCAATGGACAACAAAGGGTTTTTTAGGGATTCGATATTTGTCGCATTGTCAAAAGTTCTTGGCCGACCGGTCGTTTTGCAATTACATGCTGGTTTGGAGCCCGATGATTTCTTTTTAGCAACCAAATGCTTTTTATCGCGTTTCCGACGAATGGTGTTGAAGCATGCGGATGTCGTGGTGTTGCTCACACAAAGGGAAATGGAATTTGGCAAGTCCTTTTGTCAATACAAAAAACTAATGGTAGTGCCTAACGCGATAGACAGCAATTTAGCGGTCAAGCCAAAGTCAATCAGCCTAGACGCCGTTCGCTTACTGTATATAGGTCGATTGACTCGAGAAAAAGGAATATTACAGGTGATTGAGGCATTGAGCGAACTGAAATCAAGAGGTTACAAAAACATATATCTTGATATCGCCGGGGAGGGGCCTTTTGAAAACGAGCTTAAGCAGGTCGCGGAAGCGCTTAAATTAGAAGACGAGTGCAAGTTTTTGGGGCTGGTGACTGGAAACATTAAGCAGCTTCTATGGGAAAAGGCCTCGTTGTTTGTATTTCCGACATATTTTAAAGAAGGCCTTCCGTATGCGTTATTAGAGGCTTTGGCTTCGGCAACTCCTTCGATTACAACGGCTGCTGGCGGAATACCTGAAATTATAGTTGATAAATTTAACGGTTTAATCATACAGCCATTGAATATGATGGGTGTTGTTCACGCTGTGGAGTTTTTAGTAAAAAATCCTGAAATATATTCGGAGTTGTCGAGTAATGCTTTGGTTAAAGCAAGAACAGAGTTTGATCTCAATAGCTTACGATCCAGTTTTCAATATATGTATAATGATATTTGGAATATTTAATGGCTATTCAATCGAGGGTCAGATTAACAGAATTAGATTCTTTAAGGGGAGTTGCCGCAGTTTCGGTCGTTTTATATCATTATACCTGCAGATATCATGAATTATTCGGTCATAAAATAGATCCGATTTGGAGTGTTGATTTCGGTAAGCAAGGCGTGAAGCTTTTTTTTCTAATCAGCGGGTTTGTAATATTTATGACCCTTAATAGAACTCGATATGTAAAACATTTTGTTCTGTCTAGGATTATCAGATTGTTTCCGGCATATTGGTGCGCTGTGTTGATCACTTTTGTAGTGGTCTCAATTTCAGAACTTACCGAACGGAAAGTTTCAATACAAGATGCGCTGATTAATTTAACCATGCTTCAATATTGGTTCTCGGTGCCTAGTGTGGATGGGGTTTACTGGACTCTTAACGTGGAATTGTCATTCTACGTGCTTATTGCCTTCATATACTTTGTCGTGCCACAAGCATACTTTGATACTGCTATGGCGTTTTGGTTGCTTACTGAATGCATATGCTTAGCAGTCGATCAGTTATTCACAGTTGATGTTCCTGGAAAGATTAGACAGTTATTGGTGTTGGATTATGGGCATTTATTCATCGCAGGAATTATGTTTTATAAGATTTATTCGCAAAAATGTAAATGGCTTTATTGTTATGTTGTTATTGCATTCTGCCTGGAGATTCTAATATCCCCTGCGACCACAATTATATGCGGCGCATACTTTATAGCGTTTATTTTTCTGGTAAATGGTCGGTTGGGTTTTCTTTCGAATAAGGTGTTGGTCTTTTTGGGTAGTATTTCCTACAGCCTTTACCTGATTCATCAGAATGTAGGGTATGTGATTATTTATTCGTTATATAAACATGGCTTTGCAAGCCCGATTTCTGTGATTCTTGTGCCGCTGTTTTTCTCATTGCTACTGGCGTCCTTTATGTTCCTATTCATAGAAAGGCCGTCATTACTTGCGTTAAAGTCGCGCTTACTAAAAGCTTAAGTAACCTTTGACAATTGTCGTAGAACAGGATGCTGTTGACAACAGATACTCGATATGTTGGATTGATAATACTGGCTGCTATAACCGTGCTTTTTTTTGCAACAGTGCCTGGGTTTATATGTCGGCTAAATTCTGATATGGATGCGCTTGAAAAATGTGTCAAAGCTAAAAGTTGGGTGCTGTCTCGAGGCAATAATGTATTTGAGTATGACGCCAATACCCATAAAATTTTATTAAGGTCGAGTTCTAGTCAACCTGCGGCATCGCTTAGTTGCGACATTAATCATTCCGGTTTACCCCGCTTTTTGTGGGTAAAGACTCTTGCATTATTTAATAAAGAGGCGCAAAGAACACAGGTCGGCGGAAAGGCTAGGATAATCTTGCTCTCTATCGATAGTAATCATAAAGCTAGATACGATTACCCACATGTTCTTTTTAGTTCGGATATGAATACTAATTGGAACTCGTTTGAGAAAGTATTTGAAATTGAACCTTCGGCAATACAAATACGCTTAAGTCTTGAGTTATTAAATCAGAGGGGGGTGGTTGCTATTAAACAATTGTCGCTTTGTCCTGTTGAGCCTAATAATGCGCACACCGTAATTCGCAGGGTTTTGCTACTAGTTTGGGTGTTGGCTATTTGGTTTGCAATGTTGCCGTTATTGTTAGAACATAATACGGGCAATCGCCGCCTTTTGATAGGTGTTTGTGTTCTTTTAATCTTGGCAGGTGTATTAGTTCCAGAAGTCTTCAAGGTTAAATTAGGCTCCTTATTTCAAACAACTGCTCTTGTTGATTATCATCTGAATGGTTTAGATATTAAGAGACTAGTTAACTTCACATTTTCTTTGCCTTCATTCGATATTTTTAAAATAGGACACTTCTTATTGTTTTTTGCACTTGCTGTCTTGGATTGTTCGGCGAGGGAAAATGTAACGCATTTTTTTTTTAAAATAGCTTTGTTTGCCATGGTCACCGAAGTGTTACAACTATTTGTTCAAGGTAGAACACCAAGTGTTGGCGATGCTTTAGTTGATACGATAGGTAGCTTATTGGGTGTTGTATTAGTTTGGGTGGCATTTGTGCGTTTCTATTTCTGGCGCTCTTAATCTTATAGTTGGACGAAGCCGCTAACGCGGAGAAGAACCCCAACGTCTGGTTGTTTATAAAATGTAACCTCAAGCCCTCATTTCGAGGGAACATTTTACTACGAATCAATAGGTTACGCGTCAATGACAACATCTTCCGAATCCCCTTTCAAGCAAAACTATCAAACCCATCTTAAACACCTAAAGCTCAAAGGCTTGCAGCCCAAGACGATAGAGGCTTACGCCCGTGCCATTCGCCGCGTCGGCGAGTATTTCGACGAACAGATTGAGGACCTGTCCGAAGCGCAGTTGACCGATTATTTCACCGATTTGCTGGCGTCGCACTCCTGGAGTTCGGTCAAACTCGATCTGTACGGCCTCAAGTTCTATTATACCCATGTGCTGCATAAACCTTGGGCCGCTCCCGGCCTGATCAAGCCGCCCAGAGCCCAGCGTTTGCCGGACATCGTCACGGTGGACGAGGCTCGGCAGCTTTTTTGGGCGACCCGCACCCTCAGTTATAAGGTGTTCTTTTTCACGCTCTACAGTCTGGGTCTGCGCCTGGGTGAAGGCTTGCGACTGCAAGTGGCGGATATCGATGCCGACCGCCAGCGCGTGCATATCCGCGATGCCAAGGGCAATAAAGATCGGCTGGTGCCGTTGCCGGCGGCGACCTTGGATTTGCTGCGCCGTTTCTGGCAAGTTCATCGCAACCCGGTGCTACTGTTTCCTAATCGTCACGGCGGCCTGAATGGGGCGGGTCGAGCGACCACGCCGCTGGATCGGGGCGGCGTGCAAACGACGTTGCGCAAGGTAGCTGAAGATTGCGGTTTAAAAAAAGATCAGCCCTCACAGCCTTCGCCACAGCTACTCTACCCATCTGATCGAAGCCGGTGTCGATCTGCTGGAAGTGCAGAAAATCCTCGGCCACCATAGCATGCTGACCACTGCCCGATACACCCATCTGACCGACGGCACGAACCAAAATGCCGGCGAGGCGATTAATGCCTTGATGAATGGCTTCGCCATCGACTGGGGGAAGGTCAGATGATTTTATTACCCGCCATCATCGAAACCTTCGAAGCCGAGTTTCTAGCCGATTATCAGGATAGGCTTCTTCCCAATCAACGTCAGGCGCTGGCCGCCATGAAGCACTGCCGCACCTCACAAAGTCCCGTCATGCTGGCACAATGCGGCGACTGCTCCCAACACGTCTACGTGCCGCATTCCTGCGGCCATCGAAACTGCCCGCATTGCCAGTCTCACGAATCTCAACAATGGCTGGAAAGGCAATTGCAAAGGCAGGTACCCGCCGAGTATTTTTTGGTGACCTTCACCTTGCCCAAGGAACTCAGGTCGCTGGCTTGGCAGCAGCAACGTACGCTTTACAGTTTAATGACCCGCTGTAGTTGGAAGACCCTGAAAACCTTCGCGCAAAACGACCCGCAGCTCAAAGGGAATGCCGGCGCCATCACGGTATTGCACACCCATTCCAACGCTTCGATTACCACCCGCATGTCCATTGCGTGATACCTGCGGCGGCCATCGATACGGAAAAGCGCTTGTGGCGAACCAAACGCGGTAAAAAAGGCCAAGACAAAAAACAAACCGGCTACTTGTTCAACCACAAGACATTGGCCAAGGTCTTTCGCGCCAAATTGCTAGAGGCGATCACGCGAGCCGGGCTTGATTTGCCGCCCCGTTACGCTGAAACCTGGGTTGTAGACGTCAAGTCCGTCGGCAGTGGCGACAAGGCGCTGGTTTATCTTGGACGCTATCTTTATAAAGGCGTCATCCAGGAAAAAGACATTGTCGCCTGTAGGGACGGCCAAGTGACGTTTCGCTACCAAGACAGTAAAACCCGCCGAATGCGAACTCGAACGCTGCCCGGCGCCCAGTTCCTTTGGCTGATCCTCCGGCATGTTTTACCCAAGGGCTTCAGGCGCGCCCGCAACTTAGGTTTTTTGCACCCCAACAGCAAACGGCTGATCGGCTTGCTGCAATACCTGATCGGCTTGAATCCAAACCGGGCACTGGTATGGCTGAGAAAACGGCCACCATTCACCTGCGCCTGCTGCGGCGGAGAAATGCGGATTGTGGGAACGCGCATCCCGCCGATCTTACGCAGCCAGACCATGCCCACCGGCCAACCGGGTTGAGGAAGTCACAGGCTATGTAAACAATTAGCGCAGCCGGCCAAGCGATCATCGGCCTTTTTAAGGTCGACAGCTTCGTTCGGCCAAAATCAGGCTAAAACATCCCCAAAAACGGGCTTCCGATGCCATCTAAGCGGCAGGGGCGATGCTTCCGGGGAGTTTCCTGGGCTTGAAGCGATCATTAGGCCTTCGTGACCCAAGTGCTCCGAAAAGCTATTTTCTTATATAAAGCATGCAGTCAACGCTGTGGCCACCAGGCTTGTCCAACAACCGGTTCAGATTGTGGTTCGCGTTGCTCACACAATCTAACCTTATTCGTTATGCTGATTACAAAATTGTAATCTACGCCTATTTTATATGGCTTCATTTACTTAGAATTGGTTATGCTAATTTGGTCGGTTGCGTTAATAAAGTTGAGTTTCTTTGCTGGAGATGTCTCGCAAAATTGTAATGATTTATTTTGAAGTGTGGCACAAGGGTCGGCGTAGATGCTGTCTAATTCAGTTCCAAATTTAATCCAATCTTGCCAATTTGTTGTTTTGTAGGGAGATGCTTCATCCAGTATTTGGTATCTTACATTGACCGGTTGCGAGTTTTGGCTCCAAATTAGATTTTTATATATTGAAGTTGATTTCATGGGGATTTCGTACCTTATAAATATCGAATTTTGGGCGGTGTTAGTTGAAATGAGGATGTTTTCTGAAACTTCGTTATTTTCCGGCCATAAGTAATTGTTCATTGGCTTGGCTAAGTCCGGATAGGCGTTCTTCCAGACCTTTGTCGTATGCGGTGAGTTTTTTAACCGTTCTTGCAATTGCGTCCAATCCATACGCTTTTCTCGATTCAATATCCAAACAGCGCTTTGATTGGTTTCAATGTAATTGTTGCGAATTCTATTATCTCTACCTCCGTTAATGTGTATGCCTATTTCTCCGGGATTAATTAGAATATTGTTGGAGATATCAAAACCACTTGAGCCGTTATCAATATAAATTCCACGGCCTTCCACGGGCGATTTGTAAATAGCAGTGTTTGCAACTTGATCGACATGGTCCAGGCCATAACCCATAATATCTGAAATGAAGTTATGTTTTATTAAATTGCCCCTAGAACTCCAGTTGCCGCCAGAATATATTGCACCGCAATCCGCGCAATCAAGGCATAAGTGATTCAGCTCGTTTCCAGAAATGGTGTGATTATTGCCATAAATCATTACTCCTATATTAGAGCTGCGCTCAATTAGATTATGAGAAATGGTGGTGCCGACGCCGGATACCAGTATGGCTGGATGGGAAGTGAAAATGTTGGTTGAAATATTAAAAAAATGATTGTTTTCGATAATGTTTCTTGAAGGAGCTAATTTTATTAAGTCGCCACCGTCTACGGTTACTCCTGCTCCTCCCGTATCATGGATCACGCTGTTTTCAATTCTGATGTTGTCGCTTGCGTTAACATCTATCGCTTTTGTTCCTGCGTGGTGAATATCAACATTCCCGAATACTACGAAATGGGATTTATTTACGGTGATTGCAGATTTACGGCTGTAAACAAAAGTGAAATTTGAAAATTTGAGGTTGTTTGCGCCGTTAATACTAAGTATGTTCGGGGTGAAAGACATGGTGATTATGTCTCTATTACTGTTGATTGGCGGAATTATTTCGACAGTATTCTTGTTGGAATTCAAATACCATTCTCCAGGGGCGTCAAGTAAGGAGCGATGGTTTTGGAGTATGAATTGGCGTCCGGCTTGTAAGGGATATTTGGTCGGATATTTCAGTGATATGTTACTGCCTGTTTGGTTGACATTTGCAACGTCAAGATATTCGTCATACCATCCGTTGCCTGGAAATATATGAGTTTGTAAGCCGTCTATTTCTCCATCCAGAAAGGGAGGCGGTTCGTAGGGTTGGAAGGACAGGTTGGTTGAGGTAGGTTGCTTGATATGCGCCCACATCTCATTCGGCCAGCGGGCTAATGTTAGCTTCGTGTCATTTATATAAATCTGGAAGCCCGGTTTTAGATTATCCAACCGGCTATTTTGATCTTGATCTGTGGTATTTTCGGCAGATAGCGGAGTTTTCGGGATTTCGCATATCAGTCGCGATGTCTCTGTTACTGAGCAGGCAAGACTTTTCCCAGCAGTTATAATGGTTTCGTCGCGACTCGCTCCTTGCCATAAAATTGGTTTATCCGTGGTTCCAGAATCTCTGGCATCAAAAATTAGCGATTCGGTTATATCGAATATTCCCGGTGAGACATGGACCGTTATAGGTTCGCTAAACTGGCCGGTTTTTTTTAACGCTCTTATCGATAGTTGAGCTTTAAACAGTGTACGGAAGGGGCCAGTTGTTGGTGATGTTGGTTTTTCAGATAGTCCGTCCGCTTCATCGCTACCATTTGGGGAAATATAATAGTCGGTCGCCGTCGCGCTCTGGACTATGGCCGTTTGCCCAATTATTATCGCGATTACTGTCTTGCGAAAGGTCTCGAGGTAATCGAATCTATTCATGCTGACGCCGCCTCGATCTATTTGTAATATGGTTCTGCGCAGTATTAGCGCTTTGCCGCGCGGATAGAAAGGTTTCCGCGCGGCACGCCGCTTACTTCACGATGCCAAAATCCGAAGGAAGGCCTTGAATACCCAATGATATTGCGGGCGACGAATCGCACGTCAAACTAATTTTTTTACCAACTATGCTTAAGCACGGATCGGCATTAATGGTACCCTGCTCAATGTTTTTTTTCATCCATTCAGGCCATAGGGATCCACCTTTCGATTCTCCAGTATCCAATATTTTATAGTCGATTCTTAACTGACTAGTGGCATGCCAAACAATGTTGTCCATAATAGTATTACCGACGGAGGGGATCTGATATTTGAACGAATAGCCTAGGTAGGTGGTGGAAATAAATATATTCCTCACGATCTGATTGCCTTCCGGCCAGGTTTCGTTGCTCATTGGTTCTGATAGCTTTGGATATTTCGTTTTCCAGACAGGGCTATCGATTGGCATGGAATCGAGCGAATCCCGATTAATGTTCCAGTCGTAATACGGGCTGCGTGAATCTATATATATTGCCTTTTTGTTGGTTTTTACAATGTTGTTTTCGATGTTGTTGTCTCTGCCGCCACCAATTTGAATGCCTATATAGCCGGCATTCACTACTAAATTGCCGAATACATTGAAGCCGCTTACTCCGTTGTCGAGGTATATGCCACGGGCGCTATCGTATTTATACTGAATGATATTTTTATCAACGTTTAACGTATCTAAATTAAGAGTATATCCGTATGAATCGTGTATGTAGTTATATCGAAGTACATTGCCGCGATAAGTCCAGTCGCCTGCCGAATAGATTGAACCACAATCGCCGGAGGTTATGCATATTCGAGAGATATCGTTTCTTTCAACAAAATGATCGTTACCTCTAATATATATTGCTCCGCCATTGCCGTTTGTAATAGTGTTGTGGCTAATTAGCGCGCCTACGCCGTTAACAATAATAGCGTCTGCAATGTTAAATAATATGTCAGAATATTCGTAAATATAATTGTTAAGTATTTTGTTGCCGGACTGAGTTAGTGTGACTCTGTCGCCGCCGGATAAGCTTATTCCGCCGCGGCCTGTGCTGTGGATTACGTTATTGCTAACTGTGACGGATGTGCTATTAGTGCCATTTATTCCCGCGCCGCCTACGTTATTTATTTCCAAATTATCCAGAATAATTGCATTGGTGTTGTCCAATACAATAGCCGAACTTGTGCTGTGTCTGAACGTTAAGTTGCTAAATTTAATATTTTTTGTGCCTGTTAGAGTTACGAGATTCTTTGAATTCGATATATATACTTTTTTTGCGGCGCTGCCATAAGGAGGAATAAATAATATTTGCTCATTCGCGTTATCGTAAAACCATTCGTTTTCTATTGTCAGTGCGGATGCTACATTGTCGATATAAAATCGGCGGCCTACTCCAATTTCGTTATTGGTTGGTGTGCTGAGTTCTATTTGATTGTTGATAAGATCGATATTCGACACGCCGATATACTGATCGAAATAGTCGTTACCGGCATAAATATGTACACGCGCATTACTAGTTTCGGATTGAAAGTCGGGCAAGGTTTGAAATGCCTTGAATTTAGTATTGGTATTCAATGGGGTTCTTACGTAAGCCCAGCCGTAATCTGGCCAGCGTGCCAGTTGCATTCTGACATCGTCGACAAAGACCTCAAATTTTGGGGCATTTCCTTTGATCCTGGAATCGGTTTCCTGTGTAATACTTGCGACTGTGCTATTCGGTAGTGGGCAGTTAAGAACTTGCTCAGGTTGATTTTCATCATAAGCGCTGCAACCTTTCAGTTGAATGGCACCGGTTACTAAAGTTCCACCTTTGACTCCATCCCAGATGATCTCCTTGCCGACTTCGCCCGAATCGGCGTCGGTGAATTCCAGTGCTGAAGGAAGTTGGAAAGTGCCTGCCGCGATGTGCACAGTAACGGGTTCCGTTAGGCCGCCGGTGGCTTTTAGGTCGCGAACTGCTTGTTGGGCCTTGCCCAGCGTTTTGAATGGACCGGTTTTGGTTTTGGTGTTGACGGTGACCGAGGACCCATCCAGTAAATCACTACCGGAAGGTGACACGTAAATGTCTCGGGCCATTGACACCGAACAAATTTGCAGCGATGCTAAAAGTAGAAATAGTCTCATTGACATAACAATCTCCATAAAAGTGATACAGACACAAAGTGGCGCCGTCCACGGAATACAAGCGGTAAAAAAAATTACGATTCTTGGGGTGACGTTTCCGGTCCTTGGATACGAGGATACGTTGAAAATATTTCAGGAGTGGGTCCTAGCAGATATACCACATCAAGTCTGCATTGCCAATGTTCATACGGTCGTATCGTGCCGCGCCGACGCCGAATTGAGGCATATCACCAATAATTCGATGGCGACCATGGACGGCCTACCGCTGGTGTGGTACGCCAAATATGTTAATAACGTCGATGCCACGCGAGTATGCGGTCCGGATTTAATGCTGAAGTGTCTGGACGTCGGGCAGGCGAGAGGTTGGAAACATTATTTCTTGGGCGGCAGAAACGAAGTATTGGAAGAGCTGGTGTTTCGCACTCGCCAGCAGTTTCCTCGGGCCGAACTGGTTGGGCACTATTCGCCACCGTTTCGCCCGCTTTCGCCTGAGGAAGATCAGGTGCTGGTCGATAGGATCAATCAATCGGGGGCCGACTTTCTATGGGTCGGTTTAGGGGCGCCTAAGCAGGAAAAATGGATCGCGGCCCATTTGGATAGAATCAAGGTGCCTGTGCAGTTGGGCGTCGGTGCCGCTTTCGATTTTCATTCCGGCTATATCCGACGCGCACCGATATGGATGCAGCGTTCCGGCCTGGAGTGGGTTTATAGGGTGATCAAGGATAAGCGTCTTGTTAAACGATATCTTACTACAAATCCAAGGTTTTTGATGTGTTTTGTTGTCGATCTGGTTTGGGTTAGATTGTTTAAGATTAATAGATGAGCCGATTTTAAGATGGTTTTTGTCTTGAGGGTTTGCGGATGTTTATATATCGCTAAATTTTAATTGTCGCTTGTTTTTGGTGCTGATTTACAATTTCGCGCAACGAAGTTTCTTTCTGGGATAGGGGCATGATAAAAAGTTTATACAGCCAGAAGTTGTTGGCTTTGCAGGGGCTAAGAGCATACGCTGCGGTTTTGGTTGTTGTTGCCCACGCAGTGCTTACCTTTTATAAAAAAGTTTTAGGTGGGGATTTTGGATCAATGCCAGCTGGCACTCTTGGGGTAAAAATTTTTTTCTTGATAAGCGGGTTTATTATTTATACAACTACAAAAAAACTGAAACAAGGCGTGGTTAGTTTTCGTATTTTTGTGATTAAGAGGCTAATTCGTATATTGCCATTGTATTACGGGGCTACAATAATTTATTATTTAAAGCTTAGTTTTCAAGGGGTAAGTGTTGGATACGAGCAGTTGATTTTGTCTTTTATGTTTATTCCATTTGTGAACCATGAAGGATTAATGCAGCCGGTTCTTGGGCAGGGCTGGACGTTAAATTTTGAGATGTTTTTTTATACGATTTTTGCATTGACGATATTGGTTGCCTCTCAATGGCGATTGGCTTTTGTATCTGGAGTACTGGGTGTATTTTGCTTATTAAGCTATTTTTTCCCTCTTTCCGCGGATTCTTCGGATGTTCTTAAAAGCTTTTATTTTTATACTGACTTGAACTCACTTGGTTATTTTGTCGGTGGAATGCTGGTTGCGCGGTTACGTATGCATTTTCCCTCATTTGGTATAACGAATGAGCTATCCGCGATGATTGTTGTGTTTTTTGTTTTGAGTTTGTTTTTGTTTTTTTACGACGATTTGCTTGATTCTGGCGTTTTGGTTAGTGCCCAGATAGCTGTATTTGGAGTGGTTTGTTTTGTAACCTGCGTGTTCGTATCGGATCGGGCGAGCGAAGAGAATCTGTTTACTAGGTTTTTACATCTGTGTGGAGATGCCTCATACAGTATTTATTTGTTTCATGGGTTTATTCTGGGTGCTGTGGCTCGCCTATTGACAAGGCTTCATATCGATTTTCCGATGACTGTTTATGTCGTAATGATGGTTGTAATTTGCTTAGTTTTTGGGATGTTTACTTATAGATATGTTGAAAAACCGTTGATTAGAAAGCTGAACTCAATGTTTTTGATTTGAGTTGATTGATTTTTTATATTTGGATTTGCTTGGAAGTTTCTGTGTTTTGTAAGCGATGTTTGAATGACGTACTTGAACAGAATCGAACAATGTTCTAACGGTTAGAGAGTGATTAAGCCGTTGGCTTGGCGAGACGCCAAGGCAGCAATGCTTCGAAGTCTTCGACGGTTTTTGCCAGTGGCAACTGACGGAACAATGCCACCAGATAGGTGTAGGGTTCGATGCCATTGGCCTTGCAGGTTTCGATGAGCGAATAGAGATTCGCGCTGGCATGGGCACCGGCTACTGTGTCGCAGAACAACCAGTTTCGGCGACCCACCACAAAGGGACGTATGGCGTTTTCGCAGCGATTGTTGTCGATAGGCCAGTCACCATTCTCGACGAAACGCGTCAATTTGGGCCATTGCGACGATAGATACTGCAGGGCCTTGCCCAGCAAACTGCCAGGCGTCACTGCATGCAGATGCTGTAGCAGCAAGCCTTCGATCTTGGCCAAAACCGGTCGGCTTTGTTCCTGGCGCTGTTGCCTGCGCTGTTCGGCGTGGAGGTCTTTGGTCTTAGCTTCAATGGCGTACAATTCGCCCATCGCCGCAATAAACTGCGTCGCCAGCTGTTCCGGGCCGCGTGCAGCCTTGGGTATGGCCGCTTCCGCTTCGACAAAATAGCGGCGCGCATGCGCCCAGCAGCCGAGGTGAATGGCACCCTGCACCGCCGCAATGGCGTTATACACTTCATAGCCGTCGCTCATCAGCACCGTGCCGGGTTTGATGCCGTCATACAGCGGCTGCGCATGAGTGCCCCCACGACCGGGCGTGTAGCTGAACAGTCGAATCGGCGGTCCGGAGCCGGTCATTTGTGCCTACAGATAGCTTTTGCTTTGCGCGGCTCGGCCGGATTCTTTGAGCACTTGAACCACGGTTTCGTCGCCCAGGATCAGATCGGCATCGAGCAGATGGTCGCGCAGCAAGTTGATGATGGGTTGCACTG
>NZ_LUUK01000013.1 GCF_001644025.1 Methylomonas koyamae
ACTGTTTCCCCGACGGCAGCCGGGTACTGGGCGGTGCGCCGTTCAACGTCGCTTGGCATCTGCAAGCCTTCGGCGACCGGCCCCGCTTTATCAGCCGGGTCGGCGGCGACGCGGCGGGCAACGACATCCTGGCCGCGATGACCCGCTGGGATATGGACCCGTCCGACCTGCAAATCGACCCGAGTCGGCCGACCGGCACCGTGGCGGTCAGCATAACCGACGACCAACCCGATTACCAAATTCTCGACCGCCAAGCTTACGACTTTATCCAGCCTGTCCAGCCGGGGACCGGCGACGGCCTGCTCTATCATGGCAGTTTGGCGCTACGCGGCGAGGTTTCGGGCCATACGTGGACCGATCTAGCGAGCGCCTGGCGCGGGCCGGTGTTTTTAGACGTAAATTTGCGCGCGCCCTGGTGGCAACCCGGCCGCATTTTCGATTTGATCGCCGGCGCCGATTGGCTGAAACTGAACGACGCCGAGCTGGCCCAACTCTTCCCCGGCACTCAGGATATCGCCGACAAAATGCGCCTGATCGTTCGAGAATTCGATTTGCAAGGCATTTTCGTCACCTGCGGCGAAGAAGGCGCGCTAGCTCTGACGCCCGACGGCGAACTACTCGGCGTCACCCCGAACGCCCGGCTCGAAGTCGCGGACACGGTCGGCGCCGGCGACGCCTTCGCCGCCGTGCTGCTGCACGGCATCGCCTCCACTTGGCCCTTACCGCTAACGCTACGCCGCGCGCAGGATTTCGCGTCCGCGCTGGTCGGCAGGCACGGCGCGACAGTCGAGGACCCCGCTTTCTATCAACACATCCTGGCCGGCTGGCAATAATCCCGCCGGGCGGGCCGACCGCGATCGCGGCGAGGGTCCAAACATTGGCCCAAGCCTGTATTACATTTCACGTAATCTTCAGCAAACCGTCACGCATCCTTAACCCAGTGTCGGCGTTTTAACGCCAAAATGATCGCCGGCTCAAGCACCCGCTCGGCTCGGCTCGGCCGGGCTTCAGACCGGGTCGGGCCTAGCCGGGCCAAGCGCCCGTTCGCGTCTACATTTTTTTCCGAGATACTCCGACCATGTTCAGAAGACGACCCCTCTTCAAACCGGCACTGACCACGCTGGCCGCGCTGGGCTTATTCGGCGGCGCTCAAGCCGCCACGCCGGTATTCATCAACGAAATCCATTACGATAACACCGGCACCGACAGCGGCGAAGCCGTTGAAATCGCCGGCCCGGCCGGTACCGACCTTAGCGGTTGGTCGTTGGTGCTCTACAACGGCAACGGCGGCGCCAATTACCGAACCGCGACGTTAAGCGGCGTCATCGCCGACCAATCGGGCAGCGGCTTCGGAACCTTGAGTTTCGGCTTTCCGACCGATGGTATTCAAAACGGCGCGCCGGATGGGATCGCTTTGGTCGATGCCAATCAGGTCGCCGTACAATTTTTAAGCTACGAAGGCACGTTCAACGCGGTTGGCGGACCGGCCGCCGGCCAAGCCGGCACCGACATCGGCGTGTCCGAGTCCAGCGCCACGCCGGTGGGATTTTCGCTGCAATTGCAGGGTAGCGGTCAGGTTTACGAAGACTTCCTTTGGGCTAGCGCATCCGACGACAACTTCGGCGCCGTCAACGCTGGTCAAAGCTTTGCCGCCGCGCCGCCGGACTCGACCGACAAATGCGGCGATCCCGCCACCGCGATTAGCGCGATCCAAGGTAACGACATCGACAGTCCGTTGGTTGGCACACGCCAGACGATAGAGGCCATCGTCACCGCCGATTTCAGCGGCGGCGCCAAACTGAACGGCTTCTTCGTCCAGCAAGCCGACGGCGAGACCGACGCCGATCCAACCAGTTCGGAAGGCCTGTTCATAGCGGCGTCCGCATCGATCCATGTCGGTGACCGGGTACGCATTTCCGGCAACGTCGCCGAAACCTACGGCATGACTCGGCTGGAAAACGTCTCGCCGCCGCAGGTCTGCGCCAGCGGACAGGCGCTGCCGGCCGCCGTCGCGGTCGAGTTGCCGTTCAGCCCGGACAACCGGCAGGAAAGCCGAGAAGGCATGCTGGTAACCCTGCCGCAAACCCTGACCGTCACCGAAAACTACAATCTGGCTCGCTATGGCGAATTCCTACTCTCGTCGGGCGGCCGTCTGCTAACGCCGACCCAAGCCGCCGAGCCCGGCGCGCCTGCCCTGGCCATCGCCGCGCAAAACCTGGCCAATCAACTGCTGGTTGACGACGGCGCCAATCTGCAAAATCCCGATCCCGTGATTTACCCCGAGCCGGCCGGTCTGAGTGCCGCCAATACTTTAAGGGTCGGCGACAGCGTAAGCGGCGCGACCGGGATCTTGGCGTACGACTTCGGCGCCTACCGTTTGCAACCGACTCAAACATTGACGCTGAATGCGGACAACCCTCGCGACCAGGCGCCCACGCCGGACCGACGCACATCCTTGACCGTCGCCAGCTTCAATGTCTTGAATTATTTCAACGGCGACGGCAACGGCGGCGGCTTCCCAACCGCGCGCGGCGCCGACAGCCCGGCCGAATTCGCCAAGCAACGCGCCAAAATCGTCGCGGCCCTGACTCGCCTAAACGCCGATGTGATCGGCCTGATGGAAATCGAGAACGACGGCTACGCCGCCAACAGCGCCATCGCCGACCTGGTGGCCGGGCTAAATCAAGCCGCCGGCCCCGGCACCTATGCCTATATCAACCCGGGCGTCTCGCCGGTGGGCAGCGACGAAATCGCCGTGGGTCTGATTTACAAACCGGCCAAGGCCTCTCCGATCGGTCCGGCGGCCATTCTGAGCTCAGCCTTCGACCCGGCATTTATCGATACCAAGAACCGGCCGACCATCGCCCAGACTTTCCGCGACAAAACCTCCAACAAGTTGCTGACCGTCGCGGTCAACCACCTGAAATCCAAGGGATCGGCTTGCGACGATGTCAACGACCCGGATACCGGCGATGGCCAAGGCAATTGCAATCTGACTCGCACCGCCGCCGCCCAGGTGCTGACCCAGTGGCTCGCCACCGACCCCACCCATACCGGCTCCGCCAACGCGTTGATCGTCGGCGACTTGAACAGCTACGCGGAGGAAGATCCGATCAGCGCCCTAAAATCGGCCGGCTATCGCAATCTGCTGGAGAATCTGGTCGGCAATCACGCCGCCTACAGCTACGTGTTCGACGGCGCTTCCGGCTATCTGGATCACGCCTTGGCAAATACCGCTCTAACGCCGCAAGTCAAGGCCGTCTCGGAGTGGCACATCAACGCCGACGAGCCGAGGGCGCTGGATTACAACGAGGAGTTCAAATCGGCCGGGCAGATCGCCGACTTTTACGCCGCCGACGCCTATCGCTCGTCCGACCACGACCCCTTGTTGGTGCAATTATTCGTGGCCGGCGACCTGGACAGCGACGGCGATGTGGACAGCACCGATGCCGCCGCGGCCAAGGCGCAAATCGGCCAATGCGCGAGCCGGCAGACGTTCAACCGCGAAGCGGATTACGACAATAACGGCTGCGTTTCCTACGCGGATTACCGGACTTGGTACGGCCACTACCAGCGGTATCAAACCGCCGCGACCGGCCTCTAAGCCGGCACGGCCGGTCGGCATGACGCCGACCGGCCGCTTTTTACTTTCATTTACCGGAACATGCCATGAAAACACTGAGTTGTATTTTGATTCTGACCGCTGTCGGCTTGTGGCCTACCGCGGACGCTGCCGCCTTGAGCCTTAGCCTGATTCCGCGGAGCGCGACCGTCACTGTCGGCGATACCTTCGCGGCCGACGTGGTCGCTCACGACCTGTTCGGCGACGCGGACTCGGACGAGTTGCTGCTGGCCTTCGGTCTAAACCTCGGCGATCTGGACGACGAACGTCTGGAGTGGACCGGCGTCAGCGTGAATCCGGTGTTTAGCGACGATTCTGCCGCCGTGGGCCTAACTGCGGCCGGCTCGACCTTTCCCGGACTGAGCGCCGACGACACGCCGGCAAATATGACACTCGCCACGCTGTACTTTCGGGCGCTGGCGGCGGGTAGCGCCATCGTCGGCATACGCGGCGATTTGGCCGATCCGAATCAAGGCCTGATTTTTTTGAACCGGGGGCCGGTGGCGATTGCCGCCGATTTCAACCTGAGCATCGTCGCGGTACCGTTACCAACCGGCGCGCTGCTGTTTGCATCCGGTATGGCGGCGATGCTCGTTAGAGGCGGACGCCGCGCCTGAAAATTGGGCGGCGGCCAGAAAAAAGCCGGGCCCCGGCCCGGCTCGATTCAGGATTGCTGCTTGGCGAACCGACCGGACCAGTCGTCCGGCCGCGCCGCGAACAACTTTTTGAATTGCGGCATGAAGCTGGCGGTGATCGGAATCGAATAAAAGCAATACATCGCCGCCGCCTCGCCGGTACTGACGCCGAACAACCATTGCGGCATGAACAGCGTCATCATCGCCATCCCGAAATGGTAAGACGCGATCCGCCAGTTGTGCTTCCAGACGAAACCGCTGAGCGCCAGCGCGAACAAGGAACCGTGGGTCACCAAGGTACCGAAGGCGCTGGAAATGGCATAACCGATATGATAAATGCCCATGAACAGGCAGGAGTTCATCCGACCGATGAAATTGGGCTCCAAACCGAACAATTGCCACTCGTTCGGCAGCCGGCCGAACACCAGAAACAAGCCACTTAAACTCGCCCCGGCGATGAAGGCCTTCTTCAAGGCCGCCGGGTCGCTCGAATACGTCGCCAAGGCCGGCATGATCGCGAAGGCCTGCAGGCTGATATGTACCGAGGACAATTCGCTAAGCAGCAGATTGGTACCGTAGCCGCATTGGTCGGCGACCGGATAGGCGAAAAACTGAATGAATTCCATCAGCGAAAAATGAAAAATCGCGTAAGCGCGGGCCAACCTGACCCAAAACGCTTCGTCCTTGTCCAGCACAGTCACGGTCGCCGCGGCCAAACCCGCGACGCCCAAGCCCAACGACATATCGGCGCTAAAACACATAGTGAATCCGTATCAAAAAGTCAGACAAAACAGCCACGCCGGTGGCCTCCTCTCGCCTCGGCCGGTAATTTCGGGCTTCGGCCTGGGAACGATACACGGCCCCGGCGTTTATTGCAGCTTTTTATGGTTTTAACCGGATTATTTCCTAACGGACTAAATCTTTCGTCAATCGGTTTTCCGGAAGTCCGAGCTGTGGTATTCTTGATCAGAAATTGCGAAGCCCGTCACATTCAAGGTTATCAGCGGATGAAAATCAACCAGAACTTACGCTACCTCTCTCTGGCTGTCTGGCTCGGCGCGACCAGTGCGCTGGCCGACGGCGCGCGCGCGACTTTGGTCGAACCACCGCATCCGATTTATCACGTGGTTCGCGATCAAACCCTGGCCCAGGCGGCGGCATCGATCGCCAATCGCGGCGGCTTCGGCTTCCGGATCGCCGCCGGCCTGGAATCCGACCGTTTGAATCGCAAGCTGGCCGCCGCCGATTGGCCTGCGGCATTGGCGCAATTGTTAGAGGATTACAACTACACGCTGGTCGGCGAACCCGGCGCGATTCGCTCGGTTCTGATCAGCGGCCGCCGTCACAACGGCCTTGTAGACCCGACATCCGCCGGCATCGCTATCGAACCGCGCAAGGTCGACGGTCTGCCGGAACGTTACCGCCGCCTGAAACCCGGCTCGGCCATGCCGGTCGAACTGCCAATGGCCCAGTTGCGGCAACTGAAAGCCGGCGACCGCACACTTCTCGATCTGCCGATCGGTCAATACCAAGTCGAACACGACCGCCGCACCGACCATGCCGACGGCTCATCGACCTGGACCGGCCATCTCGCCGACGAAGGTCTGGGGTACCGGCTGAATCTGTCCGTCGGCGCGGCCGGACTGATGGGCAATCTCTACACGCCGGACGGTGAATATTTGATCGAAGGTGCCGGGGAGGCCGCGGTGCTGGTCGACCTGCAGCATTCGGGCCTGACGGCAGGCGGTTTCGACGGCGACCATATCGAACCGTCGGGTTTGCCGGCGCCAACCGAAATGGCCAAGGCCAGCCTATCGACCGAAAGCCTGAGAACCAAGGCCGAGTCGCTAAGGGCGGACGCCACCGCGCTGAATCAGGAAGCCACGAATCTGTACGGCAATTACACCGATAACCAACAACTGGTCGCCAATGCGCAAACCGCCTTGACCGCGGCCAAGGCAAACACCGCAACCGCGAAAGCCGAGCTGGCAAGCCGAAAGCAGACTCTGAAATCGGCACCCAAGGACGCAACCTTGCAAGCGGCGGTCGCCAGCGCCAAATCCGCGCTGAATGCCGCCAAAGCCGCTGAAAAACAGGCCAACACCAACCTCAAGGCGGTCAAGAAATTCGAAAAATCGGCACTGTCCGCCTACAACAAAAAGATCGCCGCGTATAAAAAGGCCAATACCAAGGCCGAAAAAGCCGAAGCCGATTACGCCGCCCGACTGAACGAGACCGGCGGAGGCAATACCGAAAATAACGGTAATAACGGAAACGGCGGCGGCAATACCACCGAAACCAACGTCGTCGACGTGATGGTGCTCTACACCACGGTTGGACAAAGCGCCGATTACGCCAAGCAGCGCATTCAATATCTGGTCGATGTCAGCAACCAGGCTTACCGGGACTCGGGCATCCACGCCAGTCTGCGCCTGGTGCATACCGAAGCCAGCGCCTATACCGAAACCAACCTCGACAACACCGCATTGGACGATCTGGGCGCCGGTAACGGCGCGTTTGCCAATGTCGAGGCTCTGCGCAACCGCTACGGCGCCGATGTGGTGGTATTTTTCCGTCCCTTCTACCATTTGGCGTCGGGCCAGATGTGCGGCATCGCCTACCAGGGGTTCTACAACGGCGGCGATGCCTATCCGTTCTTGGCCTATGCGGTGGTCGGCGACGGGTATTCCTTGGAATCGGATAATTACTATTGCACCACCGGCAGTTTCGCCCACGAAATCGGCCATACGCTCGGTAACGTCCACGACCGGGAGTTTAGCAACTTGCAAGGCAAGTTCGAATATTCCTACGCCTGGGGCATAGACAACCTGTTCGGCACGATCATGAGCTATTACAGCCCGCAAATCCTGCTGTTCTCGTCGCCGTCCCTGAGCACGCAATGCGCTGGCGGCCCCTGCGGCTATCCGGCCGGGTCGATACATTCGTCCGACCAGACCGCCACGACCAACTATACCGCGCCCTTTGTCAGCGCATACCGACAGACCCAAGTGAGCGTACCGTCGATAGAGTGACGCGGACGCCACTTAAATAGACTTCATAAGTTTTTCAAGGATTTATGATATAAATCACCCCGATTGGCCGGCCAGCCGCCGACCGATCGCCGCGCCCCGAAAGCGCTACCGCCAAGGTAACGCCGGCACCAGGACGAACGGAACGCGGAAGCGCAACGATGCTTTGAACCGGACCGTGCCGCTGGGCCGAGCTCAGCCTGAAACCACTACAGGCCCGACGTCCATTCCGGATCGATAACAACAATAACCAGGGGAAAGCTCATGATCCAAATTATCGTCGTCTCAACCATTTTTTCGCTATTGCTGCTGGGTCTGTTGGTCTGGGCGATCAAACGCAAGATCGCCCTTCGCCGGCAGCTGGAAACCGCGCAAATTGCAACGCCTGGTTCGGCAATGCTAGCCGACGCGAACCCACAACACCTGAACGCGCCGCCCGCGGCGGAACCGACATGCGCCGAGCCTGCAAAACCGAGCGCCGCGCCTGTCAACCTCGGCGCCGTCTCCGCGGTGCCCTTGCCGCACACCGCGAGCGATACGGCGATCCCGGAAGACTCGGTGCTGCGCCGCCATTTTCTGGCGATGCGCCTCGCCGAGCGCGAGCAACGGGCGAGACCTTATCCCACCGATTCCGTGCTGCGCCGACACTACGACGCAATGCAAAAAGCGGCACTCGAAACGGCATCCGCAGTGCGACCGGCGTCGGCAGCCGGCCACCAGCCGGCCCGCCCCATACCCAAATCAGCGCAGCTGCCCGAGGACTCGGTGTTGAAACGGCACGTACTGACGCAATTGCTGTCCGATATACAATCCCAATTGCCGCCGCAACCGACCGACTCCGCGTTGAAGCGGCATTACGCGGCGCTGTTGCAAACCGAACTGGACAAACGCCTAACCGGCGGTTTTCCGGCCTGAGGGTCAACGCCCCGGACCGGCTCCCGCCGGTCCGGGCCACCCACATTCATCGACAAAGCTACCATGGACACTATTTACCGGTTTTCAGCCGTCACCCTGAGCGGCGCGCCGTTGGTACTCGACACCTTCCGCGGCCAAGTACTGTTGATCGTCAATACCGCGAGCCGTTGCGGCTTCACCCCGCAATACCAAGGCTTGCAAGCGCTATACCGCGAATATCGAGACCGAGGCTTCGCGGTGTTGGGCTTTCCGTGTAATCAATTCGGCGCCCAGGAACCCGGCGACAGCCAGGCGATCGGCGAATTTTGCGCGATGAATTATCAAATCGACTTCCCGATATTCGAAAAAATCGAAGTCAACGGCGACGGCGCACATCCGTTGTACGCATTTCTGAAGGCTAGCGCGCCGGGCGTGCTGGGTTCGGAAGCGATCAAATGGAATTTCACCAAATTTCTGATCGGCCGGGATGGTTGCGTCAAACAACGCTACGCGCCACTGACCGCTCCGGAGACCTTGCACGGCGACATCGAAGCCTTATTGGCGGAAACCGTTTAACGCGACTGAAAACTCTTGACCCAGTCGCCGGGCCGGACAATGGCGGCGCCGGCGTCCATTTGACCGACGGCGGTCGCGGCACTAACGTCGACGATGGTCAAAATGCCGCTGGGGTCACCCAAGCCGGTATCGGCCCGATTCTGGGCCAGTGGATACACCATCAATTTGTCGCCGGCCTTGACCTTATCTTGCGCCCCGGCGGCAATCACGACACGACCGGATTCAACCCGCGCCACCCGTGTAGCGAACGGGTAACAGCCGAACATTTTGTGTATGTCTTCCGAAGCCTGAGTAATGATCTCATCGATCTTATGGCCGGCAGGCGTCGCGTTGAAGCGGTCGCTACCGACCGTGTAGCCGGTCGGCAGGCTGACATCGCCGACGATGGAGTCGGTGTAGCGCTGCTGAAACAACAGCGCCCCGGTAAAGCCGTCGTAAACGAATACGTCGATGCCGATGCTGCGCCGACCGACAAAATCGCGGACCAGCGATTTCAGATCGGCCAACACGCCGGTGCCGCGCACGTACTCGGTGGATTCGATCCGAAAGTCGCGTATCACGCCGGACAGCACGAACTGCGCGTTTTGCTGGCGGGCCACGTTCAACACCATGGATTCGCCGCTGCCCTCGGCCGGCACCAACTCCGGCGCGATGTCCGGTCGGGCGTACAGCGCGGCATTGGTCAGGTTGCGGCCGATAAAGTCGCCTGTTTCCATGAGTCGATTGTTGATCTCGCGAGGAATGCCGCTGTACAAATCCTGGCTCTCGGAACCGCTGAGCTGGTCGGCGTTCATAATCGGAAAGCCGGTCGCGACAATCTTCTTGCGATAGGGAGACGCGCAACGCTCGCTGTCGGCCAACATTGCCAGCACTTGCACGTGGTAGACGGCGCCGTCCTGCCATTCGTCGACCACCTTGATATCGCTGATCAACTGGTCGCCGCGATTGCCGCGCCGCAGCCGAGCCGAAGCCGCGTCGACCGCGTTGTCGATAGCGGCCCGCCGAGCCGCCTCGCGATTCGCACCGGCAATCGCTGCGCTACCCTCGGCGCTAACCTGTCGCGAGGCCGCCAAATCGCTGGCGCTATCGTCTCGCGTACCGGCGCCGCCGCAACCGGCCAACAGCAAAATCAGTAAAACGTGGCTAAAGCCGTTACAGCGCATTGAGGAACCCGTTGGTCAGGAAATAATTCAACAGCGTACGCGCGCCGGTGTTGATTGTCCATTCGCTGTCGTACATGCCGGCATCAAGCAAGACATCATCGACGACATTGGGTTGTTTGGAAAAGCCCTTGACGTGGTATTGGTCGCTACAATCCCGATTGCCGCAAGCCAGATTCGCGGAAACCACGGTAGCCTCCCTGTACCCCAACCGGCTGAAAGCCAGCTTTTGGTCCTGTTGCTGACATTGCCCGACCTGCCCCGCATCGCCCGCCATGCAGCGATAAAAGCGCGGCGTCAAGGTCAGGTCCAACGTGGCTTTCAAATGATCGCGAACGGTACGGTAATCGGCGGGACGGGCTTCGCGCAAATAGCTATCGACGTAAATCCGATAGGCTTCGTCGCGCATCACCTGGGCGCCGACCGTCGAGCCGTTGGGCAGCGGCTCGCGATAAAGTTGAGCGGCCAAATCACGGTAGGCGTCGAGTTTGGCATTC
Organism: Methylomonas koyamae; assembly: GCF_001644025.1. Lineage (GTDB taxonomy): Bacteria > Pseudomonadota > Gammaproteobacteria > Methylococcales > Methylomonadaceae > Methylomonas > Methylomonas koyamae_A. Next base: position 10,414 of record NZ_LUUK01000013.1, read on the forward strand.
TGCTGGGCTTGCTGCCAGCGTTGCTTGACATTCAGCGCGCCGCTGTCGTCGAAGCGGCTGATACCACTAGCGCTTAGCGTCTTGGATTCGGACAAGCCGGCGGATTTGCCGGCCGGCCCGGCGCAGCCCGCCAGCCATAACAACGGGATGATTAACAGCAGTCTCAGGGTGTTCATGGTTCCTCCTCGGGCTAGCCTAGTCATCGACTGACCGGCCGAAATCTTGAGGAGGACGGCCAATTTAAATCGGCCGCGCCGGCTCCCGGCTCAGGCGGATTTGGCCGGCACCGACCAGAGTTTTTCCAACTGGTAGAACTCGCGCGCCTGGCCGGTCATCACGTGCACAATCACGTCGCCGAGATCCAGCAAAACCCAATCCGAGCCTTGCTCGCCCTCGGTACCGATCGGTTGGATGCCGTTTTCCTTAACTTTCACGACAACGTAATCGCACAGCGACTTGGCGTGCCGCGCCGAGGTCGCGGTCGCCACGATCATAAAATCGGTGATGCTGGTCTTGTCGCGCACGTCCAACGTCGCGATATGCAGGGCCTTGCGCAGATCCAGTTCGGTTTGGACCAATTGGGCTAATTCGGTACTTTGCATTCAGGTTTCCGTAGAGGTCGAGCTTGCTCGATAAAGTTGATGTTGTTGAATATAGGCCAGAACGGCGTCCGGCAATAAAAATCTAGGATTCGTCCCGTCGGCGACGATCCGGCGGATTTGGGTCGCGGCAATGTCCAGCAAGGTCACCGCTTGAAAAAACAACTTGCCCGCCCTGGCGTCGCGCAACTCGTCCCGCCGCGCCGCGAGGCGGGCTCGCATAAAATCGCCGAGTACCGACGGTTGAAAGCCTGGCCGGGCCATCACCACAATATGGGCGTAATCGAACAGGTCCCGCCAACGATGCCAGCCTTCCAGACCGGTGAAGGCGTCGGCACCGACGAACAGCACCAAGCCGGACCCCGGCAACTCCGCCGCCAGCGATTGCAGGGTATCCACCATGTAGGACGGTCCCGGCCGGTCCAGTTCGCGTCTATCGACGCTCAAACCGGGCGTGCCGGCGACCGCCAATTCCAGCATCCGCAAACGGTGCTCCGCCGAAACATCCGGCTCGCCGCGATGCGCCGGCACCCGGCACGGAATCATTTTCAAGTCGTCCAATTCGAAGCATTCGCGCACTTCCAATGCGGTCCGCAAATGCCCGTAGTGAACCGGGTTGAAGGTGCCGCCGTAAACGCCGATCATTATTGGCGGATATGCCCGTCGCCCAACACGATGTATTTCAACGAAGTCAAGCCGTGCAAGCCGACCGGTCCGCGCGCGTGCAATTTATCGGTGCTGATGCCGATTTCGGCGCCCAGACCGTATTCGAAGCCGTCGGCGAAACGGGTCGAGGCGTTGACCATCACCGAACTGGAATCGACCTCGCGCAAGAAACGCCGGGCCTGCGTGAAATCCTCGGTAACGATGGCTTCGGTATGCGCCGAGCTATAGGTGTTGATGTGGTCTATCGCCTCGTCGATGCCGGAGACGATCTTGATCGATAAAATCGGCGCCAAATATTCGGTGTGCCAGTCCGTTTCGCTGGCCCTGACCGCGCCCGGAATCAATGAACAAGTTTTCAGGCAGCCGCGCAACTCCACGCCCTTGGCGGCGTATTGCTCGGCCAGGATGGGCAATACCGCACCGGCAACGCTTTCGGCAACCAATAGCGTCTCCATTGCGTTGCAGACGCCGTAGCGATGGGTCTTGGCGTTCAGCGCGATCGCCACCGCCTTGTCGAGGTCGGCCTTGGCGTCGATGTAAACGTGGCAAATGCCGTCCAGATGTTTGATGACCGGGATGGTCGCCTCGGCGCTAATCCGCTCGATCAGACTTTTACCGCCGCGCGGCACGATCACATCGACGAATTCCTTCATCGTCACCAGCGCGCCGACCGCCGCTCGGTCGGTGGTTTCGACGACTTGCACCGCCTGTTGCGGCAGTCCGGCCTCGGCCAAACCTTGCGCGATACAGGCGGCGATGGCCCGATTGGAATGAATGGCTTCGGAGCCGCCGCGCAAAATGCAGGCATTCCCGGCTTTCAGGCACAGCGCGGCGGCATCGACGGTGACATTCGGTCTGGATTCGTAAATGATACCGATCACGCCCAGCGGCACCCGCATTTGTCCGACTTGAATGCCGGTCGGCCGGTAACTGAGGTTGGTGATTTCGCCGACCGGGTCCGGCAACGCGGCGATTTGGGTCAAGCCCTCGACCATTTTTTCGATACGGGCGGGCGTCAGATCCAGCCTGTCCAACGAAGCGGCATCCAGGCCGTTGGCTTGGCCGGCTTGCAAATCCTTGGCGTTTTCGGCAATCAACGTGTCGGCGTTGGCGGCCAAGGCTTCCGCGATTTTCACCAGGGCCAGATTCTTGCGGCCGGTATCGGCCTTGCTGATCTCGCGACCGGCCTGTCTGGCCTGCTTGCCCAATTGCTGCATGTAGCGGGTTACGTCCACAATGTTACGACTCGTTGATTTTGAAAAAACCGCCATTATAACCCAGACCCGCGCCGGGGCGGCCAACGGTCGCCCCGGCGCGGGTCCAGCCCTCTCAACCCAGCAGTCGCACGGCCGACACAAACCGATTTCGCCGGCCTCGGTTCGACCACTATGACCGCGCTCAGATCGAAGCGCGGCTTGGGCACGCGCCAAACCGGACAAATTCCGGCACGACAACCGGCCCGCGTGTTACCCTTGACCCCAGCGGGCACTTTTGACACAGTCGCTCCGCCGCCGCAAGCGCCTTTTCGGCCTGCATCGCTCTTCTCGCGAAGCGTTGTGCCCGTTCGATCAGAACCTTTTCGAAGCACAACCCTACCGCATAGCGAGTCAGCCATGTCCAACCGAGCCCAGCAACCTGCCACGCCTTCCTCGTCCGCCGCCACCGCCCGCGACAATCCGCTTTGGTTGCAATTTTGGCGAGACCAACGCGACGACTTCCATCAAGCCGCGGTTAATCCCTTACTACGTCGCTTTTGGAACGGACAGGACTTGGCCGAGGGCAGTCGCGTATTCGTGCCGTTGTGCGGCAAGAGCCTGGATCTGATCTGGTTGTTGGAACAAGGCCACGAAGTGATTGGCATCGAACTCAGCCCGGTTGCTGTCGCGGCGTTTTTCCGCGAGAACAGCTTGAAACCCAGCCGTCGAAAAATCGGCAAATTCGTGGCGTGGCGGCATGATCGCCTGACGATATTGTGTGGCGATTATTTTTCGCTGACCGCTACCGATCTCGGCACCGTCGCCGCGGTTTACGACCGCGCGGCATTGACTGCCTTGCCGGAAGAGGTTCGCAAACTTTACGTCGCACATCTGGAGCGCATTCTGCCCGATACCGACAAGATTTTTCTGTTGACCGCCGAGGAAGCCGAAACCACGGAAACGGTTGCCACGCCCCCCGAGATCGCCGCCGAAGTACGGCACCTTTACGCCGAACATTTCGACATCGAGCTCACCCATGCCGAAACGCTGACCGAAGCTGGGGAGTTCGTCGATTACAAGCTGTATCGCCTCAACGCCCACCCGCATTAAAGCAGCTGGAACGCGAGCGCCACCTTGGCGTTTTGCGTCCGCGCGCGATCAGGGTATGATCTCCCTTGCAATAACCAGGGAATAGTCATCGCCAAGAATGACGGGCCGCGAGTCGGCGCTTATTGCTCAATTCCTAAAAATAATTAAACAGGAAGGATGGGTATGACTCGATTAAGCGAAGAAGAACGAAAAAAAATCCTGGAAAGCTCGCCGGTCGGCACCTGGGCGCTGATGCTGATCGTCAGCGGCGGCATGCTGATCGCCTGGCTGCTGATGTATTACGGGGTGTTCCTGCCGCGCGGCCATATCGGTTGAGGGGGCACCATGCATATCGATAAACTGGAACGAAATTGGGCCGGTGTCGCGCTGGGTATCGCCGGCGTGTTCGTCTCGGCCATTCTCGGCTCGGCCTTGCTGCACGGCATACACGCGCCGAGCAATGTCGAAACCATAGACTCGGCCAAACTGCATTTGTCCAAGGAATTCGCCGAGGACAAACTCGGCGCCAGCCGCAATCCGGACGGCAGCGTCACGGTGCGCATGGTGGCCGGCCGCTACGGCTTTTTCCCAAAAACTCTCACGGTGCCGGCCGAAACGCCGATCACCTTCCGCTGGGTCAGCCTGGACGTCATCCACGGCGTCCACATGCCGATGACCAATATGAGCACGATGATCGTGCCGGGCTATGTCGCCCAGGTCAAGACCGAACTGCACCACACCGGCGACTATCCCTTGCTCTGCAACGAGTATTGCGGCATGGGCCACGCCCACATGTGGAGCAACATCAAGGTGGTAGGCAAGGCCGAGTGGGACGCGCTGGCCAAGCAAGGGGGAGAACAACATGGATAACGCAAGCGCGAAAAAACTGGCGCTGACCCATCTGTGGGTCGCGTTCGCCGCCTTCGGTTTGGCGGCGTTGATGGGGCTGTACCAAGTCATTGAACGTAGCGGTTTCTTCGGCTTTTTGGAGTCGCGGGAAGTGTATTACGCCTCGGTCAGTACCCATGGCGTGCTGATGGGCTTTGTACTGACAACGTTTTTCATCATGGGCTTCGGCTACTACGTGGCCACCAGCACGCTGAAACTGCCAATCTGGAACCTAAGTTTCGCTTGGAGCGGTTTTGGCGTTGCCCTGACCGGCGTGGTGCTGGCCGCGCTGCCGTTGCTGCTGGGCAAGGCCTCGGTGTTGTTTACCTTTTATCCGCCGTTGATGGCCCACCCGTTGTTTTACATCGGCGCGACCTTGCTGGTAGTCGGCTCGTGGTTCTGGTGCGTGTCGATGATCGTGATGTACATGCAATGGAAAAAAGCTCATCCTGGCCAAGCGGTGCCGTTGGCGATGTTCGCCACCACGGCCAATGCGATTCTGTGGCTGTGGACCAGCGTTGGCGTCGCGGTGGAAGTCCTATTTCAATTGATCCCGTGGGCCTTGGGCTGGATAGATACGATAGACGCCGGTTTGGCTCGTACGCTGTTCGCCTGGACCTTGCATCCCATCGTCTATTTCTGGCTGATTCCAACCTATACCGCGTTTTATACCCTGGTCCCCAAACAGGCCGGCGGTTATTTGTTCAGCGACGAAATGGCCAGAGCCGCGTTCATTCTGTTGGTTGTATTCAGTTTGCCGATTGGCTTCCACCATTTGTACATGGATCCTGAGCAAGGGCACGGCTGGAAAATCCTGCACGCGATCGGCACCTTCGTCGTCACGTTGCCGACCTTCATCACCGGTTTTACCGTGATCGCCTCGCTGGAAATCGCCGGCCGCCTTAACGGCGGCAAGGGCTTGTTCGGCTGGATCGCCGCGCTGCCGTGGAACAACCCAATGGTGTTGGCGCTAATTCTGGGCTTGCTGATGCTCATCTTCGGCGGCTTCGGCGGCCTGGTCAACGCCAGCTATGCAATGAACGCGATGGTACATAACACCGCCTGGGTATCCGGCCATTTCCATCTGATCTTCGGCGGCACGACCATCATCATGTATTTCGGTATCGCCTATTATTTCTGGCCGGTTCTGACCGGTAAACCGTTGCATTGCCCGTCGTTGGCGATCACCCAATTATGGACTTGGTTCGTCGGCATGATCATCATGACCACGCCCTGGCACATTCTGGGTTTGCTAGGCCAGCCGCGGCGGATAGACAGCGTCAATTACAACAACTTGCTGACCTTGTCCTGGGAGCCCTACGAAGTCACGATGATCTTCGGCGGCACGATCCTGCTGGTGTCCTCCGGCATGTTGCTCTACAACCTGTATAAAACCCAGTGCGGCACGGAAGCCTATCGAGGCGAAGTCGAATACGCCGAACCGATTCATCCGGTCCGGGATTTACCAGCCTATTTGAACAGTTTCGGATTGTGGAACGCGGTCATCGCGGTATTCATGTTGATTGCATTCGGTTACCCGATTTTGCAATTCTTCCTGATGGAAACCTTCGGTTCCGGCAGATGGGGGGTCTGATCATGAAAAACCTATTCTGCTTGATCGCAGTACTGACACCCGCGCTGGTTTGCGCCGAACCCTCGTCGAAACTGGCGTGGACCGCCGAGCAATTGAGCTTGGTTGAATCCGGCAATCCGCAAAAAGGCCGGGAACTGGCGCAAGCCTGCGCCGCCTGCCACGGCGAGCAAGGCATCAGCGCCGTGCCGACCTATCCGTCGCTGGCCGGCCAGTTGCCGACTTATTTATTCAAGCAACTGCAAGACTACCGCGACGGCAGTCGGCAAAATCCGCTGATGAACGGCATCGCCAAAGGCCTAACGCCACAAGACGCGGCCGATGTGGCGGCTTGGTTTTCGACTCGACCGGCGGCGATTTTGTCGGCTAACGCGAAAGGCGCCTATCCGACCGCCGAAAACTTGGTCAAGCGCGGCGACAAGCAGCGCTTATTGCCGCCGTGCGAAGTTTGTCACGGCACCGACGGCAAGGGGCAAGCGCAGGACGTTCCGGCGTTGTCCGGCCAAAGCGGGGATTATCTGGCAGCCAGCTTGCGCGCCTTTAAATCCGGCGAACGTCACAACGACATCTACGCCAGAATGCGGATTCTGGCCGAGACCTTGAGCGACCCCGAAATCGAGGCGCTTGGCTTGTACTACCAGAATAGTCAACAATAGCGAGCGCGAAAATCGCCCTCGCCCGCCCGGCGCCCAACGCGCCGGGCGGCATTTTCGTTTAGCCTCGGAATTCCGCCATGAACTGCGATCCACCTACTCTCGACCGCGCCGGCAAAGGCATCAATCTGATCAGCTTCGGCACCTCAATCAAACTGCTGTTCAGCGGTTACCTGACCACGGTCGGTGCCGGTTATCTGATGGCGCTGATTCAAATCCTGTTCACTCACGGGATGGCCGACGGCAAGTTCGGCCTGTCGTTGGACGACATCGTCTACAGTTATTACGGCGACCGCTCCGGTTCGGTGTTGGAATCGAAACTGAACGGTTCGATGAAGTACAACGCCCCCGACCAGGAACGCTTCAAAATCATCCAGTGGGTGCGGGACGGCGCCGAGGAAGCGACTTACGATCGGGACATCAAGCCGATTGTCGAGACCCGCTGCTTGATGTGCCACAACGCCTCCGCCGGCTCGTTGCCGGACTTCGGCCGATTCGACAATTTAAAGAAACTGGCCGCTTCCAATGAAGGTGCCACGTTTCAATCGCTGATACGCATTTCGCACATCCACCTGTTTGGGATCAGTTTTATCTTCATGTTCGTCGGTATTATTTTCAGCTTCAGTACCGGCGTGCCTTGTAAGTACAAATATCCGGCCGTGGTGATGCCGTATTTGTTTTTACTGATCGACATCGCATCCTGGTGGTTGACCAAGCTTAATCCGCATTTCGCGCTACTGGTGATTCTCGCCGGTGCCGGCCTCGGCGTGGCGTTCGTGTTCATGTGGACAGTATCGATGTACCAAATGTGGATATTGGGCGGCGTGTTGAAACGCAAGGACCGCCGCAACGCGGTCATGCGCGACTAGTGGCGCGAGCTTATTCGGTCAGCTGTTCGGCGGTGGCGACGACCTTGGCCAGATCGTCATTCAGCCTGTCCAGTACTTCCCGGCACGCGTCCTGCGTCAAACCCAATTGCTCGACGGCCTGCTCCGAACAGGTCTGATTGGCGGCATCGCCTATCCCAAGTTCGCCGAGCAAGCTATCGTTTGCGAAAGTCAGCAAATTCAGCATGTAATTGTCGCCTCGGTAACAAGGGTTGTGGTGGTGATAAACGATGTCGGTTACCAATCGAGGCATCGACCAATCGTTCATTAGCCACGCCCCTATTTCGGCGTGATTGACGCCGAACGCGAAGTTTTCCAGGTGAAACACCACCAAGCTGGGATTGGCGGCGATCAAACCGCTCAAATAGGCGAATTCGTCGGGAAAACGGTGGCCCAGCAGAGGAAAACCAATGTTGTGCATCAGCGCCGCCAAAAACAAGGCTTGCGCCGACGGCCGACTCGGCTCCGGCATCGCCGCTGCTAATTTGGCCATCAACTGCGTACTGGCCAGCGCATGCGTCCAAAACATCCGGGTGCCGATCGGCCCGTCCTTGGGCGCTTTCAATGGCGCCAATACTGCTAAGCCCAAGGCCAGATCCATGACAAAGTCGAAACCCAGCACCCGGGTTATCGCATCATGCACCGACGTGATCTTGCCCCGGTAACCGTACAGGGCCGAACTGGCCCAGCGTATGATCTGAGCGGTCAACAAAGGATCAAGCTCGATGATTTCCGCCAACTTGGCGGCGTCGGCGTGCGGGTCCGAAGTCAGTTTCAAGATACGCATCGCGCTACCCGGCAATGGCGGCAAGGCCTTGATTTGAGCCACGGTCTCCCGCATGTCGCGCGGCGGCGTAAATCCGTTGCGTTGCGGGCTGATGCTGGTTAAGGTCCAGTTGATAAGATTGGCTTCCATAACGATATGCTCCGCGACCTAATTCAAATTCAAACGGTTTAGTTTGCGATAAAGCGTGCGCTCGCTGATGTTCATTTCGGCGGCGATCAACTTGCGGTTGCCTTGATATTTGACGATCAGGCTGTTGATGAAATCGGCTTCCAATTCCGCCAAACTGTTCAAACAGGGCTTGCGCTCCGGCGTTGCCGCGACCGTCGCTTCGACTGCGGCCGATTGGTTCAGCGGCTGCATGAAATGCACGCAAGCCTCCGAGACCACGCCGTTTTGCGACAAGCCGGCGGCGAGCTGCAAGCAATTGCGCAATTCGCGAATATTACCCGGCCATCCGTACTGCAGCAATTTGATTAAAGCCTGCTGGTTCAGCCGATAAGTACGGCCGTCGCGACCGCCGAGCTGCTCCAGAAAAAAATCGATCAACACCGGCAGATCCTGTTTGCGGTCGCGCAGGCGCGGCACGTCCACCGGAAACACCGAAAGCCGGTAAAACAAGTCCTCGCGAAACCGGCCCGCTTTAACCATATCGGCCAAATTACGGTGCGTGGCGCAGACGATACGCACGTCCGACTTCAACATGGTCGTTCCGCCGACCCGGCGAAACTGGCCGCTTTCCAAGGCTCGGAGCAATTTGGGTTGCTGCGACAACGGCAGATCCCCGATTTCATCGAGAAACAAGGTTCCACCGTTGGCCAGTTCGAACAGGCCTTTTTTGGCGACGGCGGCGCCGGTAAACGCGCCTTTCTCGTGGCCGAACAATTCGCTTTCGAATAAATCCTCGCCCAGTATCGTGCAGTCGACAATGACGAAATCCGCATCGGCGCGCGGCGATTGGCGATGCACGAATTCGGCCGCCAATTCCTTACCGGTACCGGTTTCGCCCAACAGCATCACCGGCGCCTGGCTGACGGCGGCTTGCAACAACGTGGATTTGAAGCGGGTAAACGCCGCCGACTGGCCTATCATCGTCGGCCCGCTGTAAGCACCGGTCGGCTTGCTGATCGGAGCCAGGGTTTCACCCAAATACAGCGTGCCATCGGCATCCAGCAGCGGAAACCCCCTTACATTGAACGACAGCTCGGGCGGAACGGTACCGACACCGCCATGAACGCCCGCGTAACCTTCCAAGGACTGAAACAATTGCCGGTGGCGGCAGCGACCGCTATCGGCACAACAGGGCCGACCAACCTGCTGCTGCCTATCGACGCCAAAACTTAATTCCCAAGCGCGATTCACCGCGACGATCCTTAAATCGGCATTGATGATCACGAACGGCAGATCGTGAGTCTCCAGCAATGATTCGAGCGTAAAGGCGTTTTGCAGCATAAATCCTTTCAGTGGGCACCGAACTGGCGATCGTTGGCCTTGGACGTCGGACAAGCCATGCGTGTCGTTCGTTGGTCCGGCCGGTAGAGAATCAAGCTGTCATTTTAGCGAGAAACCGACGATTCTGCTGAGCGCTGGGAAAAATCCCGTTGGCGCGATCGGCGCTCCGCAATGTCTTCGGAAAAAACGGCGGACGAACGCCAACACCACGGGCACCCGGTTTTACGCGAACGGGACGTTCGAAAGAAGATAACGTGAGAAGACGAAGCTTGGCCCCTTCCATACAACAGCCACGCGGAGGCGGCCGGATGGAAGAGGCGAAATAGGGATTACATCTGCGATTGCAGGTAATTTTGAATGCCGAGTTTTTCGATCAAATCCAGCTGAGTTTCCAGCCAATCGATATGTTCTTCCTCGCTTTCCAGAATATGCTCCAACAATTCGCGCGAAATGTAGTCGGCCACCGACTCGCAATAGGCAATCGCTTCCTTCAACAACGGCAACGCCAGTTGTTCCAATTTAAGATCGCATTCCAGCATTTCCTTGGGGTTCTCACCGATCATCAAGCGCCCCAAGCTTTGCAGATTGGGCAATCCTTCCAGAAACAACACCCGCTCTATCAAGCGATCGGCATGTTTCATTTCGTCGATGGATTCGTGATATTCCTTTTCGTTAAGTTTGTGCAAACCCCAATTCTTGAACATCCGCGCGTGCAAAAAATACTGGTTGATCGCGGTCAGTTCGTTTTCCAACACTTTGTTTAAAAACTCGATGACTTTTTTATCGCCTTGCATGTCGATTCTCCCGGTGATTCGTTTTAATGATTGGTCGCGGCATGGATGCTGGATGAACAGCCGGAAGATGCTTTGCCGAGCAATCGTTGCGAAAGCTCCCGGTTGCATTTACCGCATTCGCCGCCGACCCCGAAACAATTGGTTAATTGTTTACGCGAGGATACTCCACTGGCGATTGCCGCATCAAGCTGGCGTTCGGTAAATGCCTTACAAACGCAGACGTACATGGCTAAGCCACCCGGCGCCGCTGAACTTGATTGGGATCGGCGGTAATTTTGCGATAGATTTCCACCCGGTCGCCTTCCTTGACCACGGTATCGAGCTTGGCCAGTTTGCCGAAGATCCCGACCTTTTGCGTTTCCAGATCGATTTCCGGGTACTGGCTCAAAACACCGGATAATTCTATCGCCTCGGCGATGGTACTACCTTCCGGCACTTCCAGACGCATCCAGATTTGCCGATCCGCTTGAGCGTAACAAACTCCTACGTTCATCGTTGACCTCGGTTATTCGACGACGGCTGCTTCGATCGGCGCGGCCGGTTGGACCGGTTTTTCGGCGGCCTTGCGATCGAACAGTCGCTTCAAGGCCACCATGAATCCCAACATGATGAATCCGCCCGGCGGTAGCGCCATCAGCAGAAAACCTTTATATTCCGGAATCAACACGGTTTCCAGAAATTGAAAACTTTCACCCAGCAACACCGACGCATTCGCGAACAAGGTACCCGCCGAACTGATCTCCCGCATCGCGCCGAGCACCACCATCGCGGCGGTGAAGCCAACGCCCATCATCAAGCCGTCCCACATCGACGGCAACACTTCCTGCTTGGAGGCGAAGGCTTCGGCCCGGCCCAAAATGACGCAGTTGGTAACGATCAGCGGAATAAACAAACCGAGCACCTTATGCAACTCGTGCATCCAGGCGTTCAGAAACAAATCGACCAAGGTCACCAGAGCCGCGATCAACAACACGAAGATCGGAATCCGAATTTCGGCCGGAATCAAATGCCGGCTGGCCGACACGGCGGCATTGGACGCCAACATCACCACCATCGTCGCCAAGCCCATGCCCAGCCCGTTGGTCGCGGTACCGGTCACCGCCAGCAGCGGACACAAGGCCAAATTCTGGGTCAATACGACGTTGTTGTCCCACAAGCCGTCTTTGGCGATTTTGCGGTAGGGCTCGGAAAACAATATCGAGAGATTCATGGATACACTCCGAAACGAAAACGTGGTTTACCAGGATAGGACTATTCCGCGGCCAGCAGTTCGGCTTGATGAACGCGATAGAATTCCAGACCGCGCCGAATGGCTTGCACGACTTTACGTGGCGTGATGGTCGCGCCGCTGAATTGATCGAACACCCCGCCGTCCTTCTTAACCGCCCATTGTTCGACGGTCAGGTTATCCAGCGATTTGCCGTCGAAAGACAAGGCCCACTTGGATTTGGTAATTTCGATTTTGTCGCCGAGACCCGGCGTTTCGACGTGGGCGATCACCCGCACGCCCAGAATTTCGCCGTTTCGGTCCACACCCATGACCAGACTGATCGGTCCCGCATATCCGTCCGGCGCGATCAGCTTGAAACACACCGCGTTGACCGCGCCGGCTTTCTTGGCCAGATACACCTGTGTTTGCGGCGAGCCCAGATTCGCATCGGCGGAATCCAACATCACGCTATCTTCCAACAAGTTATTGTCGTGCAAATCGGCCGGCACCACCTGAGCCAAATTGGCCTGCAAGTCTTCCTGCAAGCGTAGCGCGATCACGCCGCGGGTAGCCAGATCGGCCAAGCCCAGCAACAACGCCGCCAGTAACGCGAAACCCGCCAAAACGCCGGCCTGAAATTGCAATTGCGGCCGCAAGGCCTGCAAATTCTCGGGTTCCAGCCAGATCGCCAGCTTGCGTTTAAGTGCTTTGCCGGCGGAAATCGCCGCCGCTAGCGCTTCGCCGCCAGCCGCTTGTTTTTGCACGGGATCGGAACTCATCGGCAATCTCAGGAATTGGAAATGTCTAGCGGTTTACCGCTACGGTAACGTCCGTAAATGCGCGGCCGAATGTAATGATCGATCAATGGAGTCACGGCGTTCATCAGTAAAATGGCAAAACCGGTACCCTCGGGATACCCCCCCCAGGAACGAATTACGAATATCAACAAGCCGCAGCCGGCGCCGAAGATCACCTGTCCTTGCGGCGTATTCGGTGAGGTCACGTAATCGGTAGCGATAAAGAAGGCCACCAGCATGACCGCGCCGGAATTCAAATGCACCCACGGACTCAAGTAATGTTTGGCGTCCCACAAATGAAAGCCGGAGGACAGCAGGAAAATCGTCGCCAACAACGAAACCGGGATATGCCACTGGATCACGCCCTGCCGCATCAGCCACAGGCCGCCGCCGAGAATCAACAGCGTCGAAGTTTCGCCGAGACTGCCGCGCTCCCAACCCAACATCGCCAAGAAGCCGGAATAGTCGTTCAATATGCCGGGTAATACGTGGCCTTGTGAAAATTCGGTCTTGACCAGGCCCAGCGTGGTCGCACCGGTTACCGCATCGGCGTTGCTCAAGCCCGAAAATGTGATAGCGAAGCTGTCGAACACGCCAGGCCCGGTGAACAGCGGCGATACGTTCGCCCACGTCGTCATTTCGATCGGAAATGAAATCAGCAAGGCCACCCTGGCCAGCATCGCCGGATTAAATAAATTTTGTCCCAGACCGCCATAGACATGCTTACCCAACACAATAGCGATACCGGCACCAACGACGCCTATCCACCAGGGCGCCCACGGCGGCAAGGTCATCGCCACCAGCAGGCCGGAGACGATCGCGGAGCCGTCGCGCAAATAGGGTCCGGCCGCCACGCCTTTCAATTTCAGGCAGAACGCTTCAAAGGCCAGCGCGGAGAAGACCGTGACAACCAGCAAATACAAGGCCGGCCAACCGAATAGCAACACGCCGAAACCTACGGACGGTGCCATCGCCAGAATCACCAGACGCATGATCTGATCGGAACGGCGGGTAGCCAGTACGTGAGGACCACTAACCGGTTTTACACTCATACGGTTTCCTCCGCTTTCGCCTGGGCTTGTTGTGCCTGCTGCGCTTGTTGAGCGGCCAAACGGGCGGCGCGGGCTTCCTGAGCACGTTGCGCCTCGGCTTCGGCTTCCAGACGGATGCGCTCCATTCGCTGATTGCGTTCGTCGATCAGACGTTTGGTTTGTTCCGACTTGTGATCGGCCTGCTGGCGCTTGACCAGTTCGCCGGACGCGAATTTGAAGTAATGCACGAGCGGGATATTCGAAGGACAAACATAGGAACAGCTGCCGCAACTGATGCAATCCTTTAAGCCCAGATCGACCGCGGCATCGAGTTGGTTAACCTTGATCCGGCTAGCCATTTCCAACGGCAGCAAACCCACCGGGCAAGCCGTGACGCAACTCGAACAGCGAATGCACGGTTGCACTTCGGGTTCTTCGATTTCGGCGGCCGTTAGAGCCAAAATACCATTGCACGCCTTGACGACCGGTACGTCGGCGATAGGCAGCGCATCGCCCATCATCGGTCCGCCCATCACCAAGCGGGCCATTTTGGTTTTATCCCAATCGCAGAATGCCAGCACTTCCGACATCAAGGTGCCGATCGGCACTTCGACGTTGCGAGGTTGGGCAACGGCGGCACCGGACACGGTAACCACCCTGGAAATTAACGGCTGACCCAGACAAATCGCTTTGTAAACGGCGTGGGCGGTCGCCACGTTGTGAACCACGACGCCAATATCGGCGGCTCGGCCATCGGCCGGAATTTCCTGACCGGTCAGATAACGCAGCATCTGCCGGTCCCAACCCATCGGGTAGCGGGTCGGAACTTGAGATACCACGATATTCGGATAATCCCGGCAAGCATCGCGCATGGCCTGATACGCGGCCGGCTTATTGTCCTCGATACCGACCATCGCTTTGGGCGCGCCCATGCCGCGCAGCATCAGGCGGATACCGGCAACAATTTCGTCGGCTTTTTCCTGCATCAACCTATCGTCGCAGGTCAGGTAGGGCTCGCATTCGCCAGCATTGATCAACAATGTATGAATTTTGCTTTTTCGGCCCAGACTGAGTTTAACGGCGGACGGAAACACCGCACCGCCCAAGCCAACCACGCCCGCGGAGCCGACCATCGCGCAAATCGTTTCCGCATCAAGTTCAAACGGATCGTCGGGCACTTCCAGCGGCGCCCATTCGTCCTGTCCGTCGCTTTCGATGACAACGGTTCGAATCGGCAACGCGGAGGGATGCGGCGCCGGAAAATCTTTCACGTCGGCGACAACGCCCGATGTTGGTGCATGAACCGGCGCCGAAATGGTGCCTTGACTATAGGCCAGTAGTTGACCCTTTAGAATTCTTTCGCCGACCTTAACGACTGGCTCGGCGGGCTTGCCGACGTGCTGCTGCACCGGAATGTAGAGCTTTTTCGGAATCGGAAAGCCACTGGCGATACTCAACTCCGCCGTTTCGCTCTTATGCTCTTCGGCATGCACGCCGCCGCGTAATCTAGGATTTTCAAACCATCCAAACATAAACTTTTTCCTTACGCCGCCAAAGGCTTGGGCCAGCGCCAGTTCCGCAAGGTGACTTCGACGGGATGCATTTGCAGGCACTCGGTCGGGCAAACTTCCACACATTTTTTACAGCCAATGCAGGCATCCGCAACGACCGCATGGATTTGTTTTGGTGCGCCGACGATCGCATCGGTGGGGCAGACCTTAAAGCAGCGAGTGCAACCGGTGCACGTCTCTTCACTGACCCTGGCGACCATCGGCTCTTGATCCTGAGTTTGACTCAAGTCGACATCGACACCCAGCAGCTTGGCCAGTTGCTCGACCAAGGCCGTTCCTCCCGGAGGACACAAGGTCACCGGAGCGGCGCCCGACACCACGGCCTCGGCCGCCGGCCGACAGCCTGGAAAACCGCATTGGCCGCACTGCGAACCCGGCATTAATTCTTCCACTCGCTCGACCAGCGGATCGGATTCCACTTTCAGATATTTAGCGGCAATGCCCAGACTGATGCCCAGAAACAGGCCCAGAGCGGTCAAAATCACTATCGCGGATAAAACGTACATGGCTGCGCCTCTTATTTGCTGTATAGACCCGCAAATCCCATGAATGCCAGCGACATAATGCCGGCGGTGATAAACGCAATGGGGGTGCCTGAAAAAAGTGCCGGTACAGCCATCAACGCCAAGCGTTCACGGAGACCGGCAAAGAGCACCATCACCAGGGTAAAACCCAATGCCGAACCAAAGCCGAACAACAGGCTTTGGACGAAGTTGTATTGTTCTTGGATGTTCAGCAAGGCCACGCCCAAGACCGCGCAATTGGTAGTGATCAGCGGCAGGAAAATACCCAACACCTGATACATCACCGGACTAGTCTTATGAATGACCATCTCGGTGAACTGCACGACGGCGGCGATCACTAAAATAAAACCCAACACTCTTAAAAAGCCGATGTCGAACGGCAACAGCAAGCGGTGCTCCAACACCCAACTCGCGGCCGAGGCCAGCGTCAGTACGAAGGTGGTCGCCAAGCCCATGCCCAATGCGGTATCAAGTTTGTTGGAAACCCCCATGAACGGGCATAATCCGAGGAACTTGACCAGCACCACGTTGTTTACCAGCGCCGTGCCCAATATCAGCAATAAGTATTCGCTCATCGTTTTAAGAACCTTGTGTAGTGTTAACCATTCAGCATCATCCGTGCCAAGCGACTATCTCGGCGAATACCCGCCGAATCCCGCGAAATCAGGGCTCAGGTTTCCTGTAAGCTCTGTGCCAAAAAACACAGATTCAAAACAAGCGGGCAAATAAATGTCGTAAACCTTACAATTAGCCGGGAATAAGCAACAGCAGACTAGCCTTACCAACTTTGGCGTCCAAATTGCATATGCTTTTAAGGAAATACCGGCCCGGAGCCGGTCGCCCTTGCCGCCCGCGGTTCTGTCGTTTGCTCGGCGGGCAACAATCATTCATCCGGAATATACCTAGAGAGCAGTTTGCCATGACCAAATCCACCCGTGACTTCATGCTGGGCGAAATCGAGATCGACACGGCCAATCTGTTGGCGCCCGGCCAGGCCGATACCGCCCCGGCCAAGCGCGGCGACAAGCGAAACCAAACCCTACCTTTCTCGCTGTTCGTGAAAGCGGTCGAACAAGCCCCGGTCGCCATATCGATCACCGATAAAAAAGCCAATATCCTGTATATCAACGATGCCTTCACCCAAGTGACCGGCTACCACGCCGCCGAAATTCTGGGCCAAAACGAATCCAAGCTCTCCGACAAGTCCACGCCCCGGCAAATTTATTACGACCTATGGCACACCATTTCCCGCAAGCAAGTTTGGCACGGCCAGTTGGTCAACCGGCGTAAACTGGGAGACCGCTATTTGGCGGACCTGACGATCGCGCCGATGTTCGACGAACGCGGCGCCATCAGTCATTACATTGGCATGCACCGGGACGTCACCCAGGCTCACCACGTCGAACAGCAGGTCAGTAACCAAAAGCAATTGATCGAATCGGTGCTGAACGCATCGCCGGTGGCGATGGCGGTATTGGACAGCGACAAGCGAGTGGTCCTGGACAACCAAATGTACAAGATGCTGATCAGCGAACTGGATAAACCGGAACCGGCATTGTTTTTCCTCGACGCGTTGGAGCAGGATATGGGCGATCTGTGGAACGCCGCCACGACTCGCCAAGGCTTCACCAACCGGGAAATCCGTTACGACGGCACCGGCATCCGCGGCACCCGCTGGTTTTCCTGCTCCGGCAACTGGTTTACCGAAAACGACGTCTGCGCCGACACTTTCTTCGCCAAGCAATTTAAAGACTATCTATTGTTGAGCGTCAACGACATCACACTACAGCGTCGCCAGCAGGAAAAACTGCAGATTCAAACTTTACGCAATTTGTTGACCGAGGAAGAACACATACGCAGCATCCGCGAAACCCTGTTGGGCGCGATGCACCAAATCCGCCAGCCGCTCAATCAAATTCACGCGGCGATACAGATCATGAGTCAGCGCAACGATTCGCACAACCAGCCGTTGCGCGACCTGCTCAGTCAGGTACAAGCCATGGGCGAGGAAACCCTGGCGACTTTGCAACGCTGCGTGCCCGAGATCCCGGAATCGGCGGTCGTACCCGTCAATTTGAATCAACTGCTGCACGAGGTAATGCTGCTCTACAGCACCAAGTTTCTGGCCAACGGCATCGTCGTCGATTGGTTGCCCAATCCGGTTTTGCCTTCTATCCTCGGGTCGGAGAACAAACTGCGCATGCTGTTCAAACAACTGATCGACAATGCGGTCAATGCCATGAACCGCGCCGGCAGTCGCGAACGGCTGATCAAGATCAGCACCGCCAGCGACCGCGCCTGGGTACACGTGGCTATCGACGATACCGGCCCCGGCATCCCGGCGAATCAACGCAGCAAAGTGTTCGAACCGTTTTTCACCACTTCGCCGACGATGGGCAGCGTACAGGCCGGCATGGGGCTGGTAATGGCGAAGGAAATTGTCAACCAGCACAACGGCATGATCGAAATCGATCCGGACTATCAAAACGGCTGCAGTTTCAAACTCAGTTTTCCCTGTCAAAAAAACTCAGCCATGGTGAGCATCCATGAGTGAAAGATTACTACTGGTCGAATCGGAACTGGACACCCTGTATTTGGTCAGCCAACTTCTCAATAGCACCCACGATCTGAGAACCAAACTGAAGGGGATATTGGAGATACTGCACAAACGTACCGGCCTGCATTTCGGGATGATCACGCTACGCGACATTGAAGACGACAGCATGAGCATCTGCGAAATCTACGGCGAAGACATCGACCGTTCGGTCCGCTACCAACCCGGCGAAGGCTTGGTCGGTGCGATTTTGGACGAAGGCAGCACCATCGTCGTGGAGCGCATCGCCGACGAACCGCGCTTCTTAAGCCGGCTCGGCGTATACAACCCCGACCTACCCTTCATCGGCTCGCCGCTGGCCGTCGAACAAGGAGAAGTAGTCGGCATCCTGGCGGCTCAGCCATGCGACGCAGGCTTCCTCGGCGAACGCGCCCGCTTCATGGAAATGGTTGCCAACCTGATCGCCCACAGCGTCAACATGCTGCGGGTCATGGAACGCAAACAAAACGAACTGGCCAGCGAGCGCGACTACCTCAAACAGACTCTGGTCAAAAACTATCGCTTCGAAAACATCATCGGCCATTCCGAACCGATGCTGAAGGTGTTCGACATCATTCGTCAGGTCGCAAAATGGCATACCACCGTTTTAATTCGCGGCGAATCCGGCACCGGTAAGGAAGTAGTCGCCAGTTCCATCCATTTCAACTCGGCCTGCGCCAACGGCCCGTTTCTGAAACTGAACTGTGCGGCACTACCGGACACCTTGCTCGAGTCCGAGTTGTTCGGTCACGAAAAAGGCGCGTTCAGCGGCGCGATCGGTCAACGCAAGGGCCGCTTCGAACTGGCCGACGGCGGCACCTTATTTCTCGACGAGATCGGCGAAATCTCGGCTTCGTTCCAAGCCAAACTATTGCGGGTATTGCAAGAGGGCGAATTCGAGCGGGTCGGCGGCGTCCGCACCCTGAAAGTCAACGTCCGCATCATCGCCGCGACCAACCGCAATCTGGAGCAGGAGGTGGCCGACGGCAACTTCCGCGAAGACTTGTATTACCGGCTGAACGTGATGCCTATCAATATGCCGCCGCTGCGCGAGCGCATCGAAGACATTCCGGAACTGGCCAGCTTTTTACTGAACCGGATTTCCAAGCAACAAGGCGGCCGGCCGCTGGAAGTCAAGGAAAGCGCGATCCGCATTTTGATGAAACACGACTGGCCCGGCAATGTCCGCGAATTGGAAAACCGCCTGGAACGCGCCGCGATTATGAGCCAGGACGGCGTCATCGATCGCGACGTAATTGCCGCGACCGGGCTGGAAAGCGAAATTGGCATCGGCCGGACGCCGCAACAGATCAAGCAAATCGATCTGCACGACGAAAACATGGACGAGCGGGAAAGAGTAATCGCGGCGCTGGAACAAAGCGGCTGGGTGCAGGCCAAGGCGGCGCGCTTGTTGGATATGACGCCGAGGCAGATCGCCTATCGGATTCAAACCTTGAATATTAACGTCAAACAGCTTTGAGCCAATCCTCGCCTAAGCCTGCTGCAAATGCCGTTGCCGTTAGGTTAAGCCGTTCGCTAAGCAGAGCCGAAGCAAACGGCTGGCTTCGACTCCGCTCAGCCAGCGGCTTAGTTCGACTCCCTCAGCCCGACCTAGATCGACCGTAAGCACTTAACTTATCGGCTTTGGGCCTGTTGTAACCTAGACAGCTCAAAGCGAACGCCCCGATAGCCGAGCGGCTGATTCGGGCGATTCGCGAGTTAAAGTTTGTCTTGCACGATTCGGTAAATGGCATCGGCCTCCCGCTCGCCTGTCGTCAACAAGGCTTGCAACTCCGCCAGCCGACCGTCGGCGAACGCCCTATCTTTCAAGGCTCCGGCATTGATCCGGACGTTCAGCGCCGCGCTCTTCAAACCGGCAAAGGCCGCCATCACCGCGACGCCGGCGTCGCTGATTACCGCCTGCCCGCCTTTTTCGGCCGCAACCCGGCTCAATGCGATCGCTTGCGCGCAAGCCCTAGCACAGGCCAAGGGCACATCGGTCGCGTCCTTCAGCACCGCCTGAATTTGCTCGGTCCGATGAGTTTTTTCCTCGTCACTGGCCTTGGGCAGGCCATAACAGGCCATCAAGCGATCGAACACCTCGATGTCGGCCTGAATCATCCCGGTCAATGTTTCCCGCAACGCTTCCGCCTCGACCAACAACACTCTCAGCTCGGCATCGACTTCGGCGTATTTGGGTTTGCCTATCGTCAGATTGCAAACCATCGAAACCAACGCAGCGCCTTGCGCTCCCAGCAACGCCGCCGCGCTACCGCCGCCCGGTGTCGCCTGTTTGCTGGCTAGTTCGTCGAGAAACCGCTGAATAGATTGGTCTTTGATTTCAGTCATTGCTGTCTCTCAGTTTTCCCGCCGCCAAATGGTGTTCCCGCCGGCCACATCTTCCAGAATGACGCCCGAGCTTTTTAGGCGATCCCGGATCGCGTCGGCTCGCGCCCAATCTTTATTGGTTTTGGCGACTTTACGATCGGCAATCAAACTTTCAATGTCGGCCTCGGATAAACCGTCCGCGCCGCTACCGCCTTTCAAAAAACTGTCCGGATCGTCTTGCAGCAATCCCAAAATTCCGGCCAAACGCTTTAACGTCGCCGCCAGTTGGGCTTTGTGTTCGGTTTTGTTCAATTCGCGAGCCAAATCGAAAAGTACCGCCAGGGCCACCGGCGTATTGAAGTCATCGTCCATCGCTTGCTCGAAACGCAGCCGATAATCGACGTCGATGTCGATGTCGGCGATTTCGACGCCGCGCAACGCCGTATATAAACGGGTCAACGCGGTACCGGCTTCGTCGAGCTGCTCGTCGGCGTAATTTAGCGGACTGCGGTAGTGGCTGGACAGTATGAAAAACCGAATCACTTCCGGCCGATATTGTTTCAGCACCTCGCGTACGGTAAAAAAATTACCCAATGATTTGGACATTTTCTCTTCGTTAATCCGAACGAAACCGTTATGCATCCAATAATTGACAAAGGGCTGACCGGTGGCGCCCTCGGACTGGGCAATCTCGTTTTCGTGATGCGGAAACTGCAAATCCATGCCGCCGCCGTGAATGTCGAAATGATTGCCCAAGCAGCAAGTGGACATCGCCGAGCATTCGATATGCCAGCCGGGACGCCCCATGCCCCAAGGCGACTCCCAGGCCGGTTCGCCGAGTTTGGCCATTTTCCACAACACGAAATCCAGCGGATCGCGTTTGGCCGTATCGACGCCGACCCGTTCGCCGGCATTCAAATCTTCGATGTTCTTGCCGGACAGCTTGCCGTAACCGTCGAAACGGCTGACCGCGTAAAACACGTCGCCATTGCCGCCGACGTAGGCGTAGCCCTTGTCGATCAGCGTTTCTATCATCCGGATGATGTCGGCAATCGATTGAGTAGCGCGCGGCTCGATGTCCGGCGGCAATACCGCCAGCGCCCTTTCGTCCTCGTGCATTGCGGCGATAAAACGCTCGGTCAATTCGGTAAAGGCTTCGCCGTTTTCGTTGGCGCGCTGAATGATTTTATCGTCGATATCGGTGACGTTCCGCACATACGTCAGTTGGTATCCCACATGGCGCAAATAGCGGGCCACGGTATCGAAAACCACCATCACCCGAGCGTGGCCGACGTGGCAATAGTCGTAAACAGTCATGCCGCAAACGTACATGCCGACCTTGCCGGGTTCCCGGGGAATGAATTCTTGCTTGCTGCGAGTCAGGGTGTTGTAAATTTTCAGCATCGGCGTTGATCGATTACGGCGCAAAGACTCCGCAATCTACCAAGATTCCGGCTTCTCTTTCAAGATAAAAACACATAGAATTCGCCGCTTACAGCGCTAACGAGGATATTTCATGCGTAACCGGTTCGCTTACCTGATGCTGTTTTTATTTTCAACCCTTTCATTTGCAACGGAAAACAAAATGTCGGACTCCCAATCCAAAGTCAAATTGACCACCACGCTAGGCACCATCGTCATCCAACTCGACGCCGTCAAAGCGCCTGCATCAACGGCCAACTTCATTGCCTACGTGAACGACGGCTTTTATAACGGCACGATCTTCCATCGTGTCATTCCGGGGTTCATGGCTCAAGGCGGTGGTTTCGACACGTCGTTCAATCAAAAAGCCACCAAGGCCACCATCCAAAACGAAGCGAACAACGGCCTGAAAAACAAGCGCGGCACCATCGCGATGGCCCGTACCAACGATCCTCATTCGGCCACCGCGCAATTTTTTATCAATTATAAAGACAACGCCTTTTTAGACCATACCAACCAAACGCCTAGCGGCTGGGGCTATGCGGTATTCGGCGAAGTCGTCGAAGGCATGGATGTCGTCGATGCGATGGCCAAGCAACCCACCGCCAACCGCGGCATGCATCAAGACGTCCCCAAAACCGACATCGTCATTGAGAAAGCCGAAGTCGTCGAATAACGCCATGCCGCAATCCTCGCTAGAGACGCCGAAGCAGGCGTCTCTACACCAGGATATTCTGTTCATCTCCGACCTGCATCTGGCATGGGAAAAGCCGGGACTAACCCGGCGCTTTCTCGATTTCTTGCAGTACCGAGCCTCGCGCGCCCAAACCGTCTATATACTCGGCGATCTCTTCGACGCATGGATAGGCGACGACGACAAAACTCCGCCGAATCGAAGTATCAAAAAAGCATTAAGAGCGCTGACCGAAGCTGGAATCCGGATTTTTTTATTGCAAGGCAATCGAGATTTTTTGCTGGGCGAACAGTTTTGTCGGGAAACCGGCATCGCATTGCTGGACGATTACAGCGTTATCGACTTGAACGGCACCCGAGTTTTATTGACGCATGGCGATTTGCTCTGCACCGACGACGAGGCTTACCAAGCGTTTCGGAAAAAATCCCGTAATCCTCGGTGGCGCGCCAATGTACTGAGCAAACCGTTGATACTTCGCCTGTTGGCCGCGCGCTGGTACCGCCTACGCAGCTTTTATCATAAGCGCGGCAAAACCGATGAAATCATGGATGTCAATCAACAAACCGTCGCCGAAACGATGCGCCAACATGGCTGCGACATTCTAATACACGGCCACACCCATCGCCCGAACCTGCACGAATTCCTGCTGGAAGGCCGCCATGCCAAGCGTTTCGTGCTGGCTGACTGGACGATGGACGGCGCCAGCGCACTGTGCTGGAACGGCTCCTCGTTTCAGCAGGAAAGGCTATACCCATAAAAAAACCGGTAACGCGGAACGGGATCTCACTGTTTCCCGATCGCGGCGCTACCGGCTGCACTATCTCCGTCCAAGTAGACCGGCCAATGCCGGTCAAGTTCCGCTGTTTCGGGAAAAAACCAACCGTAGCGACTCCGCGTCTCCAAATTCATCCAGCCATCCCGACCGAACCGTTTCCAAGCCAAAACTCTGCTGGGATCGAACCACCAACGAATTTGCGCCGCTACTCTCGGCAGGGTGTTAGTATTGACGGCAAGATAGGCTAAACTTTAGGCATGGCTTCGTATGACCCCCTCGACAGTTCTGCATGATTAACTTAGCGGCATATTTTCTGGGTAGTGCTTTAACGCTTGCCGCCAGTGGCAACTTGCTTGCCAACGACAACAAACTTCCGGATACCATCGCCCTTATCAAACCCGGCGTGGTTGCTGTCGGAACTTACATGCCTACCCGTAATCCCAGAGCGCTGTTTTTGGCGACCGGCTTTGCGGTCGGTAACGGCGACCGGATCGTCACCAATGCCCATGTGCTCGAGAAAAAGCTGGACGGCGCCCGGTTGGAGCGTTTCGCCGTGTTCTATCTGCAGGACCAAAAAGAGCACATGTTGATCGCGAATATTGCCGGCGTGGACGGAGAGCATGACTTGGCTATGCTGACGCTCGAAGGCGGCAAACTGCCGCCGCTGGAAATCGGCGATTCGCGAAAGGTTAAAGAAGGCGAGCAATTCGCTTTTACCGGCTATCCGATCGGCATGGTATTGGGCTTATACCCTGTCACCCATCACACCATGGTTTCAGCGATTTCGCCCAATGCAATCCCAGCCATCGCCACCAATCAATTGAATGTGAACATGCTGAGAAAACTGCAGACCCCGTACAACGTGTTCCAACTCGACGCGACCGCCTATCCGGGCAACAGCGGCAGCCCGCTTTACGATCCGGACTCGGGCAAGGTCGTCGGCATCATCAACAAGGTGTTCGTGCAAGGCAGCAAGGAAAACGCCATCACCAACCCCAGTGGCATCACTTATGCCATTCCGGCCGAATACATCCGAGCACTGGCCGGCCAAACGTCTCTCCAATAATTCTTCCCGGACCGTAATTCGCACCCAATATGATTCGAATCTTTCGACACTATATTTCAACGGCTTATTTATGGCTGTTAATCCTGGAATGGCTGGTCTTTTTTCTGGCGATGTATTGTGGCGCGACAGTCCGTTTTCTCTATACGGCCTCCTGGTATACCTCCAACGAACTGGGAGCCGCCGCCTTGATGTACTCAATGGTATTTACCGCCGCGTGCTCGGCGTTGGGGCTATACCGGAAAACGCTCGATAAGGAAGAATACAATATCCTACAGCGTATTAGTTTTGCGTTCGCCATTGCGGTTTTCATGTTGGCATTTATCTACTACGTGATTCCAGACCTGATGTTGGCACGTAGCGTTTTGATTTCCGCGCTGATTCTCTCCTACGCCGGGCTACTGCTGACCCGCCACCTGTTTTATCGTTTCGTGAACTTGGAAAAACTCAAGCGCCGGGTACTGGTCATCGGTTGCGGCCAGCGAGCCGGGGAATTGAGCGTCATCAATTCCAGTTACATTTATCGCGGCTTCGAAATTGTCGGTTATGTGACACTCGAAGACGAACCCATCAACGTACCGCACGCCATCGCACTCAACGAGAAATTGCGCTTGAACGACATTGTCGAAGCCGCCGAGGTCGACGAAATTGTCATCGCGGTGGACGATAGGCGCAAAAAGCTCCCTGTCGACGAGCTGCTGGACGTCAAGATGTCTGGCGTTCAAATCATGGATTTGCAAACCTTTTACGAGCGCGAACAGCGCTTGATATATCTGGAAACGTTAAGCCCGAGTTGGCTGGTGTTCTCCGACGGTTTCGTTAACGACGGCACCCGCCCTATCGTCAAACGCACGTTCGACGTGATTGCCAGCTTGTTATTGCTATCCGTCAGTTGGTGGATCATGGTGCTGACCATGATGGCGATCTACGTCGAAAGCGGCTTTGGCGCGCCGGTATTTTATAGGCAGCGGCGGGTAGGCTATCGTAGCGAGGTATTTAACGTCATCAAATTCCGCAGCATGCGAGTGGATGCAGAAAAAAACGGCGCGCAATGGGCCGCGCAAACAGACGACAGGGTCACCAAGGTCGGCAAGTTTATCCGCAAATATCGGATAGACGAGCTTCCGCAGCTGCTGAACGTGTTGAAAGGCGACATGAGCTTCGTTGGCCCACGACCCGAACGCCCCGAATTTGTGCAAGGTTTCGAAGAACGCATCCCCTATTACAAGGAAAGGCACCGGGTAAAACCCGGTATCACCGGCTGGGCGCAGCTATGCTACCCGTACGGCGCCAGCGAGTACGACACCCTGCAGAAATTGCAATATGACTTATATTATGTAAAAAACTACAGTCTGTTTTTAGATTTGACCATCATGATGAGCACCGTCGAGGTCATCTTATGGGGTAAGGGAGCCAGATAGTTTTACCGAGCGCAACACCCCTCGCCTGTTAGCGCGAAATTAAGAACCTGTCCCTGGAACTATTATGGCAAACTGCGTTAAATGTTTAATATCCGATGCGGTACCCGGAGTCATACTCGGCAAAAATGGGATTTGCAATCTGTGCGAAAACTATAAACCGGAAGACAGCCAAATTTTAGATAGACAGCGTGCCGAACGCGAAGCCGATCTGGAAAAAGCCCTGCGCGAGTGTAAGAATCAAGCGGAATACGATTGCTTGGTGCCGCTTAGCGGCGGTAAGGACAGCATTTATTTACTTTATAAGTTAAAAGTCGAATACGGCCTTAAGGTTCTGGCCTTCACCACCGACATCAATATTCCGCCGTTAGCCTGGGACAATATCCGCCGCACGCTGAATAAGCTGGACATAGACCATGTCGTTTACCGGCCTTCCGAGCAGTTTTACCAAAAGCTCTTCCGACATTTGCTGAAAAACCAGGAACCGCGCGGCGCGGTATACACCGTGTCGTACGTCTACGCCCCGCTATTCGAGGGCGATGCCATTAAGTTGGCCCTCGAAAAAAATATTCCGCTGATACTGGCCGGATATTCGCCCGGCCAACCCGAACCTGAACGAATGCTTTACGAGTTCTCCAGGGATTTGATTGCCAAAGTCGATTGGACGCCACCGGCACTGAAAACCAGCACCGAATTTGACGAACTAGAGCTTTCCCGATTTTTCAATCCCCAGAACTATCCTTCCGGAACTGTATTTCCCAGATACTTAGCACCCTATCACGCCTGGCCTTACAACCAGGAACAGATCATGCAAAAAGTCGTGCAACTGGGTTTGGTAAAATCCGGAAAGCACGCCAGCCCGATATTCAGCAATTACCCAATCAATTGGCTATTAATGTATTCAGACTTAAAGCATTTTGGGTACAACCCGTATCTGCCGGAGTTTTCCGCATTAATACGCGAGGGCAAGGCCAATGTAAACCAATGGCGCATACTCGTGCCTATAATCGACTTTATGCTCAAAAAGAAAGTATTTTTAGGCAGTGAGGTGACAAGAAGCCTGAAATGGCTTGACCTATCGGAAAAGGAATTGACCGTAAACCACCCACTGGGTGCTTACGATCCACCCATGATAGCAACAAGGAGATTGCAAAATGCAAAGAGTGACGCTCCCTGAATTGTTAGCCACAAGAGCCAGGCAAACTCCGAACGCTAACGCTCATTGGTCGCTCGATATTCACGGCCAATGGTCACCCACCAACATCAGCCAATTCTATTTACAGGCAGTCGATCTAGCTTGGCAGCTAAAAACTCTCGGTATCGAAAAAGGGCAGACCGTCATTGTTTTGGCGGCAAGCTCAAGCCAATGGGAGTTGGCACATCACGCTATTCTGATGCTCGGCGGCGTCATTGTCGGGATAGATCCCGAAGAAACCGCGGAACATCTCGAAACCATCTCCACTCTGGTCAAAATCGATGCCATGATTATCGATCGAGTTGGACGTTTGGAAAAATTTGGCGACAGCGTCTTTAATCAAATATCCACCGTTATTTCACTTGAAGATGCCAGCGAATCCGGTAAGAGCAAGCTTCACTCGGTGACCATTCACGACCACCTCGACGAAAAACTCGACCACACGGTTTTATCAACGGCGATATTCCCCAACGACATTGCAACGATCATATTCACCTCCGGCACCACCGGTACCCCCAAGGGAATAGCGTACAGACACGAACAGATCGTCACCGCTATTCAAGCCATATTGGACACCTTCCCGGAAATTGGCCAAGCCCCCTGCCATTTGGTCTGTTGGTTGCCGTTATCGAATCTTTTTCAACGCATTGTAAACCTATGTGCGCTTGCTGGAGGTTCGGAAATATTTTTCGTAACTCAGCCGCAAAAAATCATTGAATATCTACCTCAAATCAACCCGCATGTCTTTATTGCTGTCCCGCGTTTTTACGAAAAGCTCTATCAAGAAGTCGAGAACAAATTAAATAGACAACCAAAACCCATCTATCACCTCCTCTGCTATTGTCTGTCTGCGGGGGAAAACGATTCGCCGGTCGGATGCCTATTTCGTTTTATCAATCGCCGCCTATTCAAGTCGTTTACCTCATTGTTCGGATGCAACATCCGATATTTGATTAGCGGTTCCGCTCCGATACCAATTTGGCTGCTAAAACGCTTCTACGCAACAGGGCTGTTGATTCTGGAGTCCTACGGTCTCAGCGAAAACGTTGTTCCGATTGCCGCAAACCGCGGCAACGACTACCGATTCGGCACTGTCGGGAAACCACTAAGCCCTAATAGGGTAATACTTGCGGAAGACGGTGAATTACTCGTTAAAGGCAGCGGAGTTTTTGGTGGCTATGTAGCGGAACAACAAGAAGACCGCAGATTAACTACGGACGGTTATTTGGCGAGCGGGGATTATGCCGAGATCGACGAACACGGCTACATTCGCCTGACCGGGCGAAAATCCGACGTGTTTAAGACCTCCACCGGCCGCAAAATCGCCCCCGTCGAAATCGAAGACTTGTTAAAAAGCCATAGTAAAATCGAGCACGCGGTTGTATTCGGCGCAAACCGCAAATTTTTGACAACCTTGGTAACCGTGGGAGCCAAACGACCGGAAGACGCCGGCGAAATGCTCGATTTCGCCAGAAAATTAGCGAAAACGCTCGCCGAAACCGCAGCGGAATTACCCAATTACAAGCGCCCGGTCGGTGCTGTGTTAAGCTTTTCGTCGCTGTCGGTCGAAAGAAATGAACTGACGCGTAATTTAAAGCTGTTGCGGAGGAATATTCAAAGAGATTACGGAGCGTGGATTAACCAGCTTTACGACGCATTAGACAATGGCGATTCAATTATTCACCAGCAACCACTGTTGATTGAACCTAATATCGTGCTGCTGAAGTTACCGACCTGACAAGTCCTTTTGCAGATCGTCCAATCGCACCCAAGGAATAACGATGAAATCCAATTACTTCGTCACCGGCGCGACCGGCGCTATCGGCAGCATGCTGGTACCGCTATTGCTGGAAGAACCACAAAACCGAATTTGGTTGTTAATCCGCGCGAAATCACCCGAGCATTTGCGACAACGACTAGAGGAACTGATTGAATTCTGGGAATTGGATACCACTCAAGCCGACGATGCGCGCCAACGGATTACCCTACTACAAGGGGACACCGATGAGCCGCGCTTTGCCCTATCCGAGCAAGCCTATGGAGAGGTCGCTGAATCATGCACGCATATTATCCATAGCGCCGGCGTGGTACGGATGAATCTGCCGCTGGACACGGCTCGCAAACACGCATTGAGCGCCGTCAAAAACATTGTCGAACTGGCTCACGCCTGCCAAGTGGCGGGAGTATTGCAGAAGGTAGAATATGTCAGCACTATTGGGGTAGCTGGCAAGATGTCCGGCTTAATACCGGAAACATGGATTACCGAAACGAGAGCATTTCATAACACATACGAGCAATCCAAGGCTGAAGCAGAAGATTACTTAAGAGAAAAGATGCTCGAACTCAGTTTACCTGTAACTGTACATCGTCCGAGTATGGTTGTCGGACACTCCGAAACAGGTAAGATCATTCACTTCCAAATTTTTTATTATATTTGTGACTTTCTGTCAGGACGCCTTACATTTGGACTATTACCGCACCTCGGCAACGCAAAGCTGGATATAATACCCGTTGATTATGTTGCAAAATGTATAAAAACCAGCTCGCAAAGACTAGATTTCGTTGGAAAAATATTTCATCTTTGCTCCGGACCCGATCAAGCATTAAAATTAGTCGATATAATAAAAATATTACAATGTATATCAAAGGAGCATGTTTTAGATATACCGAAAGTTATATCTATTCCACTATGGGCTTTCAATATATTAACCAAAGCTACTAAACATTTTATCCCGAAGAGCACCCGCCGAAAAACAAAGTCATTTCCTTTTTTTTTAGCATATTTAGAGGCTCGGACCAGCTTTGACAACCAATTATCAGTGCAGACTCTACCGATCCAGCCACCTTTAACCCACACATATTTTCAAACAGTAATTACACGATATTGGACTCGCCAGCGATTTAAATAACAAGTGGTTTTTGCGCAATGCTCAAGTATATACAACCTGTCTTTCGAAGGATTATGATTTATTAAACCTTTTGATTTTGCTAACGACTACATTGCTGAATGAGCCAAGAATCACAATCCGTAACGCCCGGGAGCCATAATATTACTCGGATCCACTGCTTTCTTTACAACTTGCAAGAACGAAGGTACTGCATTTTTTTCGCTTGGCAAAGACATAGACTGAATGCCCAGCCTATAAGGTATAAATCCTAATGCTATACCGGTATCCAACAACTCGTGATAACACGCATGAGCACGAGCAACCTCTTCTGAATTTTGCCTATCAAACAAAATTGGTATCGTGCTATCCCAACAGCGATCGGAAATACTCGTTAGCGTAATTAGTGGCTCAATTTTGTGTTTTACACAAATTTTCGTAACCATATCAACATAGGCTCTTGTCAAACTCGGCTTCATCGGCAAAAGCGGGGAGTACCAGATTAAACCGCAACCGTCGACATCTGGATTCATAGGCGTCCCGTCTGCCGGCATGACACCCGATCGCCAATAAGCGAGAGGCAAGGCTATTTCGCTTGGCTCTCCTGCAAATATCTGCATGCTCTTATTGACAGATGCCAAACCCTTTACAATTTGCGAATCCCGGAAGATCGGGATAGCTGAAGCTAGTTTAAATAAAAATCTCGCTTTTTTTGGCGTGAAGAACACCAACCGCTTAGCAACCGGACCTAATATTTTGCAAATTTCGCCTTTCACCGCCTTCACGACCTTCTTATTGCCGTAGATTGCTCCAACGCCGGTCCATTCCATAAATAGATTGCGCCGCATCAGTTTTTTCAAAACCGCGTCAGGAATCATTCCATTCTCGCCTAGCCTATCCTTCGGGTAAGGTTCCGACATCGACAACATCCGGTGTCCGTTCATCAAATTTATCGATCCCGTCACCGCACCGACTTCTCTAAGAACCTGCCGCACTTTTTCTACGGCCAACTCCAAATCGTCAGACTTTTTTACGCCAAAGAAGAAAGCCTCGACTCGTTCTGGCTTAGGCGCCAAGGCTATCGTCATTTTCGTCACAATTCCAAAATTGCCTTGAGAAAACAAACCGTCACAGTATGGCCCCATCCCATACTTGAAGGCCTTATCTATCTCAACTCCGCCCAACCCCTCCATCATGGAACGATAAATTTCACCGTTTGGCAGAACAGCTTCCAAACTCATCACCGCGCTAAAATGGTCGGCATAAGGCGTTATACCGTAACCGCGTTCTAGAGCGTTGCCGACCAAACTGCAATCCGGACCGCCTCCCGTTACAGGGACGATATAAGGATGCCCATGCGCTCGTAAAAAGGCATCTAATTGACGTTGAGTAACACCAGGCTCAATAGTAACTAAACCTGTTTCATCATCGAAGTCGATAATCTGAGTCATATGTGACAAATCCACCAGTACGGAACAATCCTGGACGGGATTTTTCGATCCATAGCCCCAGTTTCGTCCTGTGCTAAAGGGATAGAGGGAAATGCGATGCTCATTGGCAATCCTAACAACTTCACACACATCCGAAGCGCTCGAAAGCTCAAGGGTAGCGATAATACGGCGCCGTAACATAGAGCAATCGCTAGTAACGATGTCCAACATATCCGAATCAGCATTGACCCTATCAGCACCAATTGCTTGTTGAAAACGGGTCAAGGCAATGGCAAATGTATCTGGTTCCATTTTAATTCCCCTAAAAACCGACTAGTCCTTAAAGTATAGCAGCTTCAACCAAGAACCATTGACCTCTCCTGCGGCAAAACGAAGCGTCGGCTTTTTTTACACCACAAAAAATACCAGAGAGCGCTGATCGCACAAGACAGAATAAAAATCATAAATATCAATATATTATGGCTATTTAAGAAAAGCGGCACAATACATGCTTGTAAAAATACGACTCATACAAGTCCTTAACCAATCAAACTAAGGTGAACCAACATGAAAACAACGACAAAACTCAAATTAATCGGCGCAATCAGCATGATAGCTCTCAGCGGAACAGCAAGCGCATTAAGCGTTAGCCACGTAAACTGGGATCCAAACTACATTGACTCTACAGATAATGACTTTCTAAGTGAATTCAAGTTTACTCAATGGTACTCAGCCAGCGACACCGGTTCCGCAGTGTTCAATAACGGAGTCGCGATCAATACCGTAACAAGTACTGTCGCTGGTGGCGGTGTTGGAGCCACTGGTTTCTACCTAGAAGGTGTAGGCGAAATCGACCGCGTTAACGGAGGATTTTCATCCGGCCCTGCTTTTATGGATGCAGGTTACGAATTGACATTTGCGTTTGGAGGTATTTCGTTGAATTTCGACTCAACCTACGATACGACCAACGCATGGGTTAGAATTTACGTTAATGACTTGGCCCCAAACTACACCACTCCGGCTGGTAGTGGCGCAGAAGTTGCCGCCGCTCAGACTGGGACCGTGTGGCTTGATCTAGTGATTGATTCTTTGATCTTTACCAACGGTTCCAATATCCAAGGCGGTAGCGTTTCAGCAACATTACGAGCAGTCGGCGGTACGGCATATTCCTATTTCGACCCCAAAACCCTTGAATACAACTCCAGTGCGTTTTTTGACACTACCGCCAATGACAAGTACTCAAACGGGGGAAACGGCCAGCTTAACGGCAACACAATAACCGTACCAG
This sequence comes from Methylomonas koyamae, assembly GCF_001644025.1. Taxonomy (GTDB): domain Bacteria; phylum Pseudomonadota; class Gammaproteobacteria; order Methylococcales; family Methylomonadaceae; genus Methylomonas; species Methylomonas koyamae_A. The sequence goes on from NZ_LUUK01000013.1 coordinate 43,237, forward strand.
AGCCTGAATCGTTAGCGCTGTTAGGAATCGGGCTTTTAGGTCTAGCGGGTCAGCGTAAACTCAAAGCCAGAGCATAATATCCGCGTAAGCAGATCGAATTACCAAGCGATATTGCTATATACCAACCGCCAGTTCTAACAGACTGGCGGTTATTTTTTGCCTTAGTGCTTCCGGTCAACTTTTGTAACTTGGCCTCACTACACAGCATTTCCCCCTCAATATGCCATATTTATAAGGGCAGCACCGTTAAATCGACACCTCTTATCGTAGCCTAAGTAACCTCACTACGCCCAGCTTTTTCACCTTCCTCGGCGACAAATCATCTGTTCATTAGAATGCCCCCTTACCAAAGCGCTCCGCCAAAAAATCCAAGAACACTCGAGTCTTGGTCGGCATTAACTTTCGGCCGGGGAATACCGCCCAGACATCGACACCGGGAAGCTGCCAGTCCGCTAGCAAACGCACCAGTTCACCAGTATGCAAACTCAATTCACCGTAGACTTTTGGCGCCGCGACAATACCGCGACCCAGACGAGCCAGTTTAACCAACAACTCCGGCGAATTGGCGGTGACCGCCGCCCGCGGAAGGCCGGTCCAAAGTTCTTCACCGCGCCGCAACCGCCAGGGCGCGATTTCTTGATTGGCCGCTACCAGATGCAACGCGGTATGCTCCGCCAATTGCCGGGGATGATCCGGCGTGCCGGCGCTCGCCAAATAATGTGGCGCCGCGTACAAACCGAATTCGAACCGGTCCAGGCGCTTAGCCGCCAACATCGCGTCGTCGGCCAATTCGCCAACCCGAATCGCCAAGTCGTAGCCTTCCCCAACCAAATCCACCCGTCGCGGCGATAGATCCAGGGCCAACATCACATCGGGATAGCGTTCCCCGAATTCGGCCAACAGCGGCGCCAAAGCCAAACTGGCGAAATCGCCGGGAACGGATAAACGCAACCGGCCGGACGGCGTCACTTGCCGATGCGCCGCCCAGGCCGCCGCCGCGTTGGTTTCCTCACCGATTTGCCGACCATGTTCCCGCAAACGTTCGCCTAGCTCGGTCAGGGTCAACTTACGCGTCGTGCGTTGCAACAAACGCTCGCCCAGACGCTGCTCCAGCAACGCGATGCGCCTAGACAACGACGACTTGGGCAATCCCGCCGCTTCGGCGGCCCTGGAAAAGCTGCCGCAATCGGCCACCTTGGCGAATAGCCACAAATCGTTCGGCTCGATGCCGGGATATTGTTGCTCTAGTGGAATAATGTTATCCATTTTCACGTCTTATCGTTTTGATTATCCCGAATTATAGTAGCCCCATCCACTGACATTTGGGAGACCAACGATGAACCTTCTGCAAATCAACACCAGCATTCGCGGCGAACAAAGCCACTCCAGCCATTTGGCGACACTATTGACTGAAAAGCTACAAGCCGCCTACCCTGATTCCGAGTTGATTAAACGCGACTTGGCGCAATCCGCTCCACCGCTGTTGGACGGCGCGGCCCTCGGCGTGTTGTTCACGCCGGCCGAACAGCGCGACGCAGAACAGCAGGCCTTGGCGGAACGTTTCGACGCCTTGATAGACGAAATCCAACAAGCCGACCGTATCGTGCTGGGCGTTCCGATGTACAACTTCGGGATTCCCGCCCAGCTCAAAGCCTGGTTCGATGCCATTGCCCGCGCCGACCTGACGTTTCGTTACACCGAGTCCGGCCCGGAAGGCTTGTTGCGCGGCAAAAAGGTTTATTTAACCTTAACTTATGGCGGACAACACAGCGACACTCCCTTGGATACGATGACGCCCTACCTGCAAACGATGCTGGGCTTTTTGGGCATGACCGATCTGACGTTCATCCATGCCGAAGGTCTGGCAAGAAGCGGCGATGTCGCCGAACTGGCCTTGCGGCAAGCCGAGCTGGAAATTGCCGCGCTGGAAATATGACCGGCGGCCCCCCATCCTGCGGCGAGTTCCAAATCCGTCACCCCCTCGAGGATTTGCCCTGCCGGTGATTGAATCGACCGGGCTGTTCCCTTCGACTCCGCTCAGGGAACGCTTCGGCTACGCTCAGGGGATGCTTCGGCTCGGCTCAGGGAACGCCACGCTCCGCTCAGGGAAACGCCACGCTCGGATCAGGAACTGTGCCGATGCCGCTCGGCCCCCGCGCGACGCCGAAGGGACCTTAAACACGCCCAATTAAAATGAGATCAACCGATGAGCCCAACATCCGCTTCCACCGTAAATCACTCCCGGACTATCGAACAATTAGTCACCGGGCTTAACACAACCGACGGCGCCGGCGTCCAACTGACGCGGCTGATACCGCCAAGTTTACAAAAACGGCTGGACCCGTTTCTATTGCTGGACGCCTTTGGCAGCAACAACCCCGGCGATTATGTCGCCGGCTTCCCCAGCCACCCGCATCGCGGCTTCGAGACCCTGACCTATTTGCTGGCCGGCCGCATGCGGCATAGCGACAATGCCGGCCACGCCGGGCTATTGGAGACCGGCGGGATACAATGGATGACCGCCGGACGCGGGATTATCCATTCGGAAATGCCGGAGCAGAAAGACGGTTTGTTGGCAGGCTTTCAACTGTGGATCAATCTGCCGGCCGCGCACAAAATGCAGCCCCCCAGCTACCTCGACGTGCAAAGCCCGGCGATACCGGAACTCGAGCTGCCGAACGGCGGCCTGCTCCGCGTGATTGCCGGCGACAGTCACGGCGTGGCGGGCGCGATACAACGGCCGGCCACCGAACCGTTGTTTCTGGATCTGCACTTACCGGCCGGCGGCGCATTCAGCCAAGCGCTGCCGCCCGACCGCAATGCCTTTATCTACGTTTATCGCGGCGAGCTGACGGTCGGCGGGCGCAAGCTCGCGGCTCGGCAATTGGCGGTGTTAAATAATCGGTCGGAAAGCGACGGCGTGGTGATGATCGCCGAACAGGACAGCCAAGCCATACTGATCGCCGGCCGGCCGCTGCGCGAACCGATCGTTCAGCGCGGCCCGTTCGTGATGAACAGCGAGGCCGAAATTCTGCAAGCGATAGACGACTACCAAAACGGCCGCTTGTAAACCGGGGACCGGTCCCCACCGGAACTCGGCCGCGACGTCTTCAGTAAACCGACCGCGCCGCAAGCCCAAACCTTCGCGCCAAACGCACGCGCGAAAGAAACGACACGGCGAGTGCATTCCGCCTGTGTCCTGCAACGCAAAGCCTCACGCCAGCTCATTCCGCCCGGCAGCAACAGCCGGGCGGGCTTAACGGCGCATTCGATGCGTCTGCCACGACTTCGCCACAGCACAAATCCGCGCGACGAACGACTGATAAAAACGACATTCCAAATCCCTCCCACCACCCGATCACGCCGATTCCCTCGAGAAATCAAGCGGCTCCGCTTAATCATCCTGTCATTTTGCGCTGCCTATAATCCCGGCCTCCTCTACCCAGCCCTGGAATTAAGCATGCGTAAATTAAGCAGATTTACCCGTATCGCCGGCCAATCGGCGCTGCTGGCGGCCATTGCCGCTTTAACAAACCCGGCTTGCGCGGTGGACGCTCCGCAAATGCCGCAAGGCATCCAATTCGGCGATCCGCTGCCGGGCAGAACCGTGGTGTGGAGCCGTGCCGACCGCCCGGCCCGGATGTTCGTGCAATATGCGTTCGATGCCGACTTCACCAATCCGGTGACGATTCGCGGCCCCTACGCAACGCCGGAATCCGATTTCACCGCCCGCCAGGATTTGGTCGATCTGCCGGCCGGCCAAGACGTTTACGTCAAGGTCTGGTTCGAAGACTTGACCAACGCTCGCAATGCCAGCGCGGCGGTGACCGGGCATTTCCACACGATAGGCAAACGCGACAACATCCGCTTTGTGTGGGGCGGCGACATCGCCGGCCAGGGCTGGGGCATCAACGAAAGCTTCGGCGGCATGAAAATCTACGAAGCAATGCGCCAAGTCCATCCGCAGTTTTTCATCGAAAGCGGCGACAGCGTGTATTCCGACGGCCCGATCAAGGACAGCGTGGTCGCCGAGAACGGCCAAGTCTGGACCAATCTGGTCACGCCGGAAGTGTCCAAAGTGGCCGAAACGCTGGACGAGTTTCGCGGCCGTTACAAATACAATCTGCTGGACGCCAATCTGCGCCGCTTTAACGCCGAAGTACCGCAAATCTGGCAATGGGACGACCACGAAGTGGTCAACAACTGGTCGGATGCCAAGGACCTGAGCAACGACGCGCGCTATACCATCAAGGATATTCCGACCCTGATCGCCCACGCCACCCAAGCCTTCCACGAATACGCGCCGCTACGCCCGCACGGTGCGGAAGAATCCGACCGGGTTTACCGAAAATTGTCTTACGGCAAGTTGCTGGAGGTATTCGTCTTGGACATGCGCAGCTACCGGGGTCCGAACACCGCCAATCTGCAAACGTCCGAAAGCGAGGAAACCGCATTCTTGGGCGAGGAACAACTGGCTCGCTTGGAAGAAGCCTTGGCTAGCTCCGAAGCAACCTGGAAAATCATTTCGGCCGACATGCCGCTTGGTTTAAACATCGGCGACGGCACTTTGCCGGACGGCACGCCGCGCTGGGAAGCGGTCGCTAACGGCAACAACGGTCCGGCCGCCGGCCGCGAGCTGGAAATCGCCCGCTTGCTGAGCTTTATCAAACACGCGCACGTCAAAAACGTAGTGTGGCTGACCGCCGACGTGCATTACGCCGCCGCGCACTATTACGACCCCAGCAAGGCCGCCAGCAAAGATTTCGCGCCGTTCTGGGAATTCGTCGCCGGCCCGCTGAACGCGGGCTCGTTTGGCCCGAACAGCACCGACGGCACCTTCGGCCCGCAAGTGGTGTTCAGCAAGGCGCCACCGGCCGGCCAAGTCAACTTGTCCCCGTACGCTGGCTTGCAGTTCTTCGGTCAAGTCGATATCGACCAACGCAGCCGAGCCCTGCGGGTGGCGTTGAAAGACATCAACGGCGCGACGGTGTTCAGCAAAGTACTGCCCGCCGACGGCGAACGCCGCGATTAATTTCCTAGGAAGCTCACCTTTCCTTAACTAAGGAGCCAACATGTTTAAAATGCTTTACAACCTGCCGGCGGCGGCCGTTTCCCTGGCTATATTGACTGGGCCCGGCACCGCCGCCGCCCATTCCTATCACCGAGATCACGGCACCATGCAAACCAGCCCCCTCGTCATCGGCCATCGCGGTGCCGCCGGTTACCGGCCGGAGCACACGCTGGCGGGCTATACGCTGGCAATCGAGATGGGCGTCGATTTCATCGAGCCCGATTTGGTGTTGACCAAGGACGGCCAGATGATCGCCCGCCACGAGCCGATGATAGGCGGCACCACCGACGTGGCCAATCACCCGGAATTCTCCGGCCGCAAAACCAAGCGGATGGTGGATGGTGTCGAATACGAAGACTGGTTTGCCAGCGACTTTACGTTGGCCGAGATCAAAACCCTGCGCGCCAGGGAACGTTTACCGCAAACGCGGCCGGCCAACACCGCCTACGACGGCCTGTATGAAATTCCGACACTGGAAGAAGTCATCGCGCTGGCCAAGCAAAAAAGCCGGGAAACCGGCCGGACCATCGGCATTTATCCGGAAATCAAGCATTCCACCTATCACGCCGACTTGAAAGCCGCCAACCGCCGGCCGCTGTTCGGCCGGAATTTCTTCGAAAACAAGTTGTTGGCCAAATTGCACGCCGCCTACGGCGACAGCGCCTGCGCGCCGGTGTTCATCCAATCCTTCGAAGTCGGCAATCTGCAATATCTGAGCAGGAAAACCGACATTCGCTTGGTGCAGTTGATCGACGCCGACGATGTCAATGCCGATGGTTCGCTGTCGCTGGTTCCGCCTTACAAACAGCCTTACGATTTCGTCAAAGCCGGCGACCCGCGCACTTTTGCGGATTTGTTAAGCGAAACCGGCCTGGATTTCGTTAAGTCCTATGCCGACGCAATCGGCCCATGGAAACCTTATCTGGTGAAAACGGTGGCCGATGGCGTGGACCGTACCGGCGACGGTAGCATAGACCTTCACGACCGCCGAGTGGACGGCAGTACCGGCGTACTGGAAATGGCGCACGACAAGGGTTTGCAGGTGCATAGCTGGACCTTCCGCAACGACTCCGGCGGTTACGGTTTCGCGGACCCGCAACAGGAAATGAGCTACTACTTCGATTTAGGCGTGGATGGCTTGTTCACCGACTTCCCGGACACCGGCGTGGCGGCTCGCGATGCCTCGGCGGCCGCCGACTCGACCTTTAGTCAATGCCGCCGCGGCCGGCATCGCGAGGATTGATTCCGCTTGACCACGGTTTCGCCAAGCCGGCGGTGGTTGATACGGAAAAGCCAGGCGCGCAAACCCAGTTTGCACGTCTGGCGCCCTGTTTGCCGAATGGCTCGAGCAAGCCGGAACGCTCAAGGACTAACGCCGTGACTAGCGCTGCGGCACTCTTCTGTCGATGATCGGCAACCGAGTTGCCGGTCTATCGATTTCCGCCGTTATAGTTTTTCTAATAGCGCGGCTGAATATAGGAAACCGAGCCGATCTGGCGTAGCGGCCTGCGCAGATAGCCATAGGCGGCGAATTCGTCGTTCAGCTCGGAGTAGCGCAGAAAATCGCGCTTGTAGTCGTGTTCCCATATCGGGTTTTTCAGGATATGCGCCACGCTCAATCGATACGCGGTACGCACGCCGTTCAACCCGCAAGGTTCGGCGATCTGAGTCATTTCAAAGCCTTCGCGCTTGACCGCATGCGCCAACGACGGCGTGACCAGGATGTACCAGTCTCTGATTCCGGTTTGCCGGCAATACACGACGGCCGCCCGATATAAACCCCACATCACGCTACGGCTCAAGTTTTTATAATCTTGCAGGAAACTGACACGCCGATCGACTTCGCCGTTGGCCAACACCTTGGCCGGCCGCCTGTGCAAGTTTAAGCGCCGCGCTTCCCGCAGCACGCACAGCCTGGAAATTTCCACCGAGTTGCGGTATTGATTCACCGACAGAGGCTGGTAGGGGGTGCAGCGATCCTCGAGCGGAAACCGATAGCCTCTCGGCTTGACCAACCGCATGGCTCCCAGCCAACAGCCGCTATCGCGATGGCGGACCAAAAAATGGACGGCGTTTTCATCCCAATAATCCTTCTCCAATCTATCGGGAAACCGCTCCTTGTCTTCGTAGCCCATTTCATCGCAATACACCCGAAACCGGAGGTTGTAATGGATTTCCAGACTCTCGGGCGTATCAGCCAGAAACACATCAAAACTATTGTCAAAATAACGTTTTTCTTCAATCAAGCGACACCATCCCGACGACTATAGATCCCTTGCTGCCCAGACTGTTTGTCAAATAGCAGCCCCGAGCTTAGATAATATAACAATTTTAAGCATTTACAAACCGCAATTGCCCTTTTGTTCAAGCAAAAAACCGGCTAAGCTTGCCCAAAAAAATTCCAGAATATTTGGTCACCGATTCGAAAATAAGCCTTTTTTGAAAACGATTATTCTGATTAAATAATCCAGTCAAAACCTTACACCACCTACTTGGAGCAAAGTAAGAACTTGAGTACCGTGCCGCGCCTAAACCTGGCCCTCGCCTCAATCGCCTGCCTGCTGCTGCACGGTTCGCCGGCCGCCGCCCGTTACGCGGCCATTGTCATCGATGCCGATACGGGCAGAGTCGTTCACGAAACCGACTCCACGCATCGCTGGTATCCTGCCTCGCTGACCAAGGTCATGACGATTTACATGACGTTCTCGGCGATAGAATCCGGTCACCTGCACCTGAACGACACAGTCACGGTATCCCGACACGCTTCGCTGCAACCCAGCTCCAAGTTGGGCTTGCGCCAAGGCCAAAACCTGACCGTCGAGCAGGCCATCATGGCGGTAACGACCCGCTCGGCCAACGACGCGGCGGTGGTGCTGGCAGAGCATCTGGGCGGTACCGAAAGCAATTTCGCGGCGATGATGACCCAAACGGCGCATCGGCTGGGCATGTATAACAGTTCGTTTCAGAACGCCAGCGGCCTGCCGGACGACGGCCAGATCAGCAGCGCTCGCGATTTAGCCTTGTTGTCCGCCGCATTGATCCGCGATTTTCCGCAGCACTACCGTTTTTTCTCGGCGACCGAATTTCACTACAAGGGCCGGGTGCTGCCGAATACCAACCGGATTCTGAAAAGCTATCCGGATGCCGACGGCCTGAAGACCGGTTTTACTTGCGGTTCCGGCTACAACCTGATCGCCTCCGCCAAACGCAACGGCCATCGCTTGATAGGCGTGTTGTTGGGGGCGCACAGTAGTGCCGAACGCTTCCAACAAATGGAAAACCTGCTGGACCTGGGCTTTACCAACAGTGCCAGCGGCTTGTACGGCAGCCACATCAGCCAACTGCAAGACGGCGGCGGCGCGCCGCCGCCGTTCCAGTTGTCTTCCAATCGTTGCGCCGGTAGCGCCGAGCAGATGGGCGCCGACTCCGGCAGCAACCGTTACGAGCCGATTCGGATCAATCCCGGCCATTCGGAACGCGGCAAGGCCGTTAAGGAAATCCGCGCGGCCAGCGTCAAAAGCCATTCCAGCGAGCGCGCCTGGTCGGTCGCGATGGGCAATTTCGCGCGCAAGATCGACGCCGACGTCAATCTGAAACGCGCCAGGAGCGCGCTCGGCCCGCTAGCCAAAGCCGGCCAAGCTCGTATCGTCCGCCAAAAATTCAAGGGCGGCGTGTTTTGGAAAACCGTTTGGACCGGGCTGGCGCAAGACGACAGCCGCGATTTCTGCCGGCGACTGCATTCTAAAAATCTGGATTGCACGGCATTGCCGCCATCCGCCAAATCGGTCGCTAGCGCCGAAACGCCGCGTCGGCACGTCAAGGCCGGCTAAACGGCGCGAGCACAGCCCGGCCGGATGCCGGCCGGTTCAATAATGCGGCGGACGCTCGTCCGCCTGCGCTCCGCCGCCATCGTTAATAGCATGTCCCAGGCTTTTGATCTTGTCGTGCAATAACTTGCAAGTTTCTTCCAGTTTACCGATCTGGATTTGTTGACCGGCCACCACCTGATTCAGGGCCTGTATCAGGTCTTCCTGATACGCCTGCCTGATCTCCAATTCGATGATTCTATCCACGTTCATGATCTGTACCGACCAAGAGTAAATCGCCATTCTAACCGAATTCGCCGGCGACTCGGCTCGCACAGTCTCGGCAAACTCGCTATCATTGGGCGGGTCAACCACTTAGCGAGGACGCAACGATGACTACTATCGCAGACCCGGTGATCGGCCGTTGGTATAAAGACTTGGAAAGCAACCTCACCTTCAAGGTCGTCGCCATCGAAGGCAACGACGACAACATCGAAGTCCAATACGCCAATGGCGATCTGGGCGAATACGACAACGAAAGTTGGTACAACTCGACGATAGACTATATCGAAGACCCCGAAGATTGGAGCGCGCCGTTCGACGACCTGGAAGCCGACGATCTCGGCTATACCGATCCCGATCGCCACGCCCGCCCGGACTCGGAAGATTTGGATATCAGCGATTTTTTGGATTAAGCAATCACCTTTTATGAAAATGACCGCCCAACAATTCTTGGACTGGGAATCCAAGAGCATCACGCTGCTGGCCATGTCCGGCGCGGGCAAGACTACCTTGTCCAACAAACTGCCCAAGGACAAATGGTTCCACTATTCCGGAGACTACCGGATCGGCACCAAGTACTTGGAAGAACCCATCCTGGACAACATCAAACAGCAGGCGATGGGCGTGCCGTTTTTGCGCGAGCTGCTTAAATCGGACTCGATCTACATCTGCAACAATATTACCGTCGATAATCTGGCGCCGGTATCGAGTTTCCTGGGCAAAATCGGCGATCCGGCCAAGGGCGGCCTGACGCTGGCCGAATTCAAGCGCCGGCAGGCACTACACCATCAGGCCGAAATCGCGGCGATGAACGACGTGCCGGATTTCATTCATAAGGCCGAAGCGATTTACGGCTACAAACATTTTTTGAACGACGCAGGCGGTAGCGTCTGCGAACTCGATTGCCCCGAGGTTCTCGAAACGCTGGCCGAGCACACGCTGATCGTTTACATCCAGATTCCGCCGGCGCTGGAGCAAACCATCATCGACCGGGCCAAGCAAGATCCGAAACCGCTCTACTACCGCCCCGAATTCGTCGATGCCAAGCTAGCCCGATTCATGAGCGAACGCGGTTACGCCTCGACCGACCAAATTCCGCCGGACGACTTCGTCACTTGGGTATTTCCGGAGCTGTTCAAGGCCCGCGTGCCGCGCTACGAAGCGATTGCCGCCCAATACGGCTACACGGTCAGCGCCGACGAAACGGCCCGGATTCAAAGCGAGCAAGATTTCATCGAATTGATCGCCGCGGCCATCGACCGCCAGAGCGCATGAGGCCTCTACCGCAATGCCGCTAGTTGCCCATACCGATTTGCCGACCTTCGGCCGTCTGCGCGACGAAGGCGAAGAAATCCTCAGTCCGGCGCGCGCGCTAGGCCAATCCATCCGCGAATTGCATATCGGCCTGCTCAACATCATGCCCGATGCCGCGCTGGAAGCCACCGAACGCCAGTTTTTCCGGCTGGTCGGCGCTTGCAATCAGATTGCCCAATTTCACGTTCATCCATTCACGATTGCCGGCCTCGAACGCGGCCCTGAAGCGCTGGCTCATATCGAGCGCTATTACGAATCCTTCGAGCAAATCAAGCGCGACGGCCTGGATGCATTGATCATCAGCGGCGCCAACGTCACCCACGACCACTTGCAGGACGAAGCATTTTGGGGACCGTTAACCGAAGTCTTCGAATGGGCCAAGCAAAACGTCACGTCGGTCCTGTGCTCCTGCCTCGCCACCCATGCCTTGATCCAACACTGCTACGGCGTCGAGCGCACCCGCCTGCCGGCCAAACGCTGGGGCGTGTTCTCGCACAAGGTCGTCGACCGCCGTCATCCGTTGGTGGCCGAAATCAACACCCGCTTCGACGTACCGCACTCGCGCTACAACGAAGTCTTTCAAGCGGACATGGCAAAACACGGATTGAAAGTGTTGGTGGCCAGCGATCAGGCGGGCGTACATCTGGCGGTCAGTCCGGACGGCTTCCGTATCGTATTCTTCCAAGGCCATCCGGAATACGACGACATCAGCCTGCTGAAGGAATACAAGCGCGAGGTACTGCGGTTTTACCGCACGGAACGCGACGATTACCCGCCGTTTCCGGAAAACTACTTCGACCCGGCGACGCAACGCCTACTGTCCGAGTACGAAGCGGAGGTCAAGGCCGCCCGGCACGGCGCCAGACCGCTAAAAGCCCTGCCCGAGGAGGAGATACTCGGCCATTTGGACATTACGTGGCGCGACTCCGCCAAGGCGGTGTTCAACAATTGGCTGGGCAAGGTTTACCAAATCACCAACGAAGACCGGCGTTTGCCGTTCATGACCGGCATCGACCCGGACAACCCGTTGGGCCTCTAATGGACGCCGGCTTTTTACAGCAAGCGGTGGATTTGGCCACCGCCAATGTCGAACAAGGCGGCGGACCGTTCGGCGCGCTGATCGTTCGGAACGGCCGAGTCATCGCCGCCAGCGGCAATCGGGTGACCGCCGACCTGGACCCGAGCGCTCACGCCGAAGTCGCGGCAATCCGTCTGGCCTGCCGAGCGCTCGGCGACTTTCAACTGACCGACTGCACGCTCTACACCAGTTGCGAACCCTGTCCGATGTGCTTGGGCGCGATTTATTGGGCGCGACTAAAGGCGGTGTATTACGCCTGTGACCGCCACGACGCAGCCCAAGCCGGTTTCGACGACGGCTTTATCTACGACGAAATCGGCAAGGCCGCCGAGCAACGCCAAATCGCAATGCGCCGACTGCCGCTGGCGGAACCCGATCTGCCGTTCCGCCGTTGGCAGGCCAAAACCGACAAAATCCGCTATTGAGCGGCCGGCGCCACCGCCGTTTTCGCGGGCGCCTCGGCCCCCTTGATTTTCAGCAGCCAACCATCCTGACCCAGGCAACCGCTAGCGATGGTCTTGCTTTCGGCGGCTTTCGCGGTGACGTGTATCCTGGCAAACCCGCCGCTCAGCGCCGGTAAAGTCGTATTGACCAGATAGAAGGTCTTTTTATTGACAACATCCACTTTCATTTTCTCGCCACGCGCCTCGGCGGTGATCGTAAACGGGTCGGCGTTGGGCGAAACGTGAAACGACAACGGCACGCCCGGTGCCACTTCCGCCATGTGCGCGGGCTCGAAGTCCCGAAATTTGGGTTTTTTACATTGCTGTTTTTCTTCTTCGTCGGGCGTTACCGCCGCTACCGCGCCCGAAAAGAACACCGCGCACAGCAAGGCCGCGCGTTTCCAGCCTGATGAACCTCTCATGTTGATCCCCTTGTTGTTATTCTAATGATCGAAAGCCGTCCCGGCCGCCGCTCTACGGCAGCGTTATCGGCACCACCTATCCGGCCGCCTCACTTTAATCAGTTTCGCCCGATAGTTCAACGCTTGGCCGGCCGGCGAGCCCCAGCAAACTTCTCCCCATCGCAATCCAGAACATGTAAAATCCTCGGCTTTCCCCGTTCCGTTGATTGAAAACATGACGAGTTTCGAAGGTACCACCATATTGTCCGTGCGGCGCGGCGACAAAGTCGTGATCGGCGGCGACGGCCAGGTCACGCTGGGCAACACCGTGATGAAGGCCAACGCCCGCAAGGTGCGCCGGCTTTACCACGACAAGGTGATAGGCGGTTTTGCCGGCGCCACCGCCGACGCCTTTACCCTGTTCGAACATTTCGAAGGCAAGCTTGAAAAACACCGCGGCAATCTGACCCGCGCCGCCGTCGAAATGGCCAAGGATTGGCGCACCGATCGAGCGCTGCGTAAGCTGGAAGCCTTGTTGATCATCGCGGATAGCAAAACCACCCTGGTCATTTCCGGCACCGGCGACGTGATCGAACCGGAATACGATTTCATCGCGATCGGCTCCGGCGGCGCGTTCGCGCAAAGCGCGGCCCGCGCCTTGTACGAGAACACCGAACTCGGCGCCCGCGACATCGTCGAGAAATCGCTGCACATCGCCGGCGACATCTGTATCTACACCAACCACAATTTACGCATCGAAGAATTGGACGCCGAAGCCAAACCGGCGGAGCAAGAACAACCATGAGTCAAATGACCCCGAGAGAAATCGTCAGCGAACTGGACAAGCACATCGTCGGCCAGGCCGACGCCAAGCGCTCGGTCGCTATCGCGCTACGTAACCGCTGGCGCCGCGGCCAAGTAGACGCCGGCATGCGCGAGGAAATCACTCCGAAAAATATTCTGATGATAGGCCCCACCGGCGTCGGCAAGACCGAAATCGCCCGCCGCCTAGCCCGCTTGGCCAACGCCCCCTTCATTAAAATAGAAGCCACCAAGTTTACCGAGGTCGGTTACGTCGGCCGCGACGTGGAATCCATCATCCGCGATCTGGTGGACACCGCCGTCAAAATGACTCGCGTCGCGGCAATGGAAAAAGTGCAAAACCGCGCCGCCGACGCCGCCGAAGACAAGGTGCTGGACATTCTGCTGCCGCGCGCCGAGGGCGGCATGCTGTCGGAAACCGAGGAATCCACCCGCCAGAAAATGCGTAAAAAACTGCGCGAAGGCGATCTCGACGACAAGGAAATTCAAGTCGATGTCGCGGCGCCGTCGGTGGGTGTCGAGATCATGGCGCCGCCGGGTATGGAAGAAATGACCAATCAGTTACAGGGCATGTTTCAAAACCTGAACAGCGGCCGCACCAAGACCCGCAAATTGAAAATCAAGGACGCGCTGAAACTGCTACAGGAAGAAGAAGCCGGCAAACTGGTCAACGAGGAAGACATTAAGCAAACGGCGCTACAAGCCGTCGAGCAAAACGGCATCGTGTTTCTGGACGAGATCGACAAGATTTGCAAACGCGGCGAAATCGGCGGCGGCGAAGTCTCCCGCGAAGGCGTGCAGCGCGACTTGCTGCCGCTGGTCGAAGGCAGCACGGTCAGCACCAAATACGGCATGATCAAGACCGACCACGTGCTGTTCATCGCATCCGGAGCCTTTCATTTGACCAAACCGTCAGACCTGATTCCAGAGTTGCAAGGCCGTTTTCCGATCCGGGTCGAACTGAGCGCGCTTAGCGCCGAAGACTTCGTCCGCATCCTAACCGAGCCCAACGCCTCGCTGACCGAGCAATATCAGGCGCTACTCAAAACCGAAGGCGTGGACGTGCAATTTACCGCCGACGGCATCCGCCGCATCGCCGAACTGGGCTGGCAGGTCAACGAAAAAACCGAGAACATCGGCGCCCGCCGCTTGCACACGATCTTGGAGAAGTTGCTGGAGGACGTGTCCTTCAACGCCCCGGACCTGCCGGAAAAAACCGTGACCATCGACGCCGCCTACGTCAACGCCCATTTGCTGGAACTGGCCGACGACGAAGACCTCAGCCGCTATATCTTATAAGCCATGCGTATCGAAATTCCGCCCTGCCACCACGTCCCGACCGAAATCAAGCTGCACCAGGTCTCGGGTATACTGGAAATCCATTTCGACGACGGCAGCATCTTCGAAATGCCGGCCGAATACCTGCGCGTCTACACCCAGTCGGCCGAAGCGGTCGGTCACGGCCCCGGCCAGGAAACCCTGCAAACAGGCAAGGAGGACGTTGCCATCACCGACATCCTGCCGGTCGGCAATTACGCGGTCAAACTGGTATTCAGCGACGGCCACGATACCGGCATTTACAGTTGGGACTTGTTGTACAAACTGGGTTCGGACTTTCCGCTGCTCTGGTCGCAATATCTCGAAGAACTCCAAGCCGCCGGCATTAGCCGCCGCTCGCCCATTACTCATTAAACGCCACCATGACTAACGACAACACTACCCATTTCGGCTTCAAACAAGTACCGGTCTCGGAAAAAGTCGCGATGGTACGCGGCGTGTTCGATTCGGTCGCCAACAACTACGATCTGATGAACGATCTGATGTCGTTCGGCATTCACCGGATCTGGAAGCGGGTCGCGGTACAACTGGCCAATGTGCGCGAAGGCGATAAAATACTGGATCTGGCCGGCGGCACCGGCGATTTGACGATGCTGTACGAGAAACGGGTCGGCGCCAAGGGCCAAGTGGTATTGGCCGACATCAACGCCGAGATGCTGCGCAACGGTCGCGAACGTCTGGTCAACAAAGGTCTGGCCGGCAATATCCGTTACGCCCAGGTCAACGCCGAATGCCTGCCCTTCGCCGACAATACCTTCGATTGCGTGACGATAGGTTTCGGCTTGCGCAACGTCACCGACAAGGACGCCGCGCTGCGTTCGATGTACCGAGTCTTGAAACCGGGCGGCCGGGTCATCGTACTGGAATTTTCCCATCCGACCGATCCGATTACCGAAAAGGTTTACGACTTTTATTCGTTCAATCTGCTGCCCAAAATCGGCGCGGTCGTCGCCAAGGACGAGGAAAGCTACCGCTATCTGGCCGAATCCATCCGGATGCACCCGAAGCAGGACGAACTAAAACAAATGATGGAAAACGCCGGTCTGGAGCGCTGCGAATATTTCAATATGACCCAGGGTATCGTCGCGGTGCACCGGGGCTACAAGTTTTAAGCGCCGCGGCTTCCATCGACCCCGGATGGTAGCGCGCGATTGTCCGCAACAGCTCCGATCGACGAACGGCTAATGGCGAACGATTTTCTGCAAGTCAAACCCCTGCTGGTAGCCGCGCTGGAAACCGCGTTGAACCAGTATCTGGTGCTGGACGACCACCTCGAAGACTATCTGGCGCCGATGGCCGGCAAGGTCATCGCGTTGCGCATTCAGCCCTTCGGCGCCGAACTGTTCCTGTGTCCCGGCACCCGGCGCATCCAGATTCTGGAGAGTTACGCCGGCGAACCCGATGCCAGTTTGAGCGGCTCGCTGGCCGCTCTGGGCCTGATGGGCTTGAGCGCCACGCCCATGCGCTCGCTGTTTCGCGGCGAAGTCAAACTGGCCGGCGATACCCAACTGGCCCGCAAGCTGCAGCGCTTGTTCGAAAAACTGGACATCGCCTGGGAAGCCAAGTTGGCCCGCTACGCCGGCGCCGACCTGGCCCACCGCCTGGCCGGCTGGGTGCGCGGCGGCCGCGCTTGGTCGCGGCAGAGCCTGACCACGTTTAAACTCAATCTGGAGGAATTTCTCCAGGAAGAAACCCGCGAACTGCCGGCCAAACCGGAAGCCGAACGAGTCTTTCAAGACATCGACCAATTGCGTTTGGACACCGACCGGCTGACCGCTCGCCTCGACCGGCTGGCCGCCGCCCTCACTCCACCCACCGAACCCCGTTAAAAGGACTGCTTGTGATTCGTCCCAAAACCCTGATGCGCCTGATTCATATCAATTGGGTGATGATGTTCCACGGTCTGGACGAAATCGTGTTGAAAACCCGCTTGTTCCGGGCCATCCGCTTTCTGGCCTATTGCTCGCCCAACTACTGGCTGGGCCGCACCACGCTGCCCCGCGGCGTCCGCATCCGCAAAACGCTGGAAGACCTGGGGCCGATCTACGTCAAATTCGGCCAAACCCTGTCCACCCGCAAAGACTTGCTGCCGGAAGACATCGCCGAGGAGCTGGTCAAGCTCCAGGATAAGGTGCCGCCCTTTCCGGCCGAAACGGCCCGGAAAATCATCGAGCAGCAACTCGGCCAAACCCTGGGCGAAGCTTTCGCCGAATTCAATCCGACGCCGCTGGCCTCGGCCTCGGTCGCCCAAGTGCATACCGCGCGATTGCACAGCGGCGAGCAAGTCATCGTCAAGGTGTTGCGCCCGGACATCGCCGGCAAGATTCACTCGGACGTCGCGCTGCTGTTCGAATTCGCCAAACTGGCCGAGCGCTTCTGGCCGGATGCCCGCCGCCTGCGCGCCGTCGAAATCGTCGCCGAGTTCGAGAAAACCATACTCGACGAACTGGACCTGGTCCGCGAAGCCGCCAACGCCAGCGCGATCCGCAGCAATTTCAAAAACTCCGAGTTGCTCTACATTCCGGAAATCCACTGGCCGCTGACCCGCCGCAAAGTGCTGGTGATGGAACGCATCTACGGTATTCCGGTCGGCGACATCGACGCCTTGCGCAAGGGCGACGCCGATTTCAAGAAACTGGCTGAACGCGGCGTGGAAATCTTCTTTACTCAGGTATTCCGCGACAATTTCTTTCATGCCGACATGCACCCCGGCAATATTTTCGTGCAACTGCCGGACAAATATCTGGCCGTCGATTTCGGCATCGTCGGCAGTCTGTCCGATACCGACCAACGCTATCTGGCCGAAAATTTCCTGGCCTTTTTCAACCACGATTACCGGCGGGTCGCGCAAATGCACATCGAGTCCGGCT
This sequence comes from Methylomonas koyamae, assembly GCF_001644025.1. Classification (GTDB taxonomy): domain Bacteria; phylum Pseudomonadota; class Gammaproteobacteria; order Methylococcales; family Methylomonadaceae; genus Methylomonas; species Methylomonas koyamae_A. Next base: position 60,662 of record NZ_LUUK01000013.1, read on the forward strand.
GGGTGCCGAGCACGACTCGGGTCGAGGAATTCGAAGCGGCCATCCGCGCCGTCTGCGAACCCATCTTCGAAAAGCCGCTGAAAGACATTTCCTTCGGCCTGTTGTTGCTCAGACTGTTCCAGACCGCGCGCCGCTTCGACATGGTGGTTCAACCGCAACTGGTACTGCTGCAAAAAACCTTGTTGAATATCGAAGGCCTGGGCCGGCAGCTCTACCCCGAGCTGGACCTGTGGCAAACCGCCAAACCCTTCCTGGAAAACTGGTTCAAGGAACGGATGGGGCCCAGCGCCAAGCTCAAGGAATTGCTGGCCAAGCTCCCGGAAATCACCGAGCAACTGCCGGAAATCCCTAACCTGGTGTTGCACGCATTGCAAAGCACCGCCCAGATGCAGCAACAAATCCAGCACCACCAGCGCGAAATGGTATTGCTGCGCAAACAGCTCAAATCCAACAATCGCCGTTCGCTGTGGGCCATTTTGACCGCCGCCGCGATGATCAGCGCCGCGCTGATCCTCCAACTGCCCGGTCTCAACTACTGACCGCAATCCGCGCCCGACACCGCGTAACACCCACTGAAGAAGGGTGTCGTAAAAGCCCCT